>NZ_JAVDSG010000001.1:7690146-8032793 GCF_031455225.1 Saccharothrix longispora
GAGGGCACCGTCCCCATCCAGCACGCCGACGGCGACGAGGCCGCGATCGAGGAGGAGCGCCGGCTGCTCTACGTGGGCGTCACGCGCGCCCGCGAGCACCTGTGGCTGTCGTGGGCGCTGGCGCGCGCGGGCGGCGGGCGCCGCTACCGCCGGCGCAGCCGCTTCCTCTACGGCCTCATCCCCGACGACCACCCCGCTTCGCGTGTCGCGGGGGCCGCCCAGCGCGCCCCGTTCCAGCGCGAACCGCTCCAGCGCAAGCCCAAGCCCCAGTGCCGGGTCTGCGGCTCGGCACTGGTGGACGCGCGGTCGGTCAAGCTGAGCCGGTGCACCTCGTGCCCCTCGGACGTGGACGAGGAGCTGTTGACGCGCCTGCGCGCGTGGCGCGCGGACCGGGCGCGCGAGCTGAAGGTGCCCGCGTACGTCGTGTTCACCGACGCGACCCTGGTGGCCATCGCGGAGCAGCGCCCCGAGGACGTCGCCGGCCTGGTCGCCATCACCGGCATCGGCGCCTCCAAGCTCGACCGCTACGGCGACGACGTCCTGACCCTGGTCCGCGGCAGCAACCACTGACCCCGGGCCACCGACCCCGCGCCACCGACCCGCGCGGTGGCCCGCGTCGGCCGTTAATCCGGTGGCGCGCCCGTGACCGGGGTCGCTATAAAGCTCCCGCGGCCCTGCCGCGCGGTGTCCCCGGACCCGCGCGCGGGCGCTGTGCCGGCGTGCCGCCGACTGCCTCGCAGGTGGGGTCGACCGGGTGCCGACGGGGGTTGTCGAGGTTGCCCGCCGGCGGGCGGCCCGGTCCTCGACTTGATCGAGCACCGGCCGTCTGTACAGGGCAAACACGGAAACTTCACACGATCGACAGGTATTTGGAAAAACCGGTTGCACCCGCCGTGCGCGGGGTCATAACCTGCTGAGGCCGGGCGCGAAGCGCCCGCTGGGGAATCAAAGAGCTGCACCCGACACGAGAACGCCCTAGGAGGTGACCGGTTGTGAACACTCTCGAGTGCTTCGAGGAGCCCGGTTACCTGATGACCGGGGCTCTCTTGGTGTCCGGCACGGCTCACGTCGCGGGGGAGAGGTCTGCCCGCGATCGCCACACCCACACGTGGGGTGCGCGAGTTCAGCTGGTTCAGGTCCCGGCGCCGTACGCCCCGACCGTTGTCCCGACTCAGATCGTTGCGCCGTCCGCGCAAGGGCGAAGTACCTGACGCACCAGTAGTCAGGCCACTGAACCCACGAAGGCCGCGGACCCGTAACCAGGTCCGCGGCCTTCGTGTTTTTCACCCCGTTTTCCTGCACGACCCACTTACCCCACGCAAGACCCTGACAGGAGTCCACCTGATGTTGACCGTGACCGTCCCGATAGCCGGGACGCTGTCCACCGAGTCCGACCTGATCGGAGCTGGTGTCGCGACCTTGATCGACACCGCGCCGGACGCCGGCCTGGAGCTCCCCTGCCGCACCAACAATCCCGACCTGTGGTTCGCCGACGCACCGGCGGAGTTGGAGGAGGCCAAGAAGTTCTGCGCCGCGTGCCCGGTCATCGCCGAGTGCCTCGCGGGTGCGCTCGCCCGGCACGAGCCCTGGGGGGTCTGGGGTGGCGAGATCTTCGAGCGCGGAGCCGTGATCGCGCGCAAGCGCCCCCGTGGGCGCCCGCGCAAGGACGCGGCACCCGTTGTTCCCGCGGCGCCCGCCGCGACCGCTGTCCGGGGGGCTACCGACCAGGAGGCCGCCGCGTGACCACGTACCGAACCACCAGCGACGAAGCCGTGCTCATCGAACTGAACCCCAGGGGGAACCCCATGTTGCTCGAAGAAAACCTGGCCAGATCCCGAATGCACGACGCGGAGATATACGCGCGACAGCATCGGCTGGCCCACCGCCTCGTCGTCGCCCGCAGGTGGCGTCGGCTGGCCGGTTGGGCCGAGCGCAGGGCCCGACTGAAGGCCCGCGTCCTCTGATGCACGACCGGGCCCGCCCTTCCCGTCCGACACGGGGAGGCGGGCCTCGCCGTTTTCGGGGGGAGGGATCGTCCCGTCGTCGGTACGGTGCGTTGTGTGGCTGCTCACTCTCACCACCCGGCTCACCACCACCCGGGCCGAACCCCCGACCGGATCGACTGGTCGTCCCGCCTGACGATGCTGCGGCAGGCCGACGAGCTGGACGCGGAGGCCCACCGCGTCGTCGCGCGCCGGCTCGTCCGCGCCCTGCCCGACACCCCGACCGTCCTCGACATCGGGTGCGGCGCCGGCGGGATGGCGGTGGCGTTCACCGAAGCGCTGGTCGCCCGCGGCGGCGGGACGGTCGTGCTGGTCGACGCCACACCGGAGCTGCTGGACGCGGCGACGAGCGCGGCACGCTCGGCCGCCGCCTACGGCGGTGACACGACCAGCGCACCCGTCCGGGTCCGGCCGGTGCTGGCCGACCTGGCCGCCGAACGGCCCGTCGACCTCGCCGGACCCGCCCAGCTGGTGTGGGCGTCGAACGTGGTGCACCACCTGCCGGACCAGCGGTCCGCCGTGGCCGGGTTGGTGGAGGCGGTGGCGCCGGGTGGGTGGTTGGCGCTCGCCGAGGGCGGGCTCGAAGGCAAGTTCCTCCCGTGGGACCTGGGGGTGGGGGAGCCCGGCTTGCAGGAACGACTGGCCGCCGCGCGCGCCCAGTGGTTCGTGCGGATGCGCGAGGACACCCACGGCTCCGTGCGGATGTCCGGTGGCTGGAACACCGTGCTCGCCGACCTCGGCCTGCTCGACGTGACGGCCTTCAGCTACCTCGTCGACCACCCCGCGCCCGCCGGGCAGGCGGTCCGGGACTGGGCCGTCGACCGGCTCCGCTGGTTCGCGGAGATCGCCGGCGACCTGCTGCACCCCGCGGACCGGCGCACCGTCCGGCAGCTCCTCGACCCGGGCGATCCCGCCTACCTGGGGTCGCGCGACGACGTCTTCCTGCTCCTGGCCAACACCGTCCACCTCGGTCGCAGGGCATGACCGACGCCGGTGGCGCGTGCGCCCGGTGCGGACGGACCCGGGACTCGGTCACCGACGCCGCCCAGCTGCTGGCCTGGGCGCGACAGCGGGAACGCGGCGTCGACCAGTGGCTGTGCCACGTCTGCGCGCGGGAGCACGTGCGGGACATCGAGGGGAAGCTCCCCGCCGACCACTGGGGATGAGGCGGTGCCGCTCGGGACGAGGTGGTGGGTGGGGGCCGGGGACCTCCTGAGGGCTCGGGTGTCCCGCCGGGCGGGACACGATCGGTGGAATCCGGCAGGCCGTGATCCGGTAGGCGGGATCGGGTCGACCGGTGCTCCGGCCGGGGGCCGGCCGACAGCCGGTCAGCGGAGGGTGGCGGCCAGGAGCCTCAGGGCCGACCTGGTGGCGGCCGTGCCGCGTCTGCTGCCCGCCTCCAGTTCCGCCGTCAGGTCCTCGACCGTGCACAGGCCCGCGCGCACCGCCCCGGCCAGGACGTGGTGACGTCTCAGCGGGTAGGGCTCGTGCCGCACCGAGTCCAGGACCGCCCTGGTCGGCTCGGTGAACGGCAGGCCGTCGCGCACGACCACACCCGGTGGGCGGCTCGTGCGTTCCAGCACCACCCGGGGCGTGCCCTGCCGGCGGCGGCTCGCCGGTTGCAGCAGGTGGACGTGGCGCGGTGGCCGGGCGGGCAGGCCCTGGGCGGCCAGGGCGTCGGCTCCGGTGATCACCGCGCCCGGACCCGCGTAGGCCACGGCGGCCCGGAGGCGTTGGGCGCGGGTGGGCGGCTGGGCGCTGAGCAGCAGCACGCCCGGCAGGATGCGCTGCCACGGGCCGCCGGGGCGGCACCTGAGCTCGATGACGTGGCCGGGGACGCCGGCGGCCTTCAGGTCGGCGGTCCTGGCGACGTCCGTGGTCCTGGTGACGTCCGTGGTCCTGGTGGTGTCCATGGGGGCAACGGTGGCGGACACCGGGGCGGTGTGCCAGGGAGCGCGGGCTGGTTGTGGACAACTCCGGAAGCTGTGGACAACTCAGTCCGCGAAGCCCGGCTGCCAGCGGGAGACGATGGCTTTGGCCTGCACGTTCGCGTCGAGCTGGCAGAGGATGCCCGTCGCACCCAGCGTCACCCTGTGGACAAGTAGGTACTGGGGCGGAAGGTTGAGGGACCTTCCCGTTTGCGAATCGGGGCTGCGGAGATCGCCCACCCGCTCCGCCTGCTGCTGCAACCACCGGCGCGTGAAGTGGAACGTCTCGGTGCGCAGCGGCTCGACGAACGGCGCCAGGTAGTTCAGCACGTCCTCGGCGTGCAGCTCGGTGCCCGGGCGGATGAAGTGCTCGGTGCGCAGCAGCTCCTCCAGGTCCGCCGAACGGCCCTCCAGCGCCAACCTGGTCATCAGCCCCAGGGGCCTGGGCAGGCCGTCGGGCAGGCGGGCCACCGCGCCGAAGTCCAGGACGCGCAGCCGGCCGTCCGCGCCCAGCATGAAGTTGCCGGGGTGCGGGTCGGCGTGCAGCAGCCCCGACCGGCTCGGCGCGGAGAAGTGGAACTCCGCGAGCAGTTGGCCGGACAGGTCGCGGTCCTCCCGCGAACCGTCGCGGATGATCCTCGCGAGCGGGGTGCCCTCGGTCCACTCGGTGACCATGACCTTCGGCGAGCTGGCCACCACGCGCGGCACGAGCACGTGGTCGTCGTCGGCGAACGCCTTGGCGAACACCCGCTGGCTGGCCGCCTCGGTGCGGTAGTCCAACTCCTCCAGGTACCGGTCGCGCAGCTCCTCCAGCAGCGGCTTCACCTCGGTGCCGGGCATGATCGCCTGCATCAGCCTGCTGAACCGCAGCAGCTGCTTCAGGTCCGACTCCAGGGCCTCGTCCGCACCGGGGTACTGCACCTTCACGGCCACGTCGCGCCCGTCGTGCCACACCGCGCGGTGCACCTGGCCGATGCTCGCGGACGCTGCGGGTGTGTCGTCGAACGACGCGAACCGCTTGGCCCAGCCCGTGCCGAGCTGCTCGGCCAGCACGCGGTGCACGGTGCGCGTCGGCATCGGCGGCGCCGCGGTCTGGAGCTTGGTCAGCGCCTCGCGGTACGGCTCGGCCAGCTCCTCCGGCACCGCCGCCTCGAACACGCTCAGGGCCTGGCCGAACTTCATCGCGCCGCCCTTGAGCTGCCCGAGCACCGCGAACACCTGCTCGGCGGTCTTCGCCGACACCTCGGCGTTGACCTCATCGGAGCTGCGGCCTGCCAAGCGCTTGCCCCAGCCGCCCACCACCCGGCCCGCCACCCCGAGCGGGAGGCTGGCCAGCTTGGCGGTGCGCTGCACGGCCTTGCGCGGGATCTCAGTCACCCGGGAATTCTCCTCCCGCCGGTCCTCGTGGTCGCGCTGGATCGCGTTACCCCACCAAAACCTACACAGCTCTCCCTGAGGGGCCGTCACGTCGCGGAGCGGCACTCGCAGCGCGGGTGCACCGGCGCTATCCGGTGCTCCACCGCCCCGGCGAACGCGTCGACCTCCACGACCGCGTCCCAGGTCGGTGGCCGGGTGCGCATCTCGGCGCCGCGGTCGAGCGCCAGCAGCGCCTGGCCGACGGCGAAGCCCGCCGTGGCGGTCACCGTGGCCACGTCGGCGTGCTGGACGCGGTCGACGAGCTGCGCGGCCAGCACCGGCCACTCCGGGTCCTCGTCGGCGGTGTGCATGTCCGCGCACCTCAGGCAGCTGCTGCGACCCGGCACGACGAGCGGCCCGACGACGCCGAGGCCCTCGCGGACGCGCACGGCCAGGTGCGGCGTGCGCGAGGCCAGCAGGCCGATGAGCAGCTCCGGCGCGGGCACCAGCACGTCCGCCAGCACGACGAGGTCGACGTGCCGGGGCGCCGGCCGGACACCGCCGCACGCCCGCTCCACGGCCGCCGCCGCGGCGGCGGAGCGCGGCCTGCCCACGTCGTCGTCGGTGTAACCCGATCCGGTGTCCTCCGGTCCGACGCGGCCTCGCGCGACCACCCGGACGTGTCCCACGCCGGCGGCGGCGAGGAGGGTCGCGACGGTCACCGCGAGCCGCCCCTCGCCGTGCACGACGACGACCCGGTCGGCCCGCTCGGCGGGCAGCCCGGGCGCGGGGCGACGGGTCCGCAGCGCCCACGACGACACCTCGGCGGTCAGCCGGGGGTGCGGCGCGGGCACCGACTCCTCGACCAGGCCGGCCCGCGCCAGCCCGTGCAGCACGCCCGCCAGCTCGACGGCCTGCGTGCCGTGGGGCGCGAGCTGTTCGCGCAGCTCGGAGAGGGTGTGCCGGCCGGTGAGGTCGAGCAGGACGGACGCCATGGGGGCGGGCACGTCCTCGACCAGCACGGCGTGCCGGGGGTCGGTGCCGATCTGCACCACGTCGTTCCGGCGGCGCAGCAGCGGCAGGCCGGGCAGGACCCTGGGTCGGTTCGGGAGATCCACACCGGCAGCGTGGCCCCGCCGCCCGGAATCGCGAAACGCCCGTCCACAGGTCCGCGATCCGTCCACAGGCGACACCGGGGCCCTTGACAGGTGGCCGGGCGCGCGGCCCGGCCACCCGCAGGACGTCAGACCTTCGCCTTGCCGAGAATCCGGGTCACCGTGGTCCCGCAGACCGGGCACTTGCCCTTGGCCATCCTGCGGTTGTTGCTCTCGTGCACCTCGCCCGTGAAATCGCGCTTCTCACGGCACTTGACGCAGTAGCCGTTGTAGGTCTCGGCCACGGCTTCCTCCTTGCTTCGAGAGTGCGGGGCGATCTGCGCCACACTCGGGGGCTGACCAGCACGCTACCTGTGGGGAGTCCGTCCCGCTGCACGCCGCGTCGATCGTGTCCAGCCGCCTTTCGGTGGAACCTGATCGTCCGTTGCCACACACGCCGCCGCTTGGCCGCCGCGGATTGTCGGTCCGGGGCCTTACCGTGAATGCCATGCCCGAACCGCAGGTGGAGGTGCGGCGCAGCGCCCGGCGCCGTCGCATGGTGAGCGCGTACCGCGAAGGGGACACCGTCGTCGTCCTGCTGCCGGCCCGCATGACGAAGACCGAGGAGAAGCACTGGGTGGCGGAGATGCTGAGCCGCCTCCAGCGCAGCGAGACCCGACGCCGGTCGCCGACGCGCACGTCCGACGCCGCCCTGCTCCAGCGGTGCGAGGAGCTCGCCGACCGCCACCTGGACGGCGTGCGCCCGAGCAGCGTGCGGTGGGTGCCGCCGATGCGCACGAGGTGGGCGTCGTGCACGCCCAGCGAGGGCACGATCCGGATCAGCGAGCGCCTGCGCGAGGTGCCCTCGTGGGTGCTCGACTACGTGCTGGTGCACGAGCTGGCGCACCTGCGGGTGCCCGGCCACGGGAAGGACTTCTGGCAGCTCGTGCACAGGTACCCGAGGGCGGAGCGCGCCATCGGGTACCTGGAGGGCATCTCGGCGGCCGCGGGCCTGGGCATCACCGAGGAGGACTAGCGGGACCGGTGCGCGGCGACGACGGCGCCGCGCACCCGGGCGCTACTTGGCGTCGCCGCCCGAGGGGCCGTCCTCGTCGGAGGGGCCCGCGCCGGCGGCGCCGTCGTCGGGAGCGCCGTCGTCGGACTTGTCGCGCAGCGTGCGCTCCAGCTCCGCCATCGGGTCCTCCAGCGCCTTGCGCGTGGTCCCGAACCGCTCCGCGAACTCCATCGGGTCGTCGAGGTCCTCCGCCGACGGCACCAGGTCGGGGTGCTCCCACACGCTCTCGCGCTGCTCGATGCCGTGCTGGTCGCCCAGCAGCTTCCACAGCGCCGCCGCCGAGCGGTGCCGGCGCGGCCGCAGCTCCAGGCCGACCAGGGTGGCGAACGTCTGCTCCGCCGGACCACCGGACGCCCGGCGCCGCCGCAGCGTCTCGCGCAGCGCCTCCGCGCCGGGCAGGCGCTCGCCGACGGCCTCGTTCACCACGACGTCGACCCAGCCCTCGACCAGGGCCAACAGCGTCTCCAGGCGGGCCAGCGCGGCCTTCTGCTCGGGCGTGGTCTGGGGTTCGAGCATCCCCGACTTCATCGCTTCCTCGATGCTCGCCGGGTTCGACGGGTCCACCTGGCCCGCCAGCTGCTCCAGCGCCGAGGTGTCCACCGCGATGCCCTGCGCGAACTCCTCCACCAGGTCCAGCAGCCGCTGCCGCAGCCACGGCACGTGGCTGAACAGCCGCTGGTGGGCGGCCTCGCGGGCGGCGAGGAACACCAGCACCTCGCTGGCCGGGCGCTCCAGGCCCTCGGTGAACTTCTCGATGTTCGCGGGCAGCAGCGCCGCCGTGCCCTCCGGCCCCAGCGGCAGGCCCACCTCGGTCGAGGTCAGCACCTCGGAACCGAGCTGCGCCAGTGCGCCGCCGAGCTGCGAGCCGAACGCCATGCCGCCCATCTGGCCGAGCATCGACAGCAGCGGGCCGGCGGCCTCCTTGGCCTCGGCGGGCATCGCGTCGACCCACGCGCCGGACACGCGCCGCGCCACCGGGTCGCACAGCCGCTGCCACGTCGGCAGCGTGCGCTCCACCCACTCGCGCGCGCTCCAGCTCTGCGTGGTGCGCACCCCCGCGGGCAGCGCCGTCACCGGGTCGAGCCACATCTCCGCCAGGTGCACGGCGTCGGCCACCGCGGTGCCCTGGTCGGGGCCGAAGCCCAGGGCGGTGCCCGGCTTCCCGGCCAGCTGCTGGAGGGCGATCTGCTTCGCCAGGTCGTAGTTGACCGGCCCGGACGACGAGTTCGCGTTGCTGAACATCGCGCCGAGCTGGCTCAGCATCGCGCCGAGCTGGTTGAAGTCGAAGGGGTTCGCGTCCCCCTGGTCCCCCGGCTTGCGGCCTCGGTCGTCGGGGTCCTGCGGGCCGAACCCGAAGGGCAGGTCACTCATGCCACCACGGTACGCGGGATGCGGCGTCGAGGCGGAGCCGAGGAGCGGCGACGCGGACCGGTTCGCCCCCGGCGCAACCGCGTGGTCGTACCCTGTCGGGCGTGACCGAAGGCACCGACACCGTCGTGGACCAGGCACCGCCCACCCCGAAGCCCCCGCGGCGCGGCCTGACCAGGCGCACGTGGACCCTGGTGATCAGCCTCGCGGTGGTCCTGGTCCTCGGGCTGCTCGGCGGGTTCGCCCGGGTGCCGTACGTGGCGCTGGGCCCCGGTCCGACGTACGACACGCTGGGCCAGGTCAACGGCGGCGACGTCGTGGCGATCGAGGGCCAGGAGACGTTCCCGACCGGCGGTCGGCTGACCATGACCACGGTGTCGCTCACCGACGACGTGTCGCTGTTCGGCGCGCTCGGCCTGTGGGTCAGCGGCCGGTACGCGCTCGCGCCGCGCGAGGAGTTCTTCCGCCCCGGCGAGTCCGAGCAGCAGGTCCGCGACCAGAACGTGAAGGCTTTCCAGGACTCGCAGACCAGCGCCGAGGTCGCCGCGCTGCGCTACCTGGACTACCCGATGAAGGTCGTCGCCGCCGAGATCACGAACGACACGGCCGCGGCCGGCGTGCTCCAGCCCGACGACCGGCTGCTGGAGGTCAACGGCAAGCAGGTCGTGACGGCCGACGACGTGCGGCCCGCCCTGGAGACCACCAAGCCGGGTGACCGGATCCAGCTGACCTTCGAGCACGAGGGCGAGCGCAAGACCGCCACGGTCACGCTCGGCCGGGCCGACGGCCGCGAGACCGGCTTCCTCGGCGTGCTGCCGCTGGACCGCGCCGACGTGCCGTTCGACATCAAGATCAGCCTGAACGACGTCGGCGGCCCGTCCGCGGGCATGATGTTCGCCCTGTCGATCGTCGACAAGCTGACCCCCGGCGAGCTGAACGGCGGCCAGTCCGTCGCGGGCACCGGCGAGATCAACGACAAGGGCGAGGTCGGCCGCATCGGCGGCATCCAGTTCAAGCTGGTCGCCGCCGCCGAGGGCGGCGCCACCGCGTTCCTGGTGCCGGCGGGCAACTGCGACGAGGCCAGGCAGCACGCCCCGGAGGGCATGCGCCTGGTCAAGGTCGAGAAGCTCGACGACGCCGTGCGCGCGCTGGAGAGCCTGGCCGCCGGCGGCGACGCGCCCTCCTGCTGACCGCGCCCTCCTGCTGACCGCGGCCGCCGGTCACCTCACGGCTGGAGGGTCTCCAGCAGCGCGCGCGTGAGGTTCGGGGCCAGCTCGGGGTGCGCGACGACCTCCTCGGGCACCTCCGTGCTCCCGCGCAGCCGCAGCACGCACGCCGCCGACCCGTCCCGCAGCACGGCCGCCACCAGGCGCGCCTCCCGCCGCTGGGGGTGCTCGGCGGCGAACCGGCGGGCCGCCTCGTCGTCCAGCTCGCCCTCGGCCAGCTGCGCCTCGGCGTCCGGCGGCAGCACCACGATCTCCTGCGCGAGCGCGCACCCGCGCACCACGTCCGGCCACACGATCCCGGCCAGCGCCCGGTCCAGCTCCGAGTCGGGCAGCGAGTCCTGCGCGATGGGCGTCAGCGGCGACGAGTCCGGGTCGAGCTGACCGGCCAGCTCGGGCTGCTGCGCGAGCAGCTCCGACGTCGGGACCAGCGCGAACAGCTGGGTCGGCTGGTTCCACCCACCGGTGGACACGAACTCCTCGACCTCGCGGGCGACGGCGGGCAGCACCACGGGCGGCGTTTCACTGGCTGACACGCCCGCCATGGTCGCATCACCCCGAAACGGTCGACCGAACGGGGAACCCCGAGAGGCCTCCGTAGAGTTGGACAGAACGTACGAACGCCACTACCGCGATCCAGGAGCGTGCCCCGTGGCCACACGGCCCCCGGTCGGACTGCCCAGGCTGTCCCGTCGCAGCCGGATATTGCTCATCGTCGGTGCGGTGGTCCTGGTCGGTCTGATCACCGGCTCAAGGCTGCTCGGCACCTACGTCAACTGGCTCTGGTTCGGCGAGGTCGGCTTCCGCAGCGTCTACGGCACCGTGCTCGCGACCCGCCTCGGGTTGTTCGCGGCGGTGGCGCTGCTGGTGGGCGGACTCGTCGCGATCAACCTCATCGTCGCCTACCGCACACGACCCGTGTTCGTGCCGGTCTCCGGACCCGACGACCCGGTCGCCCGCTACCGCTCGGTCGTCACCCGGCGCATGCGGCTGTTCGCGATCGGCCTGCCGGTGCTCGTCGGCGTCGTCGCCGGGACCTCCGCGCAGGGGGACTGGCAGCGGTTCCAGCTGTTCCTCAACTCCACGCCGTTCGGCGTGACCGATCCCGAGTTCGGCCACGACATCGGCTTCTACGCCTTCGAGCTCCCCTTCTACACGTGGCTGCTGTCGTGGCTGTTCATCGCCACCGCGGTGTCGTTCGTGGGCGCGGTCGTGGCGCACTACCTGTTCGGCGGCATCCGGCTCGCGGGCCGCGGCGGGCAGCTCTCCGGCCCCGCGCGCGCCCACCTGGCCATCGTCGCCGGCGTGTTCATCCTGCTCAAGGCCGTCGCCTACTTCTTCGACCGGTACCAACTGCTGTTCTCCGACCGGAACGACAAGTTCGACGGCGCGAGCTACACCGACCTGAACGCGGTGCTGCCCGCCAAGCTGATCCTGCTGTTCATCGCGGTCTTCTGCGCCATCGCGTTCTTCGCGGGCGCGGTGCTGCGCAACCTCCAGCTGCCGGCCATCGCGACCGTGCTGCTGGTGCTCTCCAGCATCCTGGTCGGCGCCGCCTGGCCCGCCGTGCTGGAGCAGTTCTCGGTCCGGCCGAACGCCATCGAGAAGGAAGCGGAGTCGATCGACCGCAGCATCACCTCGACCAGAGAGGCCTACGGGCTCACCGAGGACAGGGTCGAGACCAAGCCGTACGACGGCAAGCAGAACGTCTCGCTGGACGAGCTGAAGGCCGACCAGGCGACGCTGGGCAACGTCCGGCTGCTCGACCCGGCCGTCGTGTCCAAGACGTTCACCCAGTTCCAGCAGCTGCGGCCGTTCTACGGGTTCCCGGACAAGCTCGACGTCGACCGGTACACAGTGGACGGGGACCTCCAGGACTACATCGTCGCGGTCCGCGAGCTGAACACCGCGGGCATCCCGCAGGGCCAGCGCGACTGGATCAACCAGCACCTGATCTACACCCACGGCAACGGCATGGTGTTCGCCGAGGCCAGCAAGGTCAACTCGCCGGCCAACGAGGGCGGTGACGGCGGCTACCCGGTGTTCCAGGTGGCCCAGGTCGGCCAGGACGGGAAGGTCCAGCCCGGTCCGTTCGGCGTCGAGCAGCCGCGCACCTACTACGGCGAGCTGGGCGGCGCGGGCGACTACGCGATCGTCGGCGGCCGCAGCGAGGGCGCGCCGGGCGAGTACGACACCGACGGCTCGCAGTACACCTACACCGGCAAGGGCGGCGTCCGCATCGGCGGCCTGTTCAACAAGCTGGTGTTCGCCGCCGCCTACGGCGAGCGGAACATCCTGTTCAACTCGGCCATCGGCGACGACTCGCGGATCATCTTCGAGCGCAACCCGCGCGACCGGGTGGAGAACGTGGCCCCGTGGCTGACGGTGGACGGCGACCCCTACCCGGCCGTGGTCGACGGCCGGATCACCTGGATCGTCGACGGCTACACCACGCTCGACAGCTACCCCTACGCCCGCCGCACGCCGCTGGGCGACGCCACGAACGACTCGCTGCCGGGCGTCGCGCAGCAGCCGAACCGGGAGATCAACTACATCCGGAACTCGGTCAAGGCCACTGTGGACGCCTACGACGGCGCGGTGACGCTCTACGCGATGGACGAGCAGGACCCGGTGCTCAAGGCGTGGCAGGGCGTGTTCCCCGGCACGGTGAAGCCGGGCAGCGACATGTCGCAGTCGCTGCGCGAGCACCTGCGCTACCCGGAGGACCTGTTCAAGGTCCAGCGCGAGATGCTGTCCGAGTACCACGTGGACAACCCGCGCGACTTCTACTCGGGCGTCTCGTTCTGGGACGTGCCGTCCGACCCCACCATCGACAACGCCACCACGGTCGAGGCGCAGCAGCAGGTCAGCCAGCAGCAGCGCGACCGGCAGCCGCCGTTCTACGTCCTGGCGGGCGACCCGACCGGTGACGCGAACGACGTGAGCTTCCAGCTGACCAGCGCCCTGGTGCGGCTCAACCGGGAGTTCATGGCGTCCTACGTGACGGTCAGGTCGGACCCGGACAACTACGGCAAGATCAGCGTGCTGACGCTGAACAACGAGGCCAAGGGTCCGCAGCAGATCCAGACGACGTTCCTCACCAACGGCGAGGTCTCCAGTGAGCTGAACCTGCTCACCCAGCGCCAGACGAAGGTCGTCTACGGCAACCTGCTGACCCTCCCGGTCGGTGGCGGGCTGCTCTACGTGGAGCCCATCTACATCGAACGGGCGAGCCAGAACACCCAGTTCCCGCAGCTCTACAAGGTGCTCGTCAGCTTCGGCGACAAGGTGGGCTACGCGCCGACGCTGAGCGAGGCGCTGGAGGAGGTGCTGACCGGGGCCGGGGTGCAGGTGCCCGACCCGAACACCGGCGAGCCGCCGGCGTCCACGCCGCCGACGTCGCCCTCCACGCCCACCACGCAGCCCCCGGGCGACGGGACTGGGCAGACGGAGCTCCAGCGGGCTGTCCAGGACATCCGGACGGCCATGGACCGGGTGAAGGCCGCGAACGCGAGCGGTGACTTCGCCGAACTGGGCAGCGCCTACAAGGCGCTGGACGACGCGCTCAAGCGGTTCGACGCGGCCGACGGCACCACGCCGCCGCAGCCATCGGCGGTGCAGCCGTCACCCACGCCGACCGGCTGACCAGGAGCTGAGCAACCGAATCGGGTGGCCCCGGCAGGACGGGGCCACCCGATTTGCATCTCCGCCACCCGGCGCGTACAGTTCTAATTACCAACGCGGGGTGGAGCAGCTCGGTAGCTCGCTGGGCTCATAACCCAGAGGTCGCAGGTTCAAATCCTGTCCCCGCTACCACGGCGAAGACCCTCTTCCGGATTTCGGGAGAGGGTCTTCTGCTTTTGGCGCACCGGGTTCCGCGTGTGCCGGGAGCGGATTCGCCGGTTTCGGCAGTACGGCTCCGCCAGGTGGTCTGAACTGCGGAAACGCGTTCAGGTACCCCCCTGTAAAACGGGTTCGCGGGGGTGTGTATAGTTCTACTTGCAGCGCGGGGTGGAGCAGCTCGGTAGCTCGCTGGGCTCATAACCCAGAGGTCGCAGGTTCAAATCCTGTCCCCGCTACCACGGCGAAGGCCCCCTTCCGGATATCCGGGAGGGGGCCTTTTGCTCGTTCGGGGATCACGTCATGTTCTCGGCCCAGTACTGGGCGCAGGTCAGCGAGCACACCCGGCCCTCGCCGCTCACCGTGCGGTGCCGGCGGATCTGCTTGCCGCACACCATGCACTCGTCCTTGCCCGCCTGCTCCGGGATCGAGCCGGACGCCCACGCGCGGGCGTTGCGCACCACCTTGGTGGTACCGGTCGTCCACTTGGCCCCGGTCGTCCACTTGATGCCCACAGTTGACCTCCCAGAAGAACGAACACCCCGGGTAATGGTCCCACCACCGGGCGTGCAAGCCACGTCGAGCGGCCGAAACCACCGGGTTGTGCTATTCACCGGGGCACCGGACCGGGTGGACCGACGCGGCGAGTGACGCACCGCTGCCGTTAGGGTGAACGCAGAAAGTGCGGCTTCCCTTGTGGGTCAATGGATTTCCACTCGACGTGGACAACCCGGGTCAAGCGGCCGAACGCGTGGCGCCGGCCGGCGACCGGTTACTCAGCGGAGCTTCTCGTTGCTCCGCTTGGCCCAACTCCACTAGCCCGTGATCAGCCACAGTGGACAGAACGGCTGACCATTGTGGACACCGTGGCCACGGCGTGGCACCGTTGGGTGCGTGTCGGACCTGAATGCGACGGCGGCGGCCCTGCTGGGGCTGCTGCACGACGGACCCAAGACCGGTGGCCAGCTCGTGGCTGAGGCCGGGGAGCGCTTCGGTGCGTTCTTCAGCGTCACCCGCAGCCAGGTCTACCGCGAGCTGCCCGCGTTGGCGGACGCCGGCCTGCTGCGCCTCGGCAAGCAGGGCCCCCGCTCCAGCCAGCAGTACGTCCTCACGGCGGCGGGCAAGAAGGCGTTCAAGAACTGGCTGCTCTCCCAACCGGGACCGGACCACCTGCGCAGTCCGCTGATCCTGCGGATGGTGCACGCCGGTTTCCTGACCCCGAAGCAGCGGCAGGGCCTCGTGGACTCGGCGCGCGCGAGCTACACCGCCGACCAGGAGGCCGCCAGGACCGCTGTGAAGACCGCGGAGGACGCCTACTCCAAGGCGGTCGCCGAGTTCGGCCTGGCCCACGCCAAGGCCGTGCTGAAGCTGCTCGACGCCATCCCGCAGGGCTGAGGCGCGCCGACCGGTCGCACTCCGCGGCCGGTCCTGGCGTAATCTTCAGCCGTGAACCCCGACGTCGAAGCAGACATCAAGGACCTCTCCGCCACCCTCGCGAGCATCGAGGCGGTGATGGACCTCGATGCGCTGCGCGCGCAGCTGGTCGACCTGGAGCAGGAGGCCACCCGCCCCGACCTGTGGGACGACCAGGAGAAGGCGCAGCGGGTCACCAGCCAGCTCTCCCACAAGCAGGGCGAGCTGCGCCGGGTGACGAGCCTGCGCGACCGCCTCGACGACCTCGGCATCATGTACGAGCTGGCCGAGGACGAGGGCGACGCGGGCAGCCTCGCCGAGGCCGACACCGAGCGCGCGAAGCTCCGCGAGGAGATCTCCTCCCTGGAGGTCCGCACCCTGCTCTCCGGCGAGTACGACGAGCGCAACGCGCTGGTCACGATCCGCGCCGAGGCGGGTGGCGTGGACGCCGCGGACTTCGCCGAGATGCTCCTGCGCATGTACTCGCGCTGGGCCGAGCGGCACGGCTACTCCGTCGACGTGTTCGACACCTCCTACGCGGAGGAGGCGGGCATCAAGTCCGCGACGTTCCGCGTCAGCGCCCCCTACGCCTACGGCACGCTGAGCGTCGAGCAGGGCACCCACCGGCTCGTGCGCATCTCGCCGTTCGACAACCAGGGCCGCCGGCAGACGTCGTTCGCCGGCGTCGAGGTGGTGCCGGTGGTCGAGCAGACCGACCACGTCGACATCGACGAGAAGGACCTGCGGGTCGACGTGTACCGCTCGTCCGGCCCCGGCGGCCAGGGCGTGAACACGACGGACTCCGCGGTGCGCCTCACGCACATCCCGACCGGCATCGTCGTCTCCTGCCAGAACGAGCGCAGCCAGCTCCAGAACAAGGCCACCGCCATGGCGGTCCTCCAGGCGAAGCTGCTGGAGCGGCAGCGCCAGGAGGAGCAGGCCAGGATGGACGCCCTCAAGGACAGCGGGTCGAGCTGGGGCAACCAGATGCGCTCCTACGTGCTGCACCCCTACCAGATGGTCAAGGACCTGCGCACCGAGCACGAGGTCGGCAACCCGTCCGCGGTGCTCGACGGCGAGATCGACGACTTCCTGGAGGCCGGCATCCGCTGGCGCAAGCAGCAGCAGGCCTGACGCGTTCGGTAGCGATCTCGATCGGTCAAGCCCCTGTCGGGTGAAGTCCGGCGAGGGCGAGACGGAGGCTTCACGGGGGCCGCGAGTAGACTCGCGCCTCGTGATTCGCCTCGAACACGTGTCCAAGGTCTACAAGACCTCCGCGCGCCCCGCTCTCGACAACGTCTCCGTCGAGATGGACAAGGGTGAGTTCGTGTTCCTCATCGGGCCGTCCGGGTCCGGCAAGTCCACCTTCCTCCGGCTGCTGCTGCGCGAAGAAGTGCCCAGCAAGGGCCGCGTGTACGTCTCCAACTTCGACGTCGCCAAGATGTCGCGGCGCAGGGTCCCCCGCCTGCGCCAGTCCATCGGTTGCGTCTTCCAGGACTTCCGCCTGCTGACCAACAAGACCGTGGCGGAGAACGTCGCGTTCGCGCTGGAGGTGATCGGCAAGCCCCGCAACACCATCGTGAAGGTGGTGCCCGAGGTGCTCCAGCTGGTGGGCCTCGACGGCAAGGCGGACCGGATGCCCCACGAACTCTCCGGTGGCGAGCAGCAGCGGGTGGCCATCGCCCGCGCGTTCGTCAACCGGCCCCTGGTCCTGCTCGCCGACGAGCCGACCGGAAACCTGGACCCCGACACGAGCCAGGACATCATGTTGCTGCTGGAGCGGATCAACCGCACCGGCACGACGGTGCTGATGGCCACCCACGACCACTCCATCGTCGACTCCATGCGCCGCCGCGTGGTCGAGCTGGACCACGGCCGCATCATCCGCGACGACGCGCGGGGCGTGTACGGCGTGGGCCGCTGAGCCCCTCCGCCGCGAACCCCTCGTCCCCCCGACCCTGAGGAACGCTCCCCCCGATGCGTACCAGCTTCGTGTTCAGCGAGGTCGTGACCGGCCTGCGCCGGAACGTCACGATGACCATCGCGATGATCCTCACGACCGCGATCTCGCTCTTCCTGCTCGGCATGGGCCTACTGGTCGTGCGCATGGTCGACAAGATGCAGGACAACTACCAGGGCAAGCTGGAGGTCTCGGTCCTGCTGACGAACGACGTCAGCGCGAACGACAAGGACTGCACGCAGCAACCGTGCGCCTCGCTGCGCAGCCAGCTGGAGACCACCTCCGGGGTCAAGACGGTCGTCTACGAGAACCGCGAGAAGGGCTTCGAGCGGTTCAAGAAGATCTTCGAGGCGCAGCCCGAGCTGGTGAAGCTCGCCCGCCCGGAGGCGATCCCGTCGACCTTCCGGGTGAGCCTGGAGGACCCCGAGCGCTCCGACGTGATCGTGCAGGCGTTCAGCGGGAAGGCCGGCGTGAAGGCGGTGAACGACCAGGGTGAGTTCCTCGCCCGGCTGTTCGACGTGCTCAACGGCCTGCGGGACGGCGCGCTCGGCCTCGCCGCGTTCCAGGCGCTGGCCGCGCTGCTGCTGATCTCGAACACCATCCAGGTGTCGGCGTTCACCCGCCGCACGGAGGTCGGCATCATGCGGCTGGTGGGCGCGACCCGCTGGTACACGCAGCTGCCGTTCCTCATCGAGGCGGTGGTGGCGGGCATCATCGGCGCGCTCGCGGGCGTGCTGTGCCTGGTCGGGTTCAAGGCGGTGGCGCTCGACCGGGTGTTCGGAGACCTGTTCAACTCGGGGATCCTGCCGCAGATCGGGATGTTGGACATCCTGGTCATCTCGCCGATCCTGCTCGGCACCGCGGTGGTGATCTCGGCGTTGACCGGCTACGTCACGCTGCGCCTCTACGTCCGCCTCTAGGGTTCGACCGCCGATAACAGCTGGCGCGGTCACGTAAGGTTGCCGTCATGGTCAAGGAGCGCGGTCGAAAGGTGATCGCGTCGAACCGCAAGGCTCGGCACGACTACACCATCCTCGACACCTACGAAGCGGGTGTCGTGCTCGTCGGCACCGAGGTGAAGAGCCTGCGGATGGGCAGGGCGTCCCTTGTGGACGCCTTCGCCCAGGTCGACGACGGCGAGATCTGGCTGCACGCGCTGCACATCCCGGAGTACGTCGCGGGCACCTGGACCAACCACGAGGTGCGTCGCAAGCGGAAGCTGCTGCTGCACAAGGGCGAGATCGAGCGGCTGATCGGCAAGACCAAGGAGAGCGGTCTGTCGCTGATCCCGCTGTCGATGTACTTCAAGGACGGGTACGTCAAGGTCGAGCTGGCGCTGGCCAGGGGCAAGAAGTCGTACGACAAGCGGCAGGACCTGGCCAAGCGGGACGCGCAGCGGGAGATCCAGAAGGCGCACGGCCGCGCGCTGAAGGGCCGCTACTGAACGCCCGGCCCCGGCGGACGCGCACGTCCGGGGGCCGGGCGCCGGGCATCACCCCAGGTTGAGGTAGGCGAGCACGGCGCGCACGCGGCGGTGCTCCGAGGTGCTCGGCTCCAGCCCCAGCTTGGCGAAGATGTTGCCGACGTGCTTCTCCACCGCGCCGTCCGACACGACCAGCGACGCCGCGATGGCGCCGTTCGACATGCCCTCCGCCATCAGGCCCAGCACCTCGCGCTCGCGCTGGGTGAGCGAGTCGACCGGGTTGCGGCGGGCCCGCACCATGAGCTGCATCATCACCTCGTGGTCGATGCTCGTGCCGCCCCCGGCGACCCGGCGGACGGCGGCGACGAACTCCGACACGTCGGCCACCCGCTCCTTGAGCAGGTAGCCGACGCCGTTCGCGCCGCCCGCGAGCAGCTCCACCGCGTACCGCTCCTCGACGTACTGCGAGAGCACCAGCACCGGCAGGCCGGGGACGCGCCTGCGGGCCTCGATGGCGGCCCGCAGCCCCTCGTCGGTGAACGTCGGCGGCATCCGCACGTCCACCAGCGCCAGGTCGGGGCGGTGCTCCTCGACGGCGGCGAGCAGCGCCCCGCCGTCCTCGACGGCCGCCACCGTCTCGATGCCCTCGTCGGCCAGCAGGCGCTGCACGCCCACCCGCAGCAGCACCGAGTCCTCGGCGATCACCACTCGCACGGCAGCTCCGTCCGGATCACGGTCGGCCCCCCGGCGGGGCTGAGCACGACGACGACGCCGTCGATCGTCGCAGCCCGGTCCGCGAGGCCCGCGAGGCCACCCCCGGGACGCACCTCGGCGCCGCCGCGGCCGTTGTCGATGACCTCGACGACCACGGAGCCGTCCGTGCGCGACACGTCGACCAGCACCTGCGTCGCGCCCGAGTGCTTGGCGGCGTTCGTCAGCGCCTCGGCGACGGTGAAGTAGGCGGTGCTCTCCACCGCTGTCGGCGGGCGCGGCTCGACGTCCACGCGCACCTCGACCGGGATCGGGCACCTCGCCGCCAGCGACGACAGCGCCGCGTCCAACCCCCGGTCGCCCAGCACGGACGGGTAGATGCCGCGGGCCAGGTCGCGCAGCTCGGAGATGGCGAGCTTGGCGTCGGCGTGCGCCTCGGCGATCAGCTCGCGAGCGCCGTCCGGGTCCGTCTCCAGCTTGCCGCGCGCCCGGCCGAGGCCCATGGCCACCGCCACCAGCCGCTGCTGCGCGCCGTCGTGCAGGTCGCGCTCGATGCGCCTGCGCTCCACCTCCGCCGCCTCCACGCCCCGCGCCCGGCTCGCCGACAGCCGCTCGGCCTCGGCCGACAGCAGGCTCGTCCGCGACGGCCCGAGCAGCGCGCGGGCGAACGCCCCGTGGCCCCGGCCCACGGCGGTGAGCAGCCGGTACGCCAGGAAGCCGAGCACCAGGCCCACCAGGGTCACCGGGAGGGCCTTCGCGAACGAGTCGATCGAGTAGACGACGCCCGGCGCGAACTCGACCTCCCAGGTCGCGGGCAGCCGGTGCAGGTAGAACGGCAGGGCCACGGTGGCCGCGACCGCCGACCACAGGGCCACCGTCAGCGCGAACTCGATCGCCCCGAGCGGCAGCATCACCACCCAGTACGCGAAGTCCCGCCAGGTCGCCGGGTCCTTGGCGAGCGCCTTGGCGCGGGCGACGAAGCCGTCCGGCAGGGGCCGGTAGGGCCGCGCGACCTCCACGCCGAGCGCGGTCCGCACCCAGGCCCGCTCCGCCGTCGCCGCGCCGCGCGCCAGGACCATCGTCAGCACGCCGAGCGGCAGGCCCACCCAGATCACCGCGGTGCCCAGGCTGACCGCGCCCAGCGTCACCAGCAGCACGAACCAGAAGATCCCCGTCACCAGGTTCACCAGGAAGTAACCGCTGGTCCGGAGGATGCCCGGGTTGGTCCGCGTCGTCATCTTCGTCCCCACTCCTACGCCCGATGTCCCCGACCAGCATCGCCCGATGGGGTGGCGCGGACCATCAGGTGCGCCGGTCGACGGGGGGTGGGGACAGCCCTACCAACCTAATGGGAATGATCGAGGGGGCTCGACGCGTTATGCTGTACGAGAAGACCCAAGACCAGGGGGTGAACGGTTTCGACTTTGTGCGTCGATTCAAGGGAAGCGTGCCGGTGCAGGCGAGAGACCACCGCAAGCGTCATCGCAAACCAATAAGCGCCGAGTCTAACGACCAGCGCGCGTTCGCCCTCGCCGCCTGAGGCTAGGAGCGACGCTGTCGGCCCGGAGGAGCCTCCGCTCCGGTCGCCGGCATCAGCTAGGAGGCTCACCACCGCCCTCGGCCACGGGGAGCGGTTGGGACACCCACAGTGGCTGGGCCCGTCACGGTCGCTTGTCCGCGTGATGACCGGGGTCGAGTAGAGACGTAGCGGACTGCGCACGGAGAAGCCTTGATGAGCCGGCAGAGGACCCGGGTTCGATTCCCGGCACCTCCACCCGTGGAACGGCGGGTGCTCGCACGACGAGCACCCGCCGTTCCGCTGTTCACAGGTCGTCGGCCAGCACGCGGGCGATGTTGCGCTCGGCCAGGGCGGTGATCGTCACGAACGGGTTCACCCCGAGCGAGCCCGGGACCAGCGCGCCGTCCGTCACGTACAGGTTCGGGTAGCCGCGCACGCGGCCGTGCCCGTCGGTGACCCGGTCGAGGACCGCGCCGCCGAGCGGGTGGTAGCAGAAGTCGTCGGCGAACGCCTTGCCCCCGCCGAACACGTCGTACCGGTACGTGGTGCCGTTGGCCGCGTTGACCTCGTCGAGCAGCCCCTTCGCGGCGGCCACCGAGGGCGCCGCCTGCGCGCGGGTCCACTGGAGGTCGAGGCGGTCGGCGGCCGGGTCGTAGGTGAACCGGCCCCGGTTCGGGTTCCTGGTGATCGCCAGGTAGAGGCTGACGTAGGTCTCGATCCCGGCGGGGACCGGGGCGATCTCGGCGATCACGTCCCGGACCGGGTCGGTGATGGCCAGCACGGGGATCGCGGACTGCTTGAACCCGGTCGGCTCGTGCAGGTTGTTGTTGCGGGCGGCCATGACGTTGCCGTTGGGGCCCCAGCCCTCGCCGACCTCGTCGGGCAGGTCCGGCAGGTCGCCGGTCTCGCGGGCGCGCAGCAGCAGTTCGGTGGAGCCGAGGCTGCCCGCGCCGAGGAACAGGTGGTCGCACGTCAGCTGCTTCTCGGCGACGAGCGTGCCGTCCTCGGTGATCTGGCGGGCGGTGATCGCGTAGCCGGTGGCCGTCCGCGTGACGCGGGTGACCCGGTGCAGGGGCGCGATGGTGACGTTGCCGGTGCCGACGGCCTGGGCCAGATAGCCCTTGTCCAGGCTGAACTTGCCGTGGTTGTTGCCGTAGAGGACCTCGGTGCCCAGCGCGGACTTCGGCGCCTCGCCGCGTTCCTCGCGCATCATGTGCTCGAACGAGTAGACGTTGGGCAGCAGCCGGGTGCCGTAGCCGGCGCGGCCCGCGAGGGTCCGCGACAGCCGGGCGTACCGGTAGTGGTCGGTGCCCTCGAACCAGGGCTCGGGGATGGAGTTGACCCGCAGCGCCCGGTTGGCCAGGGGGAACCAGGTCGAGTACATCTCGTCCGCGTCGACGGTCGGGAACACCTGCTCGAAGTAGGCCCGGTCCGGGACGACGGCCATGCCGCCGTTGACCAGCGAGCCGCCGCCGACGCCCCGGCCGACGTAGACGCCCATCCCGGGGAACTGCACGCGGTCCAGCACGCCGGCCCACCGCCGGATCGGCCGGTTGGCGAGGTCGAGGAACAGCACGCCGTCGACGGGGGCCTCGGTGCGGTCCCGGAACCACATGGACCGGCGGTCCGGGTTCAGCATGTCGCAGAAGACCTTGCCGTCCGGGCCGGGCGTGGTCCACGCCCGGCCCATCTCCAGCACGAGCGTCCCGACGCCCGCCTGGCCCAGGCGTAACGCGGACACCGCGGCGCCGTAGCCGCTGCCGACGACGATGGCGGGGACGTGCGTGCCGGCCGCGGCGGCACGGCCGGTGGCGAGGGTCCCGGCGGCGAGCGCGGTGACCCCGAAGAAGGTGCGACGGGAAATGTTCTTCATGTCCGGCGACGCTAGGTCAACGGCCGGCGAGGTACCTCTCGATCAAGCCCGCGACCAGGGCGGGGTCCTCCAGCGCCACGGCGTGGGTGGCGTCCACGCGCACCACCTCGCGCGGCCCCTCGACCTCGGCGCGGACCTCGTCGGGGTCGACGCAGTGGACGAGCCGCGTCGGCACGCCGTGCCCGTCGACGTCCACGACCGCCGGGCGTTCGGGATGCCGCAGGTCCGCGGGCGGCCCGCCCGCGCCGTGGCTACCTGCGGGCGGGCGGGGCGGTCATCGGGTCCTCGGGCCAGCGGTGCTTGGGGTAGCGGCCGCGCAGCTCCGCCCTGACCCGCGGGTAACCGGTGCGCCAGAACGACGCGAGGTCGCCGGTCACCGCCGTCGGGCGGCCCGCGGGGGAGAGCAGGTGCAGCACGACCGGCACGCGCCCGTCGGCCAGCCGCGGGGTGTCCGTCCAGCCGAACACCTCCTGCACCTTCACCGGTAGCACCGGCTCCGGCTGCGAGTAGTCGACGCGGACCCGTGAGCCGGAGGGCACCTCGAGCCGGTCGGGCGCGAGTTCGTCGAAGCGCGCGGCGGCGGGCCAGGGCAGCAGCAGGCGCACCACGTGCTCACCGCTGATCCGCTGGAGGTCGGCGCGTCGCCTGGCGTCGCCCAGGTCGACCACCCGCAGGAGCGCCTCGTCGTCCACGGACGGCCACGGCTCGCCCAGCACGCGGTGCAGGAACGCCATCCGCTCGCGCGTCCGCAGCCCGTCCGCGTCCCACCGCAGCAGGCCGACCCCCTCCGCGCGCAGACCCTGGCGGAGCGCGTCCGCGACGGCCGCGCGGTCCCGCAGCGGCTTGCTCGACAACGTGATCGCGCCCAACCTGCGCAGCCGGTTCGCGACCACGTCGCCGTCCCAGCGCACGTCGTCCTCCTCGGCGAGCAGGGCGGGGGCCGCTGTGACGGCCAGTTCCTCGTCGGCCCGCGCGGCCAACCGGACGCGGCCGTGCGCGCGGCCCGGTTCCCGGTCGGCGACGGCGACCGCCAGCCACTCGGCGTCGGCCAACCCGCTGCCGGGCGGCAGCTCGACGGCCGTGCCGCCGGCCATCAGGTACACCGGTGAACCCGGTGACCGCCTGCGCGCCAGCCGCTCGGGGTGGGCGAGGGCGACGACCAACGCCGGGTCACCGCCGGAACCCCCTGTGCCGGAACCCCCTGTGCCGGAACCCCCTGTGCCGGAACCCCCTGTGCCGGAACCCCTGGGGTCGGAACCGCGGTCCGCGACCATCGCCGACAGGCGGCGCACCTCGCGCGGGTCGGCGTCGCGCGGGTCCAGCTCCACACCCCTGCTCGCGCGGTCGTCGTCCAGCAGCGCCACCACCCGCGCGGCCGTGCGGGCGCCCACCGCCTCCGCCCCGTCCAGCAGGGCGCGCGCCAGGCGGGGGTGCAGGCCCAGCTCGGCCATCCGCCTGCCCCGGTCCGTCGCACCCCGGTCGTCCAACGCGCCCAGCGCCCGCAGCACCACCCGGCCCGCGTCGAGCGCACCCGGCGGCGGCGCGTCCCACCAGGCCAGGCCCTCGCCGTCCGGCACGCCCCAGCAGGCCAGCTCCAGCGCCAACCGGGTCAGGTCGGCGGTGCGGATCTCCGGCTCCGGGTAGCGCGGCAGCGTGCTGTGCTCGTGCGCGGGCCAGCAGCGGTAGACCCGCCCCGGCGCCTCGCGCCCCGCCCGACCCGCCCGCTGGTCGGCCACCGCCGCGCTCACCCGCACCGTGACCAGACCCGACATGCCGCGCCGGTGGTCCACCCTCGGCACGCGCGCCAACCCCGAGTCCACCACCGCCCGCACGCCCGGCACGGTCAGGCTCGACTCCGCGACCGCGGTGGCCAGCACCACCCGCCGGCGCGGCCCCGGCCTGAGCGCGTCGTCCTGCGCGGACGCGGCCAGCCGCCCGTGCAGCGGGAGCACGTCCACGTCACCACCGCCGAGCAACCCCGCGCACCGCCGGATCTCCGCCACGCCCGGCAGGAACGCCAGCACGTCGCCGTCACCCTCGGCCAGCGCCCGCCGCACCGCGCGGGCCACCGCCGGCTCGACGCGCTCACCGCGGGCCGGCGGGGTGTGCGCGACGTCCACCGGGAACGTCCGCGCGTCCACCCGCAGCACGGGCGCGTCGCCCAGCAGCTCGGCCAGCCGGTCCGCGGCGACCGTCGCCGACGTGGCCAGCAGCCGCAGGTCCGGCCGCAGCCCCGCCCGCGCGTCGAGCAGCAGCGCCAGCAGCAGGTCCGCGTCCAGGTGCCGCTCGTGGCACTCGTCGAGCAGCACCACGTCCACGCCCGCCAGCTCCGGGTCGTGCTGCAACCGCCGCACGAGCAGACCCGACGTCACCACCTCGATCCGGGTGTCCCTCGACGTCCGCCGGTCGCCGCGCACCGCGTAGCCGACCGTCCGGCCCACCGGTTCGCCCAGCAGGGAGGCCATCCGCGCCGCCGCCGCGCGGGCCGCCAGCCGGCGCGGTTCGGCGACCACGACCCGGCCCTCCAGCGCCAGCGGGACGAGCGTCGTCTTGCCGGTGCCGGGCGGCGCGACCAGCACCGCCGTGCCGTGCTCGGCCAGGGTGCCCGCGATCTCGCCGAGCAGCGGGCGGATCGGCAGGTTCGGGAGCTCCACGGTGGGGCAGTGTGCCAATCCGGGCCGCATGGGGAAGTGGGGAGTCCTCGGCGCGGCGGTGGCGGTGGCCCGCGCGGCGGTGACGGTGGCGGTGTGGCGGCAGGTCCGGCGGCTGCCGGAGCGGGGCGTGCGGGACGGTCGGTGACCGTCGTCGTGCCCGCCCGCGACGAGGAGCGCTCGATCGACCGGTGCCTCACCGCGCTGCGCGCGCAGGACTACGCCGACCTGCGCATCGTGGTCGTGGACGACGCGTTCGCCGACCGGACCGCCGGGATCGTGCGGCGGCACGCCGAGCAGGACCCGCGCGTGACGCTGATCGGCACCTCCGGACCGCCCCCGGGCTGGGCGGGCAAGGTGCACGCGCTGCACGTGGGCACCGCCGGCCTGGACACCGACTGGCTGCCCTGCTTCGACGCCGACACCGAGGCGGCGCCCGACCTGGTCGGCAGGCTCGTCGCCGCGGCCCGGCGCGACCGGGTGGACCTGGTGTCCACCTCCGGGCGCGCGGCACGGCCCGACCCGGCTGGTGGCTGCTGCCGCCCGTCAACCAGCTGCTGTTCGAGTCCACGACCGTGGACGGGCGGCGCGGCAAGGCGCTCGCCGTCGGCCACTGCGTCCTGGTGAGCCGCGAGGCGTACGAGCGGTCCGGCGGCTGGGCGGCCGTCGCCGCGTCCCGGGCGGACGACGTCGACTTCGCCACACTGGTCCGCGACACCGGGGCCGCACGCGGTACTCCGACGGCGCCGACTCCCTCGCCACGTCCGGCATGGACACGTTCGGCGACACGTGGGCGTCGATGCGCAAGTCGACGGTCGCCGGCACGGCCACGTCCGCCAAGGGGCCCCGCACGGCGTTCCTCATGCTCGTCGGCACCGGGACCGCGCACGTCCTGCTTGGGGGCGTGCCGCTGGTCGCCGCGCTGCGCGGGTCCAGGCCCGGCCTCGTCGCCTGGCCCGCCCAGTCCGCCTCGCTGCACGCGTTCCTGCGCCGGGTCCACCAGCCGCGCGCCGCCGCCCTGCTCGGACCGCTCGCGCCGCTGGTGTTCGGGGTGCCGGCGCTGGAGGCGGCGTGGCACGCCCTCCGCGGCACGACGAGGTGGAAGGGCCGCGACGTGCGACGCTGACCGGGTGGTTGACCCGCTGCACGACCCAGACGACCCCGACCTGCTCGACCCCTACCGGGCCCGCGACCTCGCCGGGCTCGTCGAGACCGCCAGGCTCGCCTCCGGCGCGGTCCGCTACGGCAAGGTCGGCCGCGTCGGCGTGGCCCAGGTCGTGGTGAACCGGGACGACCCGCTGCCCACCGGCAACCACGCGTGCGCCGTGTACGGGTCGTCCGCCGAGGTCGCGGGCACCCTGATGGAGCTGGAGCGGACGTTCGCCGACGTGGGGCGCGCCGAGGCCGTGGTCTACGCGTCGCCGACGACCGTGGCCGAGATCGAGGGCCTGGCCGACGACACCGGCTGGCACGCCGTCGAGGAGTCGCTGGTCGCCGTGCACCGCGGGACCGCCGCGACGTCCGCGCGGGTCCGGCGGGCCGAGGACGTCGACCTGCCGGGCGTGGCCGAGCTGCTCGCCGACGACCTCGGCATGGACGGCACGAGGCTCCTGCGGCACCTCGGGCAGCGGTTGGACGACCCCCGGTGCGCGATCCTCGTGGTGGACGACGGCGACCGGCTCGCCGGGTTCGCGTCCGGGTTCGGCGACCGCGGCGTCGGTCTGGTCGAGCACGTCGTCGTGCGCCCGGCCCGCCGTCGGCGCGGGGTCGGCGGCGCGCTGGTCGGCGGCCTGGTGTCCGCGCTGGACGACGCCGGGGCGCTGCTGGTGGCCGCGCAGGTCGCCGAGGGCGGAGCGGGGGAGCGGTTCGCCGAGGCGTGCGGGTTCGAGGTCCGCTACCCGGTGACCGCCTACGCGCGCAGGGTCGACGAACTGCTGGATTGAGCATTTGCTTGCCCCAAGGCATATCCTTAGCAGGGCTAACAGAACTGTGAGAGGGGCGCACGTGCTGGGGAACGACGTGAAGGCCACACCCCGGCTGCCCGGCGAGGTGTGGGTCCTCGTCGTGGCGAGCTTCATCATCGCCATCGGCTTCGGCATCGTCGCACCGGTGCTGCCCGCCTACGCCAAGAGCTTCGACGTCGGCACATTCGCCGTATCCGCCGTCGTCAGCTCGTTCGCGCTGGTCAGGCTGCTGTTCGCGCCCATGAGCGGCCGGCTGGTCAACCGGTTCGGCGAAACCTGGGTCTACATCGTCGGTATCCTCATCGTCGCCGTCGGCACCGGCGCGTGCGGCTTCGCCACCGCCTACTGGCAGCTCATCGTGTTCCGCTGCTTCGCGGGCATCGGCTCCACCATGTTCACCGTCTCCGCCGTCGGCCTGCTCATCCGCATCACGCCCGCCACCCTGCGCGGCCGCGCGTCCGGCCTCTGGGCCACCGGCTTCCTGCTCGGCAACATCGCCGGCCCCATCGTCGGCGCGGCCCTCGTCGAAATCTCCATCCAGGTGCCGTTCGTCGCCTACGCCGTCGCCCTCGTCATCGCCGCACTCGTCGTCTGGTGGTTCCTGCGGCGGTCCACGCTCACCGCGCTCGACACCTCCACCGCACAGCCGTCCATGACCGTGCGCGACGCCGTGCGCTCATCCGCCTACCGCGCCGCCCTCGCCTCCGGGTTCGCCAACGGCTGGGCCGTCTTCGGCGTGCGGATCTCGCTCGTCCCGCTGTTCGTCGTCGAGGCGCTGCGCAGCACTCCCGCCATGGCCGGCATCTCGCTGTCCGTGTTCGCCGTCGGCAACGCCGCCGTGCTCATGATCTCCGGGAAGCTGTCCGACACCATCGGCCGCAAGCCCATGGCCATCGCCGGCCTCGCCGTGTCGTGCTTCGGCACCGTGTGGCTCGGATTCACCACCGACGTGCCGCTGTTCATGGTCGCCTCGCTCGTCGCCGGCGTCGGCGCCGGCCTCCTCAACCCGCCGCAGAACGCCGTCGTGGCCGACGTCATCGGCGCCAAGGCCAAGGGCGGACCCGTGCTCGCCGCGTTCCAGATGGTCGCCGACTGCGGCGCCATCGTCGGACCGCTGCTCGCCGGCGTCCTCGTCGACCACGTCTCCTACCAGGCCGCGTTCACGCTGACGGGTGCCATGGCCGGCCTCGCCCTGCTGTTCTGGCTCTTCGCCCCCGAGACACTGCCCCGCGTCGAGGAATCGCACGTCGCGTCGGACGTGGCCGGCGAGTGCGGCACGCTCGACGAGGGCCCCGAGGTGCCCGTCGGCGAACGCATCGCGGGCCGCCCGCGTCAGCCGGACGCGTGATCGCACTCAGGTTCCGCTCAGCATCCCTCGGTAGCCTGCGTGCGCAGGTGGACCGGGAAGGATTTGCGACGTGGGTGGCGCTGAGCGCAACGCTCGGAAGAAGAAGCAGGAGCAGCGGGCGGCCAAGGCGGTCGTCGCGGCACGGGGTGCCTCCGGGGACCGGAACAAGGTCGTCATCGGCGTGGCCGTCGTCGTCGTGCTCGCGCTGGTCGTGATCGGCGGCGTGATCTGGACGGCACAGAGCAAGGACTCCGCGGACGGCGCGCTCACACCGCCGACCGACGTGACGGGGGTGTCCGCGCCGATCGAGCGCGAGGGCGGCGTCGTCGTGGTCGGCGAAGAGTCGGCGAAAGCCACGATCGACCTGTACGAGGACTTCCTCTGCCCGGCGTGCGGCCAGTTCAAGAAGATCTACGGCCCCCGGATCAAGCAGGAGATCGAAGCGGGCACGCTGCGCGTGCGCTACCACGCCCTGCCCTTCCTGATCCGCTACTCCGACCCCGAGGGCTACTCCCGCGACTCCGCCAACGCGGCGCTGTGCGCGGCCGACGAGGGCAAGTTCTGGGAGTACCACGAGTCGCTGTTCGCCGCGCAGCCCGAGGAGGGCGGCCCTGGTTACACCAAGGAGGAGTTGGTGAAGCTGGGCACCGACCTCGGCATCACCGGTGACGCGTTCAAGCAGTGCGTCGACAGCGACACCCACGTGGCCGAGGCCCAGGCCGAGCTGGACGCGGCGAAGGGGACCGGGAACTTCAAGGGCACGCCCACCGTGATGAAGGACGGCCAGGTCGTCGACTTCGGCGACGAGAACTGGTTGAGCAACCTCGTCGGGTAGGCCCGGGGCGGTCGCACCTGCGCCTAGCTGCCGGAACGTCCTTGGGGGACCCCCGATTTCACTCGGGCGCACCTCGTGATGTACGGTATTGCCACACGAGAACGAAGGGCCACGAAGCCCGGCGGGAACGTGTGAGGCAAGGGGCTGTGGCGCAGCTGGTAGCGCATCACACTGGCAGTGTGAGGGTCAGGGGTTCGAGTCCCCTCAGCTCCACAATTTGATACAGCATACGAATCGCCCGCTGACCTGCGGTAATGCAGGTGGCGGGCGATCTTGTTTTAGGTCCACTGTGGATGGTCGCACGCCTGGCTGGAGCAAATCTGGAGTGGGTACCGAGATCCCGCGAAATGGGGTCACGGGACTGCTCCAGGAACCTGTCGCCCGTCCAGGTGGTAACCGGTGGGACCGCAGGACCCACATGCACCGCTCGCCGGGACGATGAGGGTTACCCGGCCGATGGTGTCCTGGATCTGGCGCTAACGCTGCATATGGCCGTGCCGATGACCGTAGTGGACGAAGGCGAAATGGCCGTGTGCGCAAAGATGCTCCTGTGACGCACCGGCTGCCGCAGTCTGTGCGCTGCCTGTTCGGACGGCGCGCACGGGCTCGCGCTGGGCGTCCAGCGTTCATTGTCGAGTGAGCCTCTTGAGGAGCCTTGTGAGCACCCTCGGTAGCTTCATCTGGTCGATCGCCGACCAGCTTCGGGGTCCCTACCGCCCCAACCAGTACGGCAACGTGATCCTCCCGCTCACGATCCTGCGCCGCCTCGACTGCATCCTCGAGCCCGACCGGGAGACGGTCTGGGAGTTGGCTGCGAAGTACGACAACCCGAACCGGCTCAGGATCGAGGTCAAGAAGGCGACTGGCCGGCCGTTCTACAACACCTCGAACTACTCCTTCGCCAACCTGCTGGCTGACGCCGACGGGCTGGCGGACAACCTGGCCGACTACATCGACCGGTTCTCGCCCGATGTCGACGTGTTCGAGTACTTCGACTTCAAGAAGGAGATCCTCGCTCTGGAGAAGGCGGGGCTCCTACGTGAGGTCATCACGTCCTTCAAGGCCGTTGACCTGCATCCGGACGTCGTCTCCAACGCCGACATGGGCGACGCGTTCGAGTACATCATCCGCAAGTTCAACGAGGCCGCGAACGAGACCTCCGGTGACCACTACACCCCACGGGACGCGATCCGACTGCTGGTCGACCTGCTCTTCGCCGAGAAGGATGTCGACCTGGGCGACCCCGGCATCGTCCGCACGCTGTATGACCCCACAGCAGGCACCGGCGGCATGCTCGCCTTGGCCGAGGAGCACTTGCTCGCGTACAACCCGAATGCGAAGCTGAGCCTGTACGGCCAGGAGTACAACCCACAGTCGTACGCGATCTGCAAGTCCGACCTGCTCGCCAAAGGTCACGATGCGACCAACATCGCCTTCGGTAACACGCTGACCGATGACGCGTTCAGGGGCCGCCAGTTCGACTTCTGCATGTCTAACCCGCCGTACGGCGTCGACTGGAAGCAGTACGCCAAGGCGATCACGAAGGAGCGCGACGAAGCGGGCCCTTACAGCCGGTTCGCCCCCGGTCTCCCGTCGACCTCGGACGGGCAAATGCTCTTCCTGCTCCACCTCGTTCACAAGATGCGGGCGCCGGAGGACGGCGGTGGTCGGGCCGGGATCGTGATGAACGGCTCGCCGCTCTTCAACGGCGCCGCCGAGTCCGGCCCCTCCAATATTCGCAAGTGGCTGCTGGAGAACGACCTGGTCGATGCCATCGTTGCGTTGCCGATCAATATGTTTTTCAACACCGGCATCGCCACCTACATCTGGGTCCTGGACAACGCCAAGCGCTCCGAGCGCAAGGGCAAGGTGCAACTTATCGACGGCACCTCGTTCTGGACCAAGATGCGCAAAAACCTCGGCGCCAAGAACCGTGAGCTCAGCGAGGCGGACCGAGTCAAGGTCGTGAAGCTGTACGCCGACTTCGCCGACGCCGACTCCGACTACTCCAGGCTGCTGCGCAATGACGAGTTCGGCTACTGGACCATCACCGTCGAGCGCCCGCTCCTCGACGAGTCCGGCCAGCCGGTTCTTGACCGCAGGGGCAAGCCCAAGCCGGACACGAAAAAGCGCGACACCGAGAACGTCCCGTTCACCTACGGTGGCTCGACCGCCGGTGCTGGTGGCAAAGTCGAGGTTATCCGGGCGTATTTTGACGCCGAGGTGACCCCGCACGTCCCTGATGCTTGGATTGACTGGACCAAGGTAAAAACCGGCTACGAGATCCCCTTCACTCGCCACTTCTACAAGTACGTCCCACCTCGCCCTCTCGCTGAGATCGACGCCGACCTGGAAAAGCAGGTAACCAAGATCCTCGACCTGCTGCGGGAGGTGGAAGGATGAGCATTCGGGAAGAGTTGTCGGCAGCGCCTGTCGTGCCCTTGCGATATCTCGTTTCCTTCAATCCTCGCCCCACGTTGAACGCAGGCGGCGATGCGGTCTACCTGCCGATGGAAGCGATCTCCGAATTCGGTCCGGTAGATACGAGCCGTCGCCGACCGATCGCCGATCTGCGTCAGGGGTACTCCTACGTGGCGAACGGTGACGTTGCGTTCGCAAAAGTGACTCCATGTTTCGAGAACGGCAAAGGCTTCGTTGCGCGTGATCTCCCGGCCGGTCAGGCCTTCGCAACGACAGAAGTCACTGTGATGCGGCCATCCGCCGAAATCGAGGCGGATTATCTCGGTTGGGTGCTCCAGTCGTCCCACTTCCTCAAGCAGGGCGAATCCCACATGACCGGGTCGGGTGGCCTTCGTCGTGTCCCTGAATCTTTTGTGGGATCGTACTCGATTCCACTGCCTGACCGTCGGATGCAGCGGGACGTAGCGGGCTTCCTTGCTCGCGAGACCGCCCGCATCGACACGCTCATCGATGAGCAGCAGCTACTGATCGAAATGCTCCACGAGCGACGGCGCGCACTTCGGGTACACGTGGCGCTGCATGGAACTGCACCAGCTGAGGAAATCAAGAGCCCTTTGCGGTGGGCAAGCCAGCTTCCTGCGAGTTGGCGCGTTGTCCCCCTGACTTCAGTCGCTCAACTTGAAAGTGGGCACACGCCAAGCCGTTCCCGAGAAGATTGGTGGACGGACTGTTACATCCCATGGGTGAGTCTTCACGACGTTGGCACTATGCGTGGAATTAAGTATCTTCACGACACCAAACAGCGCATCAGCGACGCAGGGCTCGCCAACAGTTCCGCGCGGTTGCTTCCCGCACGCACTGTCGTTCTCTCCCGGGACGCGACTGTGGGAAGGGCGGCGATTATGGGTGTTCCGATGGCGACGTCGCAGCACTTTGCCGCGTGGGTATGTGGACCGCTCCTCGATCCTGAGTACCTGTGGGTATTGTTCACGGATGCGATGCAACCTTTCTTCGATTCTTTCCAGAATGGGTCGACAATACGCACGATCGGTATGGGGGACCTCAAGGCCTTCCGTATCCCGCTCCCACCTCTCGATGAGCAGCGGCGAATCGTCGAGCACCTGGACGAGGAGACCCCGAAGATCAACACGTTGATCACTGAGACGGAGCGGTTCATCGAACTTGCCCGCGAACGCCGGGCAGCGCTAATCACGGCGGCGGTTATGGGACAGATCGACGTACGGGAGATGGCGTGATGGCGGACCACTACGAGGTCGTCTTCGAGACTGAGATCTGCACGTACTTGGCCGATCATGGGTGGCTCTACTCAGACGACGACACCGGTTACGACCGGGAACGTGGGCTGTTGCCCGAGGATCTGTTCGCCTGGTTGGAGGAGACGCAGTCAGTCGCGTACGAGAAGGCTTTGAAGGCTGCAGGATCGAAGGCGAAGTTCCTCGACGTGCTGGCCACGGCGCTCAACAAGCCTCTCGAACATGGTGGCGGGACGCTGAACATCCTGCGCAATGGCGTGCAGTACCTCGGTGGTGGCCGGTTGAAGATGGCGCAGTTCCGCCCCGAGACCAGCCTGAACGCGACCACCAACGAGCAGTACGCGGCGATGCGGGTGCGGGTGATGCGCCAGGTGCGTTTCTCCACCGCCGACCAGCGCAGCATCGACCTAGTCTTCTTCGTCAACGGGTTACCGGTGGCCACCGTCGAGTTGAAAACCGACTTCACCCAGTCCCTCGACGAGGCGATCAACCAGTACCGCAAGAAGCGGAACCCGCTGACCAACGGTCGGCCGGAGCCGCTGCTGTCGTTCGGGCATCGGGCGCTGGTGCACTTCGCGGTGTCCAACGACCTGGCCGCGATGACCACCAAGCTGGAAGGCGAAAAGACGCATTTCCTGCCGTTCAACATGGGCTACGACGCTGGCGCAGGGAACCCGCCCGGCGCGGGCGGCCGTTCGGCGACGGCGTACCTGTGGGAGCGGGTTTGGGAGAAACACGCCTGGCTCAACATCATCGGCCGACTGATGATCGTGGAGACCAAAGAGGAGTGGGACGTCGCCACCGGCACCTCAGTACGGCGTACCAGCATGCTCTTCCCGCGGTACCACCAATGGGAGGCCGTGACGAACATCGTGGCCGCGGTGAGTGCGGAGGGGGTGGGGCAGCGCTACCTGGTCGAGCACTCGGCGGGGTCGGGGAAGACGAACACCATCGCCTGGACCGCGCACCGGTTGGCGCGGCTGCACGTGAACGATGAGAAGGTCTTCGACTCGGTGATCGTGGTTGTGGACCGCACGGTGCTCGACGGGCAACTCCAAGAAGCCATCCGGCAGATCGACGGGTCGGGGAACATTGTGGCCACGATCAGCCCAGAGGACGTCCGCAAGGCAGGGGCGAAGTCGAAGTCCAAGCTGCTGGCGACCGCGTTGAAGAACGGTGAACTGATAATCGCGGTGACGGTGCAGACCTTCCCGTTCGCGCTCAAGGAAATTCGGGTCGATAAGGGTCTGAAGGGCAAACGGTTCGCGGTGATCGCGGACGAGGCGCACTCTTCGCAGTCCGGCCAGATCTCCTCCAAGCTCAAGGCGGTGCTGACCGCCGAGGAGGTCGAGGAGATCGAGGAGGGCGGCTCCGTCGACGTGGAGTCGATCTTGGCCGCGGAGATGACCGAGCGGGCCGAGTCGAAGAACATCTCCTACTTCGCGTTCACCGCGACGCCGAAGAACAAAACCTTGGAGCTCTTCGGCCGCAAGGGCCCTGACGGGAAACCGGTCGAGTTCCACCTCTACTCGATGCGGCAGGCGATCGAGGAGGGCTACATCCTCGATGTGCTCAGGGGCTACCAGTCCTACGACACTGCACTAAAGATCGCCGGTCAGCTCGAGAGTGGTGACGGTGACGTGGTGGTGGAGGAGGCTACGGCACGTAAAGGGCTGATGCGGTGGGTGAAGCTGCACCCCACCAACATCAGCCAGAAGGTGCAGATCATCGTCGAGCACTTCCACGTCAACGTCGCACACCTGCTGGAGGGCAAGGCGAAGGCGATGGTCGTGACCGACTCGCGCAAAGCCGCGGTGAAGTACAAGAAGGCGATCGACGCCTACATCGCCAAGCGTGCCGCCCAGGACGCCTCGTACAATTACCGCACCCTGGTCGCCTTCTCCGGCTCGGTGACGATGGCCGAGGACGAGGAGTGGGTCTCGGCCTGGGGGCCGCAGCCCGGCAAGGACGACGAGTTCACCGAGGCCAACCTGAACCCCGGCGCCGGCTCGGACCTGGCCGCCGCCTTCAAGGGCGCGACGTACAAGGTCATGCTGGTCGCCAACAAGTTCCAGACGGGGTTTGACCAGCCGCTGCTCTCGGCGATGTACGTCGACAAGAAACTTTCCGGAGTCGCTGCGGTGCAGACGCTCTCGCGGCTCAACCGCACCCACCGCACCGCAGGTGGGGAGCAGAAGCGCAAGACGTTCGTCATCGACTTCGTCAACAAGCCCGAGGACATTCGGACCGCGTTCGAGCCGTACTTCACCAACGCCACGCTGGAGACTGAGACCGACCCGTACGTCGTGTTCCACCTCGCCACCAAGCTCGATCAGGCTGGGATCTACACGCCGGAGCAGGTGCGCGAAGTCGCAGGGCTGTGGGTCACCCGGAAGGGCAACAACGCGCTCTCGGCCGCGATCAGCCCTGCCAAGAACGAATTTGCCCGCCGCTACGCGGCTGCGATCGAGGCTGGCGACAAGGTCACCCTCAACACCCTCGACCTGTTCCGCAAGGACGTCTCCACCCTCGTCCGGCTCTACGACTTCATGAGTCAGATCGTCGACTACGGCGACGCGTACATGGAGATGCTGTCGATCTTCCTGCGGCTCCTGGAGAAGGTCATCGCAGACTCGTCCTGGGCCGCGGAGGTCGACCTTTCCGATGTGGTCTTGGTCGGAGTCAAGCACAGCAAGGGGACCGCGGTCGACATCTCGCTGACCGGCGACGGCGAGCTGAAGGGGATCGGCGCTGCGGGCACCGGCACCCGGAAGGAGCCTAAGTACGTCGCCCTCCAGGTCGTCATCGACAAGATGAACGACCTCTTCGGTGCCGAGTCGTTCACCGCGTCACAGGTCCGTGAGTTCGTGCAGGGACTGGTGCAGCGGTTGCTCACCTACCCGGACCTGATCAACCAGACCAAGGTCAACTCGAAGAAGCAGTTCATGGAGTCGCAGGACTTCCAGGCAGCCGTCACTGAGGCGGTCGTCGACAACCAAGAAGCCCACAACACCATGGCCGACTACTTCTTCAGCGACGGACCTAGCATCAGCGCTGTCATCATGGCCCTCGCAGACGCCTTCTACGAGGCCGCGATCGATCAGCGGACGGACGTGTGAGCGGCCCTGCCCCGCAGAGCAGCTCGCCTCGGCGCCAGCCGTGGATCACGAGTCACGGCAAGGTTATTTCGTCTGCTGTTGCCGCACCTAGGACCACGACCGCACCGCCCAGCCTGTCATCACCGCCTACCCCGCCGGTACCCACGACGAGGCATTTACTGAAGGACAGGTGATCGACAAGCGGTTCGTCCGACTGGTCGTCACCGCGTGACGGTGCTCCGCCCACCTCGGTGACCACCGAAGCCGCATCCGGGCACTCGGCCATGCGGATGGGCGGCACGAACGCTCCTCACCTGTTCCGGCTGGCCCGCTCAGGGGTGTCGTGGCGGTACTGATTGGCATCCGGGTGGTTACAGCCCGTACTGCCCGCTGGGCTCGTGTGGAGTGCGGTAGGACTGAGGGTGTTTCACCGCGTGCCCGGTTGCGAACGGAGAAGCTCGATGCCCGACCGCAGCGGTTCTGCCCGCATCGTTGGTGACGCGCAGCCGCAGATTTGGACGCCGCCCGCACCGCGTGAGCTGCCCGCGCTGCGGGCTGCGCTGGCGGAGTACCTGCGCAGCCCGTTGCAGCTTCAGACTCAGACGCAGTTGCTGCAGACCAGCACGCCGGGCACGCTGCGGCCTAACACCGGCGACCCGGCCCGGGACGCCCGGCTGCTACTGGAGCAGGAGCGCACGCGGCTGGCCGAGGCAGTGTTGTACTACGTCACCGAGGACATGACCCGGCTGGCGCTGGCGGCGGCCACCACGTTGCCGGTGCACTCCTTTCACCCCGACGACGTGCCGACCGAATCCGGGTTCCTGGTCTTCGCGGAACCGATCGCCGCTTACCACCCTGAACCGGACCCGGAACAGACGGTGACCATCGTGGCCGTGTCCTGGGGACCGCTGGCCGCTGTGGTGCGCGGTGGCCAGTCGGGCGTATGGCTGACGTTCTGGTCGATGACCGACTACGAGGCCGACGCGGCCTGGCTGCACCGCCAAGGCGTGCCGCTGCAGCAGGCCCGTGCACGAATCCGTCAGGTACGTGCCGAGCTGACCTGGGACAACGAGGTCGCCCTGCGCTACGGCGCCAGCACCCTGGCGGTAGTGGACCACCACGAGCACGGCACGGTCGTGCACAAGGACCGCCTGGACACCCCCGACGGGGGATGGGACACGATCAAGGACACCACCGCGGCTTGGGCGCACATCGTGCGTACGACCTGGCTCCTGATGACCCAGGCCGGTGTCGTCGACATCGACGAACCGCATCTGCCGCGCAGCCTGCGCCGCCGCGCCGAACGCGACAGCTACAACCCCCACGGCGTCCGCGTCGTCCGAATCCGCCACCGCGGCGACGTTCCCGCCCGCGACGACCACGCCGCGGCGCACGACCAGCGCACCTACCGGGTGCGCTGGACCGTGTGCGGCCTTAACCGAACATCACTCAAAGTAGGCGGAGGTTCTGCCCCATCTGAGTGAGTTGGATGTAGTGCACTGAGGGGTGAAGTTCCGCTCTGCGCGTGCCGGGCGTGTCGCTATTGGCTGGGGCGCCGAGCCGCGAATGATCACTCAGTTCCGCGAAACGCGGACCCCTTCTCGGATCGGGACATTACGCGCTCCACGATGCGTTCGGCAACCCGCGAGGTGTCTTTCCATTTCATGGCGAGCTTGTCTGCGTCCATTCCGTGCTCGGCGATGATGTCGCGGAGTTGTTCTAGGTCTAGTTCTAGTAGTCGTTCACGCAGTCCGTCGGCACCTACCTCGTTGAACACGGCGAATGGGTCCCACGGGCCGGGGGTACGCCGATTGGATCTAGCCCGCCCAGTGTGTGCGCTTGACGGCGTATCGGTGGTTCGTGGCCTCGCAGCGCGCGAGGTGCTCGCGACGTCCTCCCGTGTGGCGAGCGCAACAGCCAGGGAACGGGCCAGGCGACCATTTCGGACTGCTTCTCCGGCGACAGCGCTCACCAGGCGCGCTAGTTGCGCTGCGAGAATGGCGTCACGCTGAGCCAGGTCGAGCAGGGCCGCCGCCGCGTCCTCCACCGCCGGACCTACTGCCGCGTCGTTGGTCGTCGGGCGTTCCGAGGTGTCGTTTCGACTGGCAGTCTCTCGGGCAGTCACAACGACGCCTCTGCGCGCTTGATGAACTCTTCGGTCAGATTCCTTAGCAATGGGAACATGCCCGCATATCCGTACTTCTGCCGCAGAGTAGACACGGCCACATGCTCCGCCGCCGATGCCACCTGATTCGCTTCGGGGACCATTTCATCAAAGAGTTCTGGCAAGGTCGAATCAGTTTTCATCCGTGCAAGCGTGTTCTCGTGCACCGTCGTGCCCGTCCGGTATTTCGTTACCACGATCCCGAGTTCGACGATATCTTCCCCGATGTCTCGAGCGAAATCTGCCACCCGCGACTGGATCTGCGGGATGCCGTACGTCGACAGCACGTCCGGGATCGTGGGAATGATGTAGCCGTTAGAGATGCGCAGGCCGTTCAGGGTGACGATGCCGAGATTCGGTGGACAATCGATGAGCACGTAGTCGTAGTTGGGGAGAAGCGGGCGCACCGCCTTGTGTAGCAGGTCCACCGGCCTCGACGCATAGAACCGGCCTGATGGCATAGTCGCGAGCCGGTCCTGGACGTCGATGAGATCGAGAGACGACGGCAGCAGGTCGACCGTGCCGACCGCGCTAACCGGGGAAACGCCTTTCTGTAGTGTGGCCTTTAGATCGAACTTCTCAGGCTCGTTGTCCGGGCGTAGCGCGTCATGAAACAGAGTCGCTAGTGTGTGGCCCTTGTCATTCAGTTTCGACCAACGGTTCTCGCTGATGAGGATGGTTGTGGCATTCGTCTGCGGATCCAAGTCGACGACCAGGACTTTCCGACCGAACTCGCCGGAGAGGAACTCCGCCAAGGCGACGGTCGTGGTGGTCTTGCCGACCCCTCCCTTGAGGTTGATCGTCGAGACGATGTACGTCATGTTTTTTCTCCTTCGCGCCAAGTAGCGTTCGATCTGATCTAGTCGAAACACCGGGCCGGAGCGCAATTCCGCTACCGGGCGTGGGAACTTCAGGTCTCGGACCCGCCAGTTGGCGACGACGGTCCGGCCTACGTTCGCCATCTGGGCGATTTCGGCCAGGCCGACGAGCTGCCCTTCGGGGAAGTCCAAGTTCAACTCCTTGCACTGTGGATGTCGTTCACGAACGGTACATGCTGCTGTGAACGTTGTCCACACTATGGCTCGTGTCGGCTCGTATGAGGTAAGGAACATGCTGGTCAGAGGGTTGTGCTTCGCAGATGTTCGTCACTCAACGGCGGTGGACCTCCCCGTGACATCTCGGAAGTTGGGCATCCCGAGGTGGGTGGCGGGGTGTCGGCCGGAGACCTGGCTCATCGAGCCCTTTCCAACCTGGAGGCGTGGGCGGGCGGTGACCGTGGTGGAGACATGGCGAAGCTCCTGGTAGATGACTTCTCGACCAAGAGCAAGGCCATCGCCAGGAGCTTCGTGTGCTTGTCTACCCATCCGCGATCGACCTGTCCAGCTCACACCTCCGGTTCCTGGCGCGGGAACTGACCGCGCACCGGCGCCGGATCGGCAGCAGGTGGCGCAGGCTCGCCCCAGGACGCCAGGCCCTGCTGGTGCTGGCGCACCTACGCTGCGGCGACACCTACACCCGCCTGGCCGCCGGCTTCGGCGTCGGTCTGGCCACCGTCTGCCGCTACATCCACGAAGCCGTCCAACTCCTGGCGGCACTGGCACCGGACCTGGCCGACGCGGTGAAAGTCGCCACGCGCAAGGCCTACGTCATCCTCGACGGCACCCTACTGCCCATCGACCGCGTCGCCGCCGACCGTACTACTCGGGAAAACACAAGCGCCACGGCATGAACGTCCAAGTCCTCGCCGACCCGGCCGGGCGACTGCTGTGGACCTCGCCCGCGCTGCCCGGCTCGGCCCACGACCTGACCGCGGCCCGCGCCCACGGCATCGTCGACGCCCTGACCGCAGCGAACATCCCGTGCTGGGCGGACAAGACCTATCGGGGAGCCGGAGGTCCAATCCGCGTGCCCTATCGCGGCAAGTGGCACAACCTCTCGCCCGGTCAGCAGGCCGTCAACCGCTCCCATGCCCGCATCCGCGCCCTCGGCGAACGATCCGTCTCGACCCTGAAGGCCTGGCGGCTGCTGCGCAGACTCCGCTGCTCCACCACCCGCATCACCGACCTGACCAGAGCCGTCCTCACGCTTCACCTCAACGCTGGATGAGGTTGGAAAAGGCTCAATAAGACCAGGAAGGGTCGCTGCGACGTGGTGCTCAAGTAGCGCGGAAACCGCAGGTCGCCTGACACGAAGTGTTCCAGTTCAACCGGAACGTACAAGCCGATGACCCGACTTGGTCCTATCGCAGGTGGCCCTGCTCGGCCAAGCGCTGCGGCTGGTGGCCGCCGACGAGCCCGTGGAGTGGCTCAGCTCGGTGGCGGGCCGATCCGGTGGCGGACCGAGTTCGGCGTGGGTTGAACTTCGGTGAACCAAGCCCGGTGGCGTCAGCTGCCGCCCGTCAGGCTCCACAGTCGGGCGAGGTTGCCGCTGCCCGGTGCGGCCACGTGTCGGCCGTCCGGGCTGATGGCCACGCTCAGCACCCCTTCGCCCGGCGCCTCGGCGACCTGCTGCCGGGTGCCCGCGTCCCACAGCCGCACCACGTTCTCCCCGCCGGCGCTACCGCCCACCGTCACCAGGTGGCGGCCGTCCGGGCTGAACGCCACCTCGGACACCCCCTGCGAGAAGGGCTCGCCGATCTGCTGCCGGGTGGCGACGTCCCACAGCCGCACGCCGTTGGTTACGGCGTCGCCGGCCGTGGCCAGGGTGCGGCCGTCCGGGCTGAACGCCACCGCGAACACGATGCCCTCACGCGTGATCGGCTCGCCGATCTGCTGCCTGGTGCCCACGTCCCACAGCCATGCGCCGTCCATGCCGCCGCTGGCCAGGGTCCGGCCGTCGGGGCTGAACGCGAGGCCGAAGACGGACTTCTCGGGCAGGGTCTCGCCGATCTGCAGGTGCGTCCCCACGTCCCACAGCCGGGTGCCGGAGATCATGCCGCCGTCTGCGGACACCGTCCCGTCCGGACTGAACGCGACGTCCAGCACGGGCTTCTGCAGGACGTCGCCGACCGGGACCAGCGACTCGCCGAGCTGCTGGCGACTGGCCACGTCCCACAGCCGCGTGCCCACCGCGCCACCGGTGATCAGGGTGCGCCCGTCCGGGCTGAACGCCAGCGCGGACACCGGTCCCTCGAAGGGCGGCCCGACCTGCTGGTGGCTGGTGAGGTCCCAGAGCCGGACAGTCCCGTCCTGGGATGCCGTGGCCAGCGATCGCCCGTCCGGGCTGAACGCCACGTCGATGACGGTGTCGGTGTGCCCGGCCAGTTCGGCGACCGGTGCCAACGCCACGCTGCCTGATCCGGCCGAGCCCGCCTCCGACGCGGTGCCTGAGGGGTCCGACGTCGGCCAGAGCACCCACGCGAGGACGCCGACGACCGCCACGAGACAGACCACCGCCAACCGCTCGACGAGCCAGCGGGTCGGCCGGGCGGGTACCGCGGCACCGGGTTCGACCGCCCGCTCCTCCGTCGTGTCCAGGAATTCGTCCGCTTCGGCCTGCCGACGGGCGATCAGCTCCAGCACCCCGGCCGGCCACGGCGGCGTGGACGCATCGACGTGCGGCGCGAGTTCGGCCACCAGCCGGTCGGGGGACGGCCGTTCGTCGGGGTCCTTGGCCAGGCACCGCTCGACGAGTCCCCGCACCGCCGCGGGCACGCCGCCCAGGTCGGGGTCGCCGTGCACCACGTCGTAGAGGATCTGCGGTGCGGACGCCCCGGTGAACGGCCCGGCACCGGTGCTCGCCAGGACGAGCAGGCAGCCCAGCGAGAACACGTCGGAGGCCGGGGTCGTGGGCTGGCTCTGCGCCTGCTCGGGCGACATGAACCCAGGCGAGCCAGCCGACCACCCGCCCTCACCGCCCTCGTTGTCGGCGGCCCGCGCGATCCCGAAGTCGACCACCCGCACGCCATCGGCGGTGAGCAGCACGTTGGCCGGCTTCAAATCCCGATGCGCCAGATCCGCCTCGTGCACCTCCACCAGCGCGGCAGTCAGTTCGGCTGCCAGGCGCAGCACGGCTCCCCCGGGCAGCGGGCCCGCGGCATCGACCGCTTCGCGCAGCGCGACGCCGGTCACGAACTCCGAGGCCAGCCAGGGGACCGGCGCGTCCGCGTCCGCGTCGACCACCGCGGCGGTACGCGGGCCCGACACCCGGCGGGCCGCCTCCACCTCGCGGCGCAACCGCGCCCGGAACCCGTCATCCTCGGCGAGCTCCGCCCGGACCCGCTTGACCGCGACCATCCGGTCGTCCGGGCCGACGCCGAGCAGCACCCGACCCAGACCGCCCCTGCCCACCTCCGCCACCACCCGGTACGGCCCGACCCGGTCCGGGTCCGAACTCTCCAGCGGCCTCATGACGACCTCCTCCGACGACGACGGCGACGTGCTCGTGCGCTGAAATCGCGGCCCACCGGCACCCTCCCTGATCAGCCGCAGGGCGGGTCATAGGGGAGGTCGCCGCCGACGTACCGGTCCCAGGCCCCGGCGGTGAGCGTGTTCCCGGTGACGGCGCAGATCCGCTCGACGCCCCGCTCCACGTCCAGCTCTGTCAGCCGCACCGACAGGTCGCTGCCGCCGGTGGCCAGGGTGTGGCCGTCCGGGCCGAACGCCAGCGCGCGGACGGCGTCTGTGTGGCCGGTCAGCGGCGATCCCCGTGGGGCCGGCCGGGTAGGGTCGGTCAGGTCCCACAGCCGGACGGTGGCGTCGGCGCTGCTCGTCGCGAGAGTGCGCCCGTCCGGGCTAAATGCCACTGCAAGGACGGTCTGGCTGTGGCCGGTCAGCGGCGACCCCAGCGGGGCCGGTCGGGTGGGGTCGGCCAGGCTCCACAGCCGGACGGTGGCGTCGGCGCCGCCGGTGGCCACGGTGCGACCGTCCGGGCTGAACGCCACCGACATGACCGTCTGGGTGTGGCCGGTCAGTGGCGGGCCCATCGGCACGGGCCGCGCCCGATCCGCGACGTCCCACACCCGCACCGTGTAATTGCTGCTGCCGGTGGCCACGGTGCGACCGTCCGGGCTGAACGCCACCGAGAAGATGGCGTCGCTGCGGCCGGACAGCCGGGTGGCGTCGGCGTCGTTGGCCAGCGGGTAGCTCGTGGGCGCCGGGCGGCCGGGAGTGGAGATGTCCCACAGCAGCGTCGCGGAATCGCTGCTGCCGGTGGCCAACGTCCGCCCGTCCGGGCTGAACGCCACCGAGTTGACCGAGTGCTCGTGCCCGGCCAGCGGTTCGCCCACCGGTGTCGGCCGGGCCGGGTCGGAGACGTCCCACAACCGCACCGCCGCGTCGCCGCCGCCGGTGGCGAGGGTCCGCCCGTCGGGGCTGAACACCACCGAAACGACCGCCTCGCCCACGTCGGTCAGCGGACTGCCCAGCGGGGCCGGTCGGGTGGGGTCGGACAGGTCCCACAACCGCACGCCGGGTTCGCCTGTGCCGGTGGCCAGCGTGCGGCCGTCCGGGCTGAACGCCACCGAGTAGGGGGTGGCGGACGCACCGGTCAGCACCGTGCCCGGGAGGTTCCACAGCCGCACGGTCTGGTCGAGGCTGCCGGTGGCCAACGTCCGCCCGTCCGGGCTGAACGCCACCGAGCCGACGGTCCCGACATGGCCCCTCAGCGGGCTGCCGAGGTGCTTGGGCCGGGCGGGATCGGCGATGTTCCACAGCTGGACGGTCGAATCGCTGTTGCCGCCGGCCAGCGTGCGCCCGTCCGGGCTGAACGCCACCGCGGCCACGGAACTGGCCATGGTGCTGAGGTGGCTGCGTGGGGTTGCGCCGAGCGTGGTGACGGCGGTGGTATCGGTGACGTCCCAGAGCCTGATGGTGGAGTCGGCACCGGCGCTGGCCAGGGTGCTGCCGTCCGGGCTGAACGCGAGCGAGTTCACCGTGCCGGCGTGGCCGCGCAGTGTCGTGCCCACCAGCGCCGGGCGGGCGTAGTCGGTGACGTCCCACAGCCGGATGGTTGCGTCGTCGCCGCCGGTGGCCAGGAGGCGCCCGTCCGGGCTGAACACCACCGCCCGGACCGAGTCTCCGTGGCCGAGGACCTCGCTGGGCGACTGCGCCAGCGCGGGGTCGGCGACGTTCCACAGCTGCGCCGTCCCGGACTCGCTGGCAGCGGCCAGAAAACGGCCGTCGGGGCTGAACGCGAGTGCGACGATGATGCCGGCCTGGCCCGGCCACCCGTTCGGCTCGGCCAGCCGCTCGCGCAGCACCGCGGGGCGGGTCGGGTCGGCGACGGTCCACAACCGCACCAGCCCGATGAGGCCGCCGGTGGCCACCGTGCGCCCGTCCGGACTGTAGGCCAACGAGTGGGCGGCGGTGGACAACTCGCCGTCGGATCGCCCCAACGCCTCGGGGCGGGTGGGGTTGGCGACGTCCCACACCCGCGTGGACCCGGTCTCGTCCATGCCGCCGGTGACCAGCGTGCGCCCGTCCGGGCTGAACCGCACCGCGGTGACCCGATCGGTGTGCCCGGTCAGCGGGGTGGACAGCGGGCCGTTAGCGGCGGTGATCAGCCGGCTGGCGGTCTCGTCGCCCGGTCGGATCCGGTGGGCCACCAGGTGGAGCTGTGCGGACAGCGACACGTCGGAGCCGCGGAGCTGGTCGGCCTCGGCGAGGACCCGGTTGTAGACGGCGAGGTCGCGCTGCCGGACGGCTTCGCGCTGCTCCTGGAAGAAGAGGACGGCCGCGGTCGAGGCGACCACGACGAGCGCTGTGAGGACGGCGATCAGCCCGGTTCGCAGCCGCGCGTCGCGTGTGCGCGCCCGCAAGCAGGCCATGAGAAATGCGTCGCCGAGCGGGCTCAACTCACCGGGCAGCGCGCTGTCGACCCACGCCTGCGTGGTGGTGAGCCGGCTGCCCCGGAACAGCAGGGAAGAGTCGCGGTCCGCGCGGTCCCAGGCCGCGGCGGACTCCTCCAGGTCCTGGTGGGTCAACCGGCCGACGCGGTCGGTGCTGATCCAGGTCTTGAGCCGGGGCCAGCTGTGCAGCAGGGCCTCGTGGGTGATCTCCACGCTGTCTTGCTGCCGGGTGAGCAGCCGCGCACCGGTGAACGCGTCCACCACCGCCGCGGCGGTGGCGTGGTCGGAGCCGGCGGCGTCCAGCAGTTCGGCCAGCCGGCCGCGGCGCCGGACGTCCTCGGTGCCGTCCCCGATCTTGACTAACCGGCGGAAGATCCACCGCGCCACGCGCTGTCCGTCGTCGTCCAGCGCGGTGTACGTCCGCTCGGCGGTGGTGGCGATGGCGTGCTCGATTCCGCCGGTGTCTCGGTAGCCCTGCACGGTCAGCGTGGCACCGTGCCGCTGCTGCCAGCTGCCCCGTAGGGCGTGGGCCAGCAGCGGCAGTCGGCCGACCTCGTAGCCCTCGGTGGCCACCCCGAGGTCGCGCAGCAGCACCTCGACCAGGCCGGGTTCGACGTCCAGGCCGACCGCTTGCGCCGGGAAAAGGATCACCTCACGCAACTCCGGTTGCGACATCGGGCCGACGACCAGCGGCGAGTCCTGCAACGCCGTGCGTATCGCGGGCTGGTTGACGCAGGCCGCGTAGAAATCCGCCCGAACGCCCACCACGACCAGTCCACGCGGGCCTTTCGCGGGGTCGGCGATTTCCGCGAGAAGGTCGATGAAAGCGTGCCGTTGCTGGTCGTCCGAGCACAATGTGAACAGTTCCTCGAACTGGTCCACCACGACTACAACCCGCGCGTCCGGATCGCCGTCGGGCCTGCGCAGCGCATCCGACAGGATCGTCAGTCGCCCGTCGGCGAGTTCGGCGGCCGCCGCCGCCGGGTCGTCCCCTGTCCATCGCGCGATCGCCTCGGCGAAGGCCGCCAGCGGGTCCGAGGTGGGCGTGAACAGCAGCTTGGGCCACTTGCGTGAGCCGGGCAGCGAGCCCCGGTCGAGCCCGGGCAGCAGACCCGCCCGCAGCAGCGACGACTTGCCCGCGCCGGACGGGGCCACCACGACCTGGATCCCGCCTTCGCGCAGCCGCAGGTCCAGGCGGGTGTTCAGCTCGGTGACCAACCCGTCCCGACCGAAGAACCACCTCGATTGCTCCGGCTCAAACGCGGCCAGCCCAGGATAGGGACACTCGTCTACGATCTGTTCAGATACCGTACGGCGACGGGTGTTCACCCCGTCGCCGTGGTAGAAGTTCTGGTCCCGGCCAGCCTGGTAGACGGCGCCCCCGTGGGAAGCCTGCCCCTCTTGGTGAATTCCCCCGTTCGGAGAGACCGGTGTCGAGCCCTCTCCAGGATTCATCGTGCCAATCGCCCGCCCTCGATCGTCCGTACTCCGGCAGTGTGGCAGTGATCGAAGCTGCGATGTCCGCTCTAATGCGGGTTGGGCGATCCGGTGGTACGAGTCCGGAAGTTCCGGGCGTCCTTCAGGACAAGCCGTCCACGCCCAGCGCCCGCACCGATGATCACGTCGTCGCTGTGACCGGCGTGGACCAGTGTCCTCGGGCAGGACCAGCAGCCGGGTCTTGATGGGATCCACAATCGTGCCGATGTCCGAGTAGGACCGGCCGGTCGCGTCCGGTCCGCCCTGAAACAGGGTGTCACCGGTGAAGGTGACACCCGCGTCCCGCACGCGGAAGCAGCACGCGCAGGGCGCGGCCAGGGGTGTGCAGCACGTACAGCGCCGTGCCCGCCACGGTGCTGTTTGAGCAGGTTGATACCGCACTCGACGGCATGGCGTTGCTGGTAGATCTCCTTGTCGATGGTGGGTGGCCGTCCACCGTGGGAGCCTTTGGCCTTGCGGTGGGCGCCTGGTCGCGGGGCTGGTCGATGGTCGCCTTGATCCCGCGGTCGCGCAGGTAGGCGCGGTTGGCCTTGGAGCTGTAGGCCTTGTCCGCCAGGACCCGGTCCGGCCGGGTCCTGGCCCAGCCGCCGCCGTGCCGGGGCACCGCGATCCGCTCGATCACCGGCGTGAACTGCGGGCTGTCACCGCGCTGCCCGGCGGTGACCAGCAACGACAACGGACGGCAGCCCTGCTCGCAGGCCAGGTGCAGCTTGTTGGTCCACCCGCCCCGCGACCGCCCCAACCCGTGGTCGTCGGACCCCGCGTGAACCGCGGCCCGGTCGGGTTATGGCGTGCCCGCCGCACGGTGGGGACCCAGGTGATGAGCACCTTCGCCCTGCACTTGCCGATAAGGCCCATTCACGCAGGTCAGGGAATGCAGAGCGCACAAGTCTGGATAACCGACTCCGACATGCGCCGGCACCAGCGACTGGGCGGCCTCGGCAACGCCCCAACAGGCGGCCTGGCCTGCGCGGACGGATCTCCTCCGACAAGCACGAGGCCAGGGAGCCAGGAGTGACGGGCCTCGTAGGGATAGATGCAGGTCATCGCTTCTTCTTGCGCTTGCCGGAGCCTGGTACGGTCCCGGTCTTCGCTCGGGCAGGAGGTTCGGGGTACGCCTCGATGTAGTTCTGCCCCTCCATGAAGCTCAGGAAGCTTTTCACTACCAAGCGGTGCAGGACGTACAGGAACCCGATGGAGGTAACAGCGAGGATCGCGACGTTCCAGGGGTTCACCACCCCGTCCACGACGTAGAACTGTTCTTGCCACTCCGTCGATCCCGTGGCCAGCGCCAGCGCCATGCCCGACAAGGCGACGAGTGGCATTACCAGGAAACCCGCGACGGGGATCAGGCGGTACGGTCGGTAGTCGGTGCGGTAGTGGACGCCGGCATGACGCTGGGTGCGGGTGAGCGCGTTGGTCCGGCGGACACCGCTTTTCCGCCGCCACTCGTCCTCGGCGAGTTCGCCCTCGTCGACTTCCACGTCGGCTGATCGCGCCTCGACCGCACGCAGAACGGCACGTTCGACCCCATGCGTGACCGGCACGAGCAGTTCGCGTGCGGTGCCGACGATGTGCAGCGCGGGACCGGGAGTCACGTCGAACTCGCGTGCGTTCGCCTCCGGCAGACCGGAGAACACCAGCACCCGGCAGACCGTCTCCTGCTCGACGTCGACCAGCTCGATGGACCGAAGCGCCTGCCACGGCACCGCGATGGCGTCACGTGACCGCTTCCGGCGTGAGGTCAGGCTGTCCAGCACAAGTCTGTCGTGCTGAACGCACAACCGCGCCTTGAGACCCCTGACACGGAACGGGATCTCGAGTCTCGACGCGATCAACCCGTCCGTGACGGGGCGGGTCATGACCAGCCGCACCGCCTCGCTCAACGCCCAGGAGACCGCGATCAACCCCGGGCCGATCGCGAGCGCGACCGGCGCGTTCCTCTTCTCCGCGATGGACAGGCAGGTGAAGACCGCGAGGAACAGACCCGGGAATGCCGCCCAGCGGGCCCAGATGGGCCACATCGTCGTGCGGTGCCGATGCCACCAGAGTCCGGTGCCGATGATCAACCAGATACCGACGCCGCTCAACAGTATTTCGCCCGGCCCGGTCGAGGACGGATCAGCTTGACCTGCGAGTTCGGCGTCCCACGCATCAAGGCGCGTATAGGCGACAACCGGTATCACTGCGCCGAGGGTGACCAGGACCAGCCCGGCCGTCCTGCGCGCGAACGCCTCGATCACAGGTCGCCTTCCATGCGCTGGAACCGGTCCGTCCTGCCCGCGTTCCCGCGCTGCTCCTCCCAGTACGTCCGCCAGGCTTCGTCCTTCGCGTCCTGTTTGACCTGGGCATCGGCCTCGCGGTGGGTCTGGTCGCTCCACTCCTGGACCGCCGCGTTGCCGAGAATTTTGGGGTAGTTCGGGAGGCCGACCTCCGGCCGGCCGGGCCCGAGGGAGATCTCTCGTTCGAGCACGTCGCCGGCGTTGTCCAGCCGGGGGTCGCCGGTGCCCATGCGGTCGCGGAGGTTGTCGTTGCGTGTGCCCGCCAGCGAGTCGATGGCGTCCTTCTTGTCGCCTTTCAGCTTCTCGCCCTGCTCGCCGAGCGCCTCCAACCGCTTGGCGTCGCCCGCGTCGAGGTTGCCCGCTTGGGCCTTCTTCGCCATGTTCAGCGCCTGGTTGGCGTGTTTCGCGGCGTCGCGGTTGTAGTTCGTGACGGTCTTCTCGAGGTTCCTGGTCGTGCCCTTGATCATGTTCCGCGAGTTCTTGGCGTCGTCGGCGACCTTCTCGAGCTGCTTGACCACCTTGCTGATCTTCTTGGCGTTCTTGCCTGCCGTGATCGCGCCCTGCGCGACGGTGTCGGCGATGAAGGCCGCCTGGGACGCGCCGAACGTGACCGGTGCCAGCGCGGTCGCCGCGGCGAACTTGATGATCGCGTTGGATACGAACGTCGCGATGGCGTCACGGACCGCGCCGCGCACGATGCCGACGGCCGACGCGGCCACGGTCATGGCCTGGGCGGCGGAGGTGGCGTGATCGGCGCCGCCCGCGACCACGGTGGAGAAGTCCTGCACGGCCTTGCGGTAGCCGTCGATCGCCGCGCCCTGGGAACCGCTCAGCGTGTCGAGGGTGCCGGAGTACTTCTCGGAGGTCTCCCGCATGCGCTTGGCGATGTTGCTCCACGTCGTCGCCATCGCGTTCACCGCGTCCGGGTCGCCCGCGAGCAGGTCGAGACCTTCCTTGAGGAACCCGATGTGCTCGATGAGCCAGCCGATGCCCGCGGACAGCAGGCTGCCCAGCGGGTTGGTCACGAACCCGAGCAAATCCATGCCGACCCCGGCGAGGTCACCGGCGACGGCGCCCCAGTCGCCCTTGACCCCGTCGTAGATCGTGTTGGCGGCGCTGCCGAAGATGCCGGAGGCGTCCCATGCCTGGGTCGGGCTGTCGAAGTTGGAGAACCCGGTGAGGTCGTCGGCCTTGAACCCCTCGGTCGCGTTGAGCGGGTTCAGCTCCGCGATGTCCTTCGGGTCTTCGTCGGTCACGGCTTGGCTCCGTCCAGGCCTTCACGCAGCTTCCCGAACGCCTGCGCCATGGCCTCTTCCTGGTCCGCGTAGGTCTGGCGCATGCCTGCGAAACGCTCCACCACCGCGTCGCCCGCTTGCTTGACCGTGCCGACGTACTCGCTCGCGTCGTCCGTCCAGTTCTTCATCACCAGCGCGAAGAACTGGCCGACGACGCCCCATGCCTGCACGTTGCCGACGTAGTCGGACGCCGCGTCCGCCGCGTCCGGGAGTCCCGCGATGAGCGCCTTGAGCTCGCGCTCGTGCGCTTCGAGCACCGCGAGGTCGACTTGGTACCCGCCGGACATCACCAACCACCGTCCTTCTTGAACAGGCCGCGCTGGTCGTAATCGGTGTCGTCGTCCTCGACCGGGCGACGCACCGGCCGGGCGGGTGGCGTCTGCCGGGTCGCCACCACGTCCTGCTGTTCCTCGTTCACCACGAATTGCGGCTGCGGCTGCGGCTCGCCGGTGTGCTCGTCGGAGACGTCGATCGACGGGATCTGCTCCTGGACGAAACGCATCGCGTCGCTGTTGTCACCGACCACCGGAGCCATGATCGTGGCGATCCGGCCGACGGCCTGCGCCTGGGCGCGCTTCGCCGTGGACATCACCAGCGCGGCCAGGCGTTCCTTCGGCATGTCGTCGGCCTTGGAACCGAACGACAGGCTCAACAAGGCACCGCCCGCGCTGACGCTCACGCTCACCGCGCCGTCGGAGCTGGTGGCGGAACCGGCCAGCTCGGCGATCCTGGCCTTGGCTTCCTCAGCCCGCTCCAGGAGGGCCGACGTGCGGCTCTCGTAATCTTCGATCATCCGGTGGGGGTCGGTCATCAAGCCCTCCTCATGGGGGGATCAACACGCCGACGATGCGGCGCAGCCGTAAGCACCATTTCCGTCGTTGGCAGGAGCCTGAATTGCCATCGTGGTGCTACCGCTGTGCAGAGCTTCGCCAGGCGTCTCGGCCACGATGCTGATCCGCTTGCCCGCTTCGGCCCGCATGCCGCCGCTTCTTCGGCCATGACGCCCCGTGTTCCCCTCGCTCCTCCAGCCGGTAGGCGATGATGGCAGAGCGAGGGTTCCGCTGTCAGGCGAAGTCGTCACTCATACGGTAGGACGCTGCTTCAGAGCGTGATCGGCCGCCGGAGCCGCGCCACCCCGCGATGACCGAAGAAGCGGTTCGACTGGCCACCGACCGGGACGCGCCGCGTACCGTGTGCCCGCCACTTGCCCGTACCCGACGCCACCGTGCAGAACGCCTGCGCCAACAAGTCCATCGCCATCAAGCCCGGCGAGCCCAGCAGCAGGCCCGCGAGCTGCACCTCCGCGCCCGCCGTCGGGCCACGGCGCTCGGCCAACTTGGCACCCGACCCGGCGACCGCGTCCTGGCGACCGTTGCCGGCTACAACACCGCCCTGCCGGCTGAGCTCGTCGGCTACACCGGTCAGGTCGCCGCCATCGACATCCACCGCGTGACGGTGCTCCGTACACCTCGGTGATCGCCGAAGCCGCACCTGGGCACCCGGCCATGCGGATGGGCGGCCCGAGGGCTCCTCACCTGTTCCGAGACCGCGTACCCCCTCGATCAGACCTCGTGACCGGCGGGTCCCGCAGCCCAGGGCCCGCCGGGGTATGCCCTGGCAGTGCCGTGCACCGATCCCGACGCCGGCACAGCGGATGAACGCGTTGATCTCGTCCGGCGAGAGGTCCGCGGCGGCGGCCTTCTCCGACAACTCGTTCGTGAATCCGCCACACCGGCCGATCTCCCAGTGCGACGGAGCGGTCTCGGCATCATGGGTGGCTGCCAACCCGCTACAGGGAGCTCGCTGTGATCGTGTCCTCGGTGATGACCGACCATTCCTCCTGGCTGTCGGCAGGTGCAACCGCATATCGCGCCGTCCGTTCTGGAATCTCCATCTGGGTGTTGACCTGTTCGGGTTCGTGGAAGTCGTCAGCGGGATGCGCGGCTATTGGGAAGAGGACACCAGCGAGATGAGCCACGGCGAGGGCTTCCTCACCGTGCTGGCGAACATGGTCCGTGAACCCGGCTTCTACCTCACGGACGAGCCCGAGGCGGCGCTGTCGTTCACGTCCTGCCTACGGCTGGTCAACCTCCTGTACGACCTCGCTGAATCGGGGGCGCAGGTGATCTGCGCGACGCACTCGCCGGTCCTGGCCGCCACGCCGGGCGCCGACATCATCGAGGTGGGCGAGCACGGGTTCCGGCGGACGAAGTGGGAAGACCTCGCACTCGGCGGGCTCGGCCCAGACCTTCTCGGGGATGCGGGCGGCGTGGTTGCGGCGTCCGCGTCGTCGGGGCCGGATGGGGTTGGCGACGATGAGCTTGTCCTCGGCGGCATCGGTGAGGATCTGGGACAGCAGCTTGACGAACCCGGCGACGGTCACCGGTGACAGGCGTCCGGCGCGCAGCTGCTTGGCCCAAGCTTGGACCTTGAGGTTGGTGATGTCGGCCAGGGCGGTGTCGCCCCAATAGGGCGTGATGTGGTTGCGCACGATGCTGCGGTAGTTGTCCTCGGTGCGGGTGTCGACGTCGAGCGCGTCCCACCAGTCGGTGAGCCACTCCTCCACGGTCGTGCGTCCGCCGGTGGGGTCGAGCCAGGTGCCGCGACGTTGGTCGGATTCGAGGTCGTTGGCGTGGTCCTGGGCGGCTTTCTCGCTCCTGAAACCGGGGATGGACCCGATGGTGGCGTCGTCGCGGCGGAACCGGACGCGCCAGTGGTTGCTTCCCGACTGCTCCACCCAGGCCATGTGTGCTGCTCCTTCGTTCGGTGGTGGTGTGGTGGTCACGGTGTGACAGGAGGATGAACGCTCCTGTGGTCGAGCAATGCAAGCGTTGCGGCACAAGAACTTTCGTCAGTTTCGAAAGGACTTGGTGCGGCTGCTCGGTGGTCGGGTGGAGCGTGCGGGCCGGGCGCCTGTCCGGGCGATCGAGGCGAGGTCGTCGGAGGAGAAGCGCAGGTGCCTGCCGAGGAAGGTGCACGGGATCTCCCGGCGTCCTGCCTTGCGGCGAAGCCACGACTCGCGGACGGCCAGCAGGGCCGCCGCTTCGGCGAGGGTGTGCAGCAGGCGGTGGGTGTCGGCGTCTGGTTGAGGCACGGGGCCCTCCGGAGGTGGTCGAGGGTGCGATGACACCCCTTAACTCCGGAATAAGGACCGTTGGGGGACACGCGCCGACAAGATCTTTTCGTCGACTTCCGTCCAACCGGTCGTGTGGACCGGCCCGTAAGGCGGGTACCAACCGCTTACCGAACTGGTACCGCGCCTCGTAACCGCTGCTCAGCGCCCTCTGTCCAGGTCTGGATCAGCAACATGAACGACACGGACCGGACAATCAGCGACCGAGTGCACGCCGAGAGTCACATGCCTCGTAAGCTGCATCGGGTTCCAGGCCGCGTGAGCAACCGGCGAGGATCCATGGCTGACCGACACCTGATCGACGTGCACGTCCTCCTCGTCCGCGACGACGACGTCCTGCTCACCCGCCGCCGCGACACCAACCCGCTCTTCGACGGCCTCTGGCACCTGCCCTCAGGCAAGCTCGACGCGGGCGAGTCCGTTCTCGATGCCGCTGTCCGCGAGGCGGAGGAGGAGGTCGGCGTCCACGCCGACCCCGCGGACCTGCGCCTGGTGCACACCCTGCACGTCAACGGATCCGGCCCCGAACCCCGCCTCGGCCTCTTCTTCGAGACCCGCCACTGGGGCGGGACGCCGACCAACCGGGAACCCGACAAGTGCTCCGTGGTCCGCTGGTTCCCCCTCGACGCCCTGCCCGACCGGCTCATCGACTACCCGGCCGCCGGCATCCACGCCTACCGCACCGCCACCCCCTTCAGTGCCCGAGGCTGGGCTCGGTAACCAGTGAGGCTTTACGGACCGGGTGGATGAATCGATTCCTTTAGCTGAATCGGCCTACCGACCTATCAGAGTGTCGTGGATGTGGTCGTCCAGTTCGACGATGAAGGCTTCAGCGCGCCATGGGCGTAGGTGGCTGCGTGCACGACGAATGCGCTGTGCTGGGACTCGACCTCCGGTTCTGGCGGTGATGTCCACTGCCTCGTGAAGGTAGGCAACGCAGGCTGTCACGTCACCGATACCCAGGTGGGCCAGGGCGAGGTCGGTGGCACCGATGCCTCGCTGCACCGCATCGCGTGGGCCGGTGAGGCTGGTCAGGGAGCGGGTGAGCAGATCGTCGGCGTGGCGAGGTTGGCCGCTGTATAGGGCGCACAGACCCTCGAAGCCGCTGACGCGGTCGGCGTTGAAGGCGGCGAAGGGGGCGTCTGTCGAGAGTTGCTCCACGGTTTTCCAGGCCCGGTCGAGGGCTGCCGCCGCGGCTGTGGCGTTGCCTGCGCGGGCTTGGACTTCGGCGTGGACAGCGTGGGCGCGTGCCCGGATGGCGTGACTGGAACCGCGGTGGGCATCGTGGGTGGCGGCGCGGGCCAAGGCGAGGGCGGCAGCGAGGTCGTTGGTGGCGTGCAAGGTCACCATGGTGTGGCTGGTGCGCACGGCCGCCAAGTGGCTGTGGTCGGGGAGGCGCGTGGCGGTGGCCTCGGCGTCTTGGTAGAGCGCCACCGCGGTCTCGTCGTCACGCGTTTCGAAGGCTAGGCGGGCGCCCAGTGCGTAGGCGTCGACGGCTGTGGTCAGTAGGTCGACTGTGAGACCGGGGTGCGCAAGCAGCTTGCGACAGGTGTTGAGGACTGGTGCGAGTTGGAGTTGCAGCCGGACGAAGGGGGTGGAGCCGACCTGTCGGTTGAGGGTGGTGACGGTGGTAGCCAGATGGTCGGCCAAGTCTTCGATAGGGCGTGCCGCGGTGCGTGGGCGTGCTTTCCCGGCGTGGGTGATGGAGTCGACGAGTCGGTCAATGCGTTGGGGTGAGGTGCCGAAGAGGCGGAGCGCATCCAACAGGATGGCGAAGTCGGAACCGGTGCCGAGTGCCCAGGTTCCCGCTGAGGTCTTCGCGTAGATCCTCGCGAGAAGGTGCTGATAGCGATCGCCGGGCTTGGTGCGGTCGGTCGGGCTCTCCCAGCGGGCGACGGTACGTTGGATGCTGGCGACGGGGAGATTGCCCGGGGATGCCATGCCCAGGTCGCGGGCGGTGTCGCGCAGGGCTCGGGCCAGGTCAGCCCAGGACCAGCCGCGTGATTCGCGCAGTCTGCGCAGTGTGGCCGCTCCGAGTTCACCTTCCGCGGTGGTCATAGGGGCATTACAGCATTGATCACGCGTTAGACGGGTACCACCAAGCGGGGTTTTCCCTGATCGGATGCATAGTTGAGCGTGTACCAGGTGCCGGAGGTCTGGCTGGTGCCTCGGGGGAATCCGATGACGAACTCACTCCGGTCAACCATGTAGCGGTTGCGGGCATGGTAAGCCGAGGTGTCGAGTGCGGGTGCGGTCAGTTCGATGACTTTGGTCAGTCTGTTGCGCGCGTGCCACGAGACGATCGCCGAGGAAGCGGATTCCGGCTGGTCAGCGATGGTGCTCGGGACGACGATGGTCAACGGTGCCGAGGTGTTGTCCGCGAGCCAGTCGAGTGCGGCGGTGTCGATGCCTGCCGCACCGCCGATGTAGAAGTGCGCGGTGGCGAACGGTGCCAGGTAGTCGTTGAAGAGTGAGTTGAGGCCGTCGGAGTCGTTGGTGCCGACGGCTCGTGTTCCTGTGATGGTGATGTTGCGGATCATTCTTGTCCGTCTTCCTGGATGTCATCAGATGTCATCTGCCGTGCATGCGTTCCCAACGATCTCATGGCTTCGTCGAGCTGTTCCTGCGTCGAAGGGGAGCCATGGAGACTGTGATCGAGGAGAAGCGGCAGACCCGGCTGAGCACTGCTCGTAGCCGGGAATTGGGTGAGGAGTTGCGGCGGGTTCGGCATCGGGCCCGGTTGTCGTCCGCGGTCGTCGCAGAGGCGTTGGGGTGGTCGCTGGGCAAGTTGAGCAAGCTGGAGACCGGTAGCCGCGGTACGAGTCCATGGGAGATCAGCACGCTGCTGGGACATTGCGGTGCGGACAAGCCCACTCGTGATCGGATCATGGTCGTCGCCAACGAACCCGAGACCGGCAACTTCCTGCGGTACCACGATGGGTCTCCCGACTCGCTGCTGGCGCTCAACCTGCACGAGCAGATGGCTCAGAGCATCACCGCTTACGAGCCGCTGACCGTGCCGAGCCTGGCACAGACCGAGGAGTACGCGCGTGCGTTGACCGGTGACTCGGTGGTCGTCGAAGCCCGGATGGGGCGGCAGGCAACGCTGCGACGCTCGAGTGGCCCCAAGTGGTGCTCTTCGTGCACGAGGCTGCCCTTCGGGTCGTTGTCGGCGGTCCGGAGGTGATGCGGGACCAGTTGCTGCGTCTGGCGGTGATGTGCGGTTGGGAGCGCATGAGCCCGCGATTGGTGCCTATGGCCGTCGGAGTGAGCAGGGCGTTGCGCGCCTCCGGGGCCCTGCTCACCTTCGCGGCTCCGGTTAAGGCGGTGGCCTACGCGGAGACCGAGACGGCCACGGTGTTCCACGACGAGCCGGCGGCTGTCGTCGCCTATGAGGCCAAAATGCGGCGGCTGCGGCAGGTAGCGTTGGGTGTCGAGCAGTCGCAGGCGGTCTTTGCCCGGTGGGCCGATGTCTATGAGCGGCAGGTGCGCTGATGCTGCCGCGTCCGTTCCGCTGGCTTCCTCACGCAGGTTGGCGCCATGCTGTGGACATCGAACTGGTCGCATACGACCAAGCCGCCACGCTCTGCGGTGAGGAGCTGGTTATTCCGGCGGCTCGGCCGACGAAGCAGGAGTGGTGCTGGCCGACTTGTGCGGCGTGTGACGCGGCCTGGCGGGCTGCCGAGGGCATCTTGCCTTTTCCTCGGCAGGGAGGTGCTGCTTCCGATGGCAAGGTGCCTGGTCGATGGACCCATGTCAGCCCTTCGGTCATGGGGTTGTAGGTACAGCGGAGCGATCATGGTGACGCCGCTGAGAATTCATATGGGGGATCACATTGGGGATCAGGTTGGGGATCCTGTTAGAGCGCCACCCCCTCCGATCGGCGAAGAGCCTGCTCACGGGGGCTGTAGGGGATCCGCTGGTATCCCAGACTCGCTTGCCCACAAGCCTGTGACACATCGGGGCGGGCTGGTCGTCAGCGGTCACTCGGTCTGCCCTGGTCGTCTGTGTCGGCTAGGGATGGCTCGATCAATGCACCGGCTTCGTGGTCTGATCCCGCTGATACCGCTGGCTTCCGCACTGTTCGCGGAAGATTTGTTGCGGGCCGACGGCCGAGGGCGGGGCTGATGGTGCAGGCTCGTGCTTCATGATCGATGACTTTGCGAAGGAGTACCTGCACGGCGACCTGCGGGAGGTCCGCGAGGTGCTGCTGCGGAAGCTCGACGGGCTGTCCGAGTACGACGTCCGCCGTCCCCTGACGCCGACCGGGACCAACCTGCTCGGCCTGGGGGCGAATATGCGCAGCTCCGACAGCCCGTTCGATGGAGCGCGGCGCGACCCGCGCGCCGAGACCAACGCGAACTATCGAGGATGGTGACGATGAACGGCGTGATCTCGGTCCGGTTGGCACCCGAGTGGGGCACCGACCCGCTGTGGGTGCGTAAGGACAGCGATCCCATCCCGGCGAACTACTCGACTGAGCGGCTGGCGGACGACTTCGACGTGCCTGCCGATCTCGTCGCGGCTATCGATGCCTGGGACGACGAATTCCAAGCTGTCTACGACCCGGATGACCCCATGGGCTCTGGCTTTCCGGACGAGGTGACGACGGCGGCGTGGCATGAGCGCGGCGAGTGGTTGTCCGAGCGATTGCAGCGGCGCTGCGGATACGGATCGAGTTCCACACTGCGCGTGGGGACCGCGTCTTCGGCGGTTGAGATCGGCACCTGTTGGCGTCGTTCACACCGCGGTGTGTGGAGCAAATCTGGAGCAGACGGAAGAGCTGAACGGCGTGCGACGGCTTCGAACGGCCGTGAACGGCACCGGCTGACGTGCCGGTTTTCTCTTTGTGCTGGTCAGGGCACTTGTGGAACAGCACTGGCAGAGTGAGGCTCAGTTTGTTGGCTGCACTTCGCCGCAGTTGGCGTGCATTGGCGGGTGTTGGGGGAAGTTCGTGATGTGGTGCGGTTCGCGCGTTTCAGGTGTGACTGCGGCGCACAGAGGCGACATCATCCCGCTCGGCAGCGCGTTGTCGGAGTTGGGCCGCGTTGAGTTCACCGGGCTGCGGCTATGGCAGTGATCGCGACGGCGCGGCGGTCATGCGATGCGACGCTGGGGAGAGCCGGCGGGTCAGCGGCCTGTGGGGCGTCCGTCCGGGCCGGTCATGGTTATGGCGCCGTCGCGCGCCTGCAGGACCACGTCCGCGCGGTACTCGCCTTCGGCGAGCGCGGCGAGTTGTCCGAGGCTGACCATCCGCACGGTCTGGCCGTCACGCTGGAACACCAGCAGGTTGCCGTCCTGGACGTAATCACCGTCGTAGGTACCATCGCCGTCCAGTTCGACGGGCCGGCCCAACTCCCGCTCGATCCGCGTGCCGGATGCGGGCCCGGTGAGGATGCGCACTGAGGTCCAATCGCCGGGTGCCAGCTCCTTGAGCGGTTTGGAGTCGTCCGAGCGGGCCAGCTCGCCGATCGCCTTTTCGAGGTTCTCGTCGAATTCCACCGTCACTCCCGAGGTGGTCTCGCTACATCCTGCCAGCAGGGCGAGCAGTGCGATCAGGGTCAGTATCGAGCGCATGGTCAGTACTGGTCCGGGGTAGCCGACGGCTTGCCGGGGTCGTGGTCGTCATCGCGCCCGGGGTTGTCCGTGGGCCACGGTGTTTTCTTGGTCTCGCGAGTCTCGCCAGGTGGTACCTCGTTGGAGGGCACGAGGGTGTCGTTCTTGTCGATGACCACCATCTTGCCGTCCGTGACCGCCTGTTCGACCAGATTCGCCAACTGCTCGGGGCTTGCGCCCGGGTTGGCCTGCGCGATGCTCCGGCCGACCTCGTTGTTGTGCAGGTCCATGCCCACCGGGATGTGGTGGCTCGACGGATTGCGCTCGTGGGCGGTGGCGAACTCGCGGGCCCACTCCTCACCGTACCGCTGCGTCATCAGCGCATTCCAGTAGGCGTGCCGGAAGGCGTCCGCGTGCCCGTCGGTCCCGCCCTTGCCGTCGAACTTGCCTTCGGCGACGTGCAGCGCGTCCTGCCGGATGTCGCCGAACTCCTTGAGACCGAGCAGTCCTTTGCGCATCTGCAGGTCGTCGAGCATCTCCGCCTCGGACTGGGTGACGCGCTCCTTCTTGATGCCTCTGCGTTCCGCGAGCCAACCGGTCAGACCGCTCGGCCAGATCGTGGTGCCATCGGTCTTGACCTGGTACTTCTCCACCAGTTCGCGGTGCCGCCGCTCATCGGCCACGCGGTCTTCGCCCGCCGTCGCGGCCGCCGCCAACATGGTCGCCCCCGCGTCGCCGATCTCGTCGGACAGGATGCGCTTGAGCACGGAGTTCAACTCCGTGTCGATCTCGGCCGCACGGGCCAGGATGCCCTGCACCTCGACTTGGAGGATCGCGACGTCCAGGAATCCGCCGACGTCCGAGGTCTTCACGACGGCGCCGTTCTCGATGCGGTAGCCGTTCTGCGCGGCGAACTGCTCGGTCGCCTCGACGCTGCGGACCAGGTCGCGTGCGGACTGCTCGGAGTCGTCGACGACCTTCCCCGCCGCGGACAGTCGCGCGGCGAGTTCCTCGAGTTCCTGACGACGGACGCGGAGGTCGTCGGCCGCCGCTTCCGATGCCGTCCCGGTCCACCCGACCGGCTTGGCGCCGTCGAGTTCGTCCTGCAGGCAGATCACCTGCCTCTTCTGCACGGAGAGGTGGTCGCCGACCTGTCCGATGATGTCCGGCTGCCACTGCCTGACCTCGGACCACGTGGCCATCAGCGGCCTCCCACCCGGCCGAACTCCTGCTCGGCGTCGTCGTCCTGCACCTCGTAGTCGTCGGCGGCCGCAGTCAGCGCGTCCGCGTAGGAGTCCACGCCTCGGGCCCAGTTGTCGGTGGTGGCCTCCCAGTGCGGACCGAGCTCGCCGGCGGTCCCGGCGGACTCCGTACCCGGCAGTGCGGCGGCGAGCTCCGCCACCCGGCCCAGCTCCAGCTCGCGCACGACCCCTGCGGCCTGTTTCGCCGCATCGGCCGCAGCGCGCAGCGCTTTCGGATCGACATCGAACCCGGTCATCCACCCTCCCCGGACGTGACCCAGAGTACCAGTGTCGTAGCAGAGCGTGTCCTTATTTATGCGGGTACGAGAACACCGAAACCCTCGACGCACGTTCCTACCGTGAAGACTGGCCGCACTGTCCGTGCACGCCCGGTGGGTGACGGGCCTGCTGTCGCCGTCGCGCCATCCGCATCAGGCACTGCCGCCGGTCGTGTGGCCGTGGCGCGACTTCGAGGTGACGTGGGGGCGGGTGTGGCGGGCCGGAGCGAGCAGTTCGTCAACCACGTGGAAGGAATCGGCAAGCTTCTCCGACGAGGCGACGGCGGCGGTGTGGCACGAGCGAGGCGAGCGGTCGGCCGCGGCGCTGAGTGCGGACCGAGTTTGCGCTGCACGGGGAAACGCGTGTTCGACGGTTGGGTCCGGCCTCTTCGGCTATTCGTGCTGCGGTGGGTGGAGTCGACCTGGAGCAGTCGGTGGAGTTGAACGACGTGCGACGGCTCCGAATGGCGGCGGACGGTGTCGGCTGACGTGGGATTCCCCGTTCGTACTGGTCGGGGCCCTGTGGAACAGCGCCGGTAGTGTAAGGGTCGGAGGTTCGAGTTCGTTGCCCCCTGAGCGGGCGGCTCGCCCGAATGATTCGTCGACCTGAGGTTGTGTGATCGGTGGGCGATCTTGACCGTGTCCACTGTCGACTTCGGGTCGAAACGTTCGGAACATGTGGACGCTCCACCTGGAATGTGTTCGGCGTTGTGCTTCTGGTTGGTGACTCTGCTGGGCGGTGCGGGAGATTCGTCGCGGGCTGCGAATTTCCTGTGCATCGGTCCGATGTGCCAACCGCGGTAGCCCTTGAGTCGGTTCATCGATCGCCCGCAACGGTATTCCCTGATGCCGTACCGGTCGCTCGTCCGTGCTGACAGTGGCTGATCTCTCAACCATCACCACCGGGGCGCCGCCTGTCGCCACTCGCGTATCTCCCGACGTGCCGTGACGGCGGCGCGGGAAGAAAGCCCCTACGGCAGGCTCACGATTGCGAGCGGTGCTCGCGCTTGCCACTCCTCGTGGCAGTCCCGTCGTCGAGTGTGCGAACCTCGCGGCGTGAGTCGATCGAACCGGGTGGCGCTGGACGAGCTGATCGCGGAAGCAACTGTCGACTGCTGTGACGACAGCGAGTGCGTCACGGGCTTCCACGCCATGATCGGGGAGCACCTCACGGTGCCGTTCCAGACGTGGTGCCGGGCGTCGACGTGACCGTGACGGGTGTGGACCTGACCGATGAGGAGCAGATCGTGGCTGTCTGCGTGCGCGGCAAGTCGAAGCAGCACATCCCCGTCCTGAGCCTGCCGCTGCCTGCTCCGCCGGTGGAAGGCGCGCAGTGGGTCGAGGCCTACCGCCGCTGGGCGAGGGGGAGGTGAACCCGGTGGACTCCTGGCCGGAGCAGGTGCGGTTCACCGAGGAGGAAGCCCTGGCCAACCTGCGCGCCGTGCTCGGACTGTGCGCGGCCGGGGAGGTGAAGTGCAGCGACAAGACCAGTCGCCCGTCCGCTGCGACGGTGCGGACCGTCAGCGCGCACCTGGTGCACGGTGACTTCTACCCCGAGGAGCCCATCGCGGCGTTCGCGTGGCCGCTGCTGCTCCAGGCCGGTGGCCTCGCCTCGCTCGACGGCACCCGCCTCCGGTTGACCCCGAAGGGCCGCTCGGCGCTCGGGAAGCCGTCTGCCGAGGCCATCCGGGGCCTGTGGCGGCGCTGGCTCACCCACGCGGTGATCGACGAGTTCAGCCGGGTCGAGCAGATCAAGGGCCAGCACGCCCGCAACGTGCTCACCGCGGCCAAGACCCGGCGACAGGCGGTCGCCGCGGCGCTGGCCACCTGCCCGCCGGGCAAGTGGGTCGACGTCGACTTCCTGTTCACCGCGATGCGGCGCGGCAACATGAGCCCCACGATCGCCCGCACCGAGACGGCGCTGTGGAAGCTCTACCTCGTCGACCCGGAGTACGGCAGCCTCGGCTACGACGGCTTCCACGACTGGGAACTCCTCGAAGGTCGTTACACCCTGGCCGTGTTGTTCGAGTACGCGGGCACCCTCGGGTTGGTCGACCTCGACTACGTCGACCCACGCGGCGCGCGCGACGACTACGTCGACAACTGGGGTGGTGACGACCTGGACGCGTTGAGCCGCTACGACGGACTCGTGGCCATCAGGCTCACCGCGCTGGGCGCTTACGCCCTCGGCCTGACCGGCACGTACCAACCTCCTGAGCCCAGGACCGCCGGGACCCGGCCGCTGAAGGTGCTGCCCAACCTCGACGTCGTCGCCATGGGCGACATCGGCGCCGCGGACCGGCTCGTCCTGTCCGCCCACGCGGAGCAGACCGCCGACCGCGTCTGGTCGCTGTCGGCGGCCGGCCTGCTCATGGCGCTCGACAACGGCCGCGACCTCGGTGGGTTCGTCGACTTCCTCGCCGAGCGGACCGAGCACGACCTGCCCGACGCGGTGCGCACGCTGGTCGCGGATGTCGAGCGGCGGAGTTCGCAGCTGACCGATCTCGGCCACGTCCGCGTCATCGAGTGCGCCGATCCCGCGCTCGCCGCGTTGATCGCCCGCGACCGCGCGATTCGCGCGCTGTGCCGTCCGATCGGTGACCGCCACTTGGCCGTCCGGCCGGACCAGGAGCTGAAGTTCCGCAAGGCCCTGCTCAGGCTGGGGCATGTCATCCCGGCCGGGGTCCGCGGCGGCGGGCTCTGACAGGCTTGGGTCGTGCGTTCGTTGAACGGGCTCGATTCCGCAGCCCTGCGGCCCCTGTGGCTGGCCGTGCACGACAGGTTGTCGTCGGGGCGCCCGGTCAGCCGGGTGAAGGTCGGTCCCCTCGACGAGGAGGAGCGGTCGGCCGTGGCCGATCTGCTGGGGGCCGATCGACTGCCTGGCCGGTACGCGACGGTGTCGGTGGCCGGGCTCGACGAGGTGCTCCGGGAGTCCGTGGAGGCGGGGGTGCGCGAGGTCGTCGTGGCCCTGCTGGGTCCGCTGGACGACCGGGCCGGGCGTCGGGCGCTCGCCACCGGTGCCCGCGTCGAGCTGTGGGCGTGGCTGGCCGGGCACCCCGTGGTGACGGCCCAGCCGGTGTTGCGGGAGTGGGTGGACGCCGTTCGGCGGGCCGGACTCGTCGGTGGTTCGGTCGAGCGCACCCGGGATGAGCTCGACCGGGCCCTGCGGGTCGTCGCCGCGTTGCCCGCGACGGGTGTGCCGCTGCCGGTGCTGGCGGAGGCCGTCCTCGGCGATCCGCACGCCCTGGACGAGGGAGCGCGGTGCGCTGGGTTGGTCCTGCGGGCTTTGGCGGCGCTCTACGGCGTCGACCTGCCCGGAGACGCGCAGGAGCGGCGGGCGCTGTGGGAGTGCGCCGGGGTGGTCGAGGACGAGTTGTCCTCGGTCGTCCTGGTCACCGGCCTGCGGTTGGGTGGTGTCGGGGGCGGGGTGCTGCGCGTGTGCGCCGATGCGGGGCACGTCGCTGCCCTGACGCTGGCGCAGGTCCGGGCGACCTCGTTCGTCGGGGCACCCGAGGACGTGTGGGTGTTCGAGAACCCGAGCGTGCTCGCGGTGGCGGTGGCCAGGTTCGGGGCTTCCTGCCCGCCTGTGGTGTGCACGTCCGGCTGGCCCAACAGCGCGGTGGTCGTGCTCCTGCGTGGTCTGGCCGCAGCCGGGGCGACGCTGCGCTATCACGGGGACTTCGACGGCGAGGGTGTGCGGATCGCCGCGCACGTGATGGCGCGCACCGGCGCCGTGCCGTGGCGCATGGCCACCGACGACTACCTGCTGGCGCTGGGCGGCGCACGTGTCGGCACATCGGTGGGGCGGGTCACCGAGGCGCCGTGGGATGGTGGGCTGGCGGGCGCGATGCGCGAGCACGGGGTGGCGGTTCCGGAGGAACGGGTCACCGCGCGGCTGTTGGACGAACTCGACGATCGCGGACGGGATGCCGGTGGTCTGCCGTAGCGCGCTCGACCGGTGGGAGGAGGGTGTCCTTGGAGGCCATGCGCGTGCCGCCGGAGATGTTCCGGTTCACCACGGGCGAGCGGGCCGAGCTGTACGTGGCGATCCTGCACGCGTTCGGTGAGGCCAACGAGCGGTTGGAGACCGCTCTCGGGCTGGACGACGTGCGGGCGAGGCTCCGCTCGGTGGGGTGGCTCGACCCGCTGGACGACGAGGACCTGACCGGAGCACTGGGCAGCCTGCGCGACTGGCGGCTGCTCGACGTCACCCAGAACCACGCCGAGAACTACCGGACGGCCGACGAGTACGAGCGGCGCAACCTCCAGTACTCCTTGACCAAGCGCGGTGAAGCCGCCCTGGCCGGTGTGGTGCACGCGATGGGTGTGCTGGCCTCGACGGGCGCGCTCCAGACGGCGGTGCTCGACGCGATCGCCGACCGGCTCGGGGAGCTGGTCGCGCAGCTGGGTGATCCCGGTGTGCCGGATCGCCGGATCTTCAGCACGCTGGTCGAGCTGGAGGGGCACCTGGAGGCGTTGCGGGGCAACACCAAGCAGTTCAACGGCGAGCTGCAGCGCCTGTTGCGGGCGGAGGGCGCCGACCAGGAGACGTTCCGCGAGGTCAAGTCGGCGACCGTGGCGTACCTCCAGGAGTTCACCACGAACCTGGAGCAGCGGGCGCACGCGATCGCCAACCGGGTCGAGTTGGTCGAGGCCCGGGGAGTGGCTCTCCTGCACCACCGCGCGCTGGTGGGCGCGGAACTCCCGCCCACCTCGGGCGGTGATCCGGCGGTGGCCTGGTCGGAGCTGCGCCGGGCCAGGTGGGAAGGGTTGCGCGCGTGGTTCCTGCCGGTGGACGGCGGCACGCCCAGGGTGCGGCAGCTGTTCGTGGTCGCCAGGCGCGCGATCATCGCGTTGTTGCAGGTGCTCGACCGGATCACCGAGTCCAGGCGCAGGTCGACCAGTGCGGCGGCCGACTTCCGCGAGCTGGCGCGCTGGTTCGCGGTCGCGCCGGCGGAGGAGGACCTGCACCTGCTGTGGTCGACCGCCTTCGGGCTCGGCTCGGCCCGGCACGCGCACCTCGCGCACCCCGATCCGGAGCTCGTGGGGTCGTCCGCCCGGTGGGTCGACGCGCCGCCGGTGGAGGTGTCGGCGTTGCTGCGCAGCGCGGGGCGGACCGAGCGGTTCAGCCGCACGGGGCGGGTGCGCGACGTGGCCGCGGTCAAGGCGGCGCGCGCCGAGTCGGCTCGTGCCGAGCGGGCCGCGCTGAAGGCCGCGTGGGACCGGTTGGACACCGGTGGTGGCATGAGGTTGTCGCAGTTCGGGCGGTTGGACCACGAGGTGCTCGAACGGCTGCTCGACCTTCTCGGGCGGGCCTTGACCGCGGCACCGGACCGGCACGGCGTCCACCGGGCCACTACGGGCGACGGGCGGGTGGAGATCCTGTTGGGGCCGCCGGAGGCGCACCGCGGGCAGGCGGTGCTCAGGACGCCCCGTGGTGTGTTCACCGGCCCGGACTACGACGTCGAGATCCGCACGCCGGGTGGTCGCGCGGCACGGCGGCCGCAGGGGGCTGCCGGTGGGGCGGCGACCGGATGAGCAACCTGGCGAACCAGCTGGTCATCGCGGAGCGCGAAGAGGTCGCGCGGGCGATCCGGCTGCTGCTGGCGACACCGCTGATCGGCGCCGGGGCCGCACCGGAAGCCTTCGACCTCGTGCGCAGGCGACGCGAACCCGTCGAGAAGTGGTTCGACTACTACTGCGGGTGGTCGCTGATCGTCGAACCCCGCCTGGGGTACGCGCGGTTGGCCAAGGTCCGCGTCGCCACCGATCCCACCCGACCGGCGCGACGGCACCGCACGGGGCGGGCGCCGTTCGACCGCCGCCGGTACACCCTGCTGTGCGTGGTGGCCGCCGAGCTGCTGGGGGTGCCGGTGACCACGGTCGGGTTGCTGGCGGACCGCGTCGTCCAGGCGTCGGCCGTGGACCCGGTGCTGCCGCCGTTCGACACGTCCAGCCGCGCCGAGCGGATGGCGTTCGTCGACGCGCTGCGACTGCTGGAGTCGGTCGGCGCGGTCGACGTGGTGGACGGCGCCACCGAGTCGTTCGTGGACTCCGCCGACGCGAAAGTCCTCTACCGGGTGGACGCTACGCTGCTCATGCGCCTGCTGGCGGCCCCGGTCGGCGCGTCGCAGGTCGCGGTCACCCCCGGGAGGTCGCACACCGACGAGGTGCCGCTGCGCTTCACCGAGCTGCTGACCCGGCTGTCCCGCGAACGGCGTTACGGCGATGCCGACGAACCGGTGTCCGAGGTCCAGCGCAACCTGCGGCTGCGGCACTCGGTGTTCCGCAAGCTGGTCGACGACCCGGTCGTGCACCGCGACGACCTGACCCCCTCGGAACTGGCCTACCTGGAGTCGCCGACCGGCGGGCAGCTCCTGCGCCGGGCCGCCGATCAGGCGGGGTTGCTGGTGGAGGAACGTGCAGAAGGCGTCATGCTGATCGATCCGGACGGCGTGGCCACGGACAGCAGGTTCCCCGACGACTCCGGCAACGCCAAGGTCGCCGCCCTGCTGCTCCTCGACGTGATCACGGCCGGGGAAGGGCAGGTCGCCGTGGAGCAGTTGCGCACCGAGGCCGACGCGCTGCTCGGCCGTTTCCCCCGGTGGGCCAAGGGGTACCGCGGCGAGGACGGGGCCACGCGGCTGGTCGCCGACGCGCTGGACGTGCTCAGGGCGTTCGGCCTCGTCCGGCTCGACGGCGGTGTCGTGCGCGCCCGGCCCGCAGCCACCCGCTACGCGGTGACCCGGACGAGTGCAGACGACGTCGAGGACGAGTCATGACGGTGACCGGGCTGCCACGCACGGAGAGCGGTGCCGCGCCGGGGACGGTGGCCAGGTGGGTGCCCGAACGCGCCGGGATCCTGAACGTGTGGCGCTACTACGACGAGGTCTTCACGTTCCACAGGGGACGGTTGTTGCTGCGCGGCCCCAACGGCACCGGCAAGTCGAAGGCGCTGGAACTGCTCCTGCCGTTCCTGTTCGACGCCAACCTGCGCGCCAACCGGCTCTCCACGTTCGGCACGTCCGAGCGCACCATGCACTGGAACCTGATGGGGGAAGGGGCGACCGGCACCACGAGAGTCGGGTACGTGTGGCTGGAGTTCCGCTTCCCCGGTGCGGACGGCTCGCCGGACACGTGGTTCTCGTGCGGCGCGCGGCTGGCCGCGACCAGGCACACCACCGCGGTGCACCCGGACTACTTCACCACCGGGCAGCGCATCGGCGTACCGGGTGGCCTCGACCTCGCCGACCCGAACGGCGCGCCCCTCACCGGCAAGGCCCTGGAAGCCGCGCTCGGTGACCGGGGCACGCTCCACCAGAACGCGGCCGACTACCGGGCGACCGTGCGCTCGACCTTGTTCCCCGGCCTGAGCGAGCAGCGCTACGACGCGCTCATCACGGCCTTGCTCCAGCTCCGCACGCCGAAGCTCTCCCAGCGGCTCGACCCCGGGCTGCTGTCCACGTTGCTGTCCAAGGCGCTGCCGCCGCTGGGAGAGACGGAGATCAGCGACCTCGCGGAGGGCTTCGAACGCCTGGACCGGCAGCGTGAACAGCTCAAACGCCTCGACGCGGAGGTGGAGGCCGCACAGCACCTCAGAACCAGGCAACGCGCGTATGCGCAGCGCGTGCTGCGCGCCGCGGCGGCGAAGCTGATCTCGGCCACCACGGAGCTGGGCAACCTCGCGGATGCCGCGAAACTCTCGGAAGACGAGCACCGCCGCGCCGCGCGGCGCAAGCACGAGGCCGAAGAACGCGACGAGCTGCTGGAGCAGCGCATCGTCGGGACGGAGGGGCGCATCCAGGGCCTGACCGGCAGCGAGGCGTACCGGAAGGGGGAACAGCTCGACCGGCTGCGGACCCGCGTGCGCGAGGCTCGCGCGACCGCCGGGAAGAGGCGCGCCGACGCGACCCGCCACCACCAGGTCGCCCGGACCGACGCGGAAGCGGCCGACACCGCTGCCCGGCACGCGGAGGCACGGGCCGCGACCGCGGGAGCGCTGGCCGACGGCGCCTCGACCGCCGCCGCCCGTGTCGGCCTCGCCTCGGTGCACGCCGAGATCACCCGCGTCCTCGCCGACCCCTCGCGGTCGCGGGCTCTGCTGCGCGCCGCGGTCCAGGCACGTGCCGAGCAGGTCGAGGCCGTGCGCCTCGCGCTCAACGAGCACGAGGTCGCGGTCAACAGCAGGCGGGACGCGGAACGGGCCCTCGACGAGGCACGGGAAGCCCTGGCGGAGGCCACCGAACGGCGGGCCGCGTTCGCCGACCTCCGCGAGACCGCGCTCGCGGAGCTCCGGGCCGCCCTCCTGGCGTGGGTGGCGGACTGCCGTGAGCTGACCTTCGCCGATTCCGGGGCACTGGCGGACCTCGCGGCGTCGGAGACCGCCGTGCTGAGCGGGATCGATGCTGCCGCGAGCCGCGTGCTGGACGCCATCACCCGGGAAGAGACCCTGGTCGGGACAGCGCTGGAGAACGCCGAGCGCGATCGGGATGCCCTGCGCGACGAGGTCCGGCGGCTGCTGGGCGAGGAGGACCTGCCTCCTCGGCCGCCGCACACGCGCACCGCGGACCGCGGGACCATGACCGGCGCGCCGCTGTGGCGCCTGGTCCGCTTCGCCGACGCGGTGCCCGACGACGTCCGCGCGTCGGTGGAGGCCGCGCTCCAGGCGTCCGGGCTCCTGGACGCCTGGGTCGGCCACGACGGCGCGGTCGCCGGGCACGACACGTTCGCCGTACCCGGTGCCGTGCCGCCGGCGCCGGGTCGCTCACTCGCCGACGTCCTCGTGCCCGAGATCGACGCACCCGTGGCCGCTGACGTCGTCGCGCGCCTGCTCGGTGGCGTGGCCTACGGGGAGGATCTGCCCGCCTGCGGGGAGGGTCTGCCCGGAGCCCACCCGGTCGCGATCGGAGCCGACGGTGGTTGGCGCGTGGGCAACCTGCGCGGCACGTGGCGCAAGGACGAGGCCTCGCACATCGGCGCGCTCGCCAGGCAACGGGCCCGGCAGCGCCGGTTGACCGAACTGCGTGAGCGGATCGCCGCGGCGGAAGAGCTGATCGAGACGCACACGGCCGCTGTGCGGTCGCTGACCGAACGCAGGTCCGACGTCGAGGCCGACCGGCGCGCTCGCCCCGGCCACACCGACGCGAACGCGGCACTGGAGGCCCTGACCCGGGCGGATTCAGCGGTCTCCAGCGCCGACGGCGTGGTTCGGCGGTCACTGGACGGCCTGGCGAAGAGCGAGCAGCGGGTGGACCGCGCCCTGCGCGCGCTGACCACGACGGCAGCGGAACACGGCCTGCCCACCGAGCGGAACGCGCTGACCGCCGTCATGGCCGCCGCGGACGCCTTCCGGACCGCGTCCGACGCCTGGATCGACGAGCACGCCGCCCTGCTCACGGCACGTCGCGAAGCCGACCGGACCGCTGAGCAGGCCCGGCGATCCCGGCTCGCCGCCGAGCAGCGCCAGGACGAGGCGGACGACGCCGAAGCCGCGGCCCGCGGGCTCGACAGCGAGCTGGACGCCGTGGAGGGCACCATCGGCGTCGACTACCGGCAGGTGCTGGACGAACTCGCCGCGCTGCGCGAGCAGCTGAGCTCGACCAGGCGGACGGCACGTGCCAACCGGAACGAGATCGGCACCCTGGCCGTGCGCCTGGGAGAGCTCACCGCCCAGCGGGCCACCGACGCGCGCGACCGCGACCGCGCCACCGAGGTGCGCGACCAGGCCGCGGTGCGATTCCGGCACCTGGCGGACGGCAGCCTGCCCGCCGACAGCGGTCTGGACGACCTGCCCGCGTTCAGGCAGGTGCTGACGGCGTCGAGCGGTGTCCGGGCGGCGCTGGACGCGGCGAGGTCGATCGCGGCCGCGTGGCCGGCGCTGTCCCACTCGCCCAAGAACCTCGGCGACGCCGCACACCGGTTGGCGGAGGAGGTGCACGCCTCCCGCGAGGTGCTGGGTGGTCGGGCCGACCTCGAACTCGACTCCGACGAGGACGTCCAGGTCTTCTCCGCGATGGTGGACGGGGTGAGGATCGGCGCTTCGGCGCTGTTCGACCTGCTGCGGTCCGACGCGGAGCGCAGCAGGGAGGACATCACCGCGCAGGAGCGCGAGCTGTTCGACCGGACCCTCACGGGGGACACACGCCGCCACCTCGCCGCCCGGATACGGCAGGCGCACGACCTGGTCGACGGCATGAACGCCCGCTTGGAGCGCGTGCGCACCGCCTCGAAGGTGGCGGTGCGGTTGGTGTGGGAGGTCTCGCCCGAGCTGCCACCGGGCACGAGAGCGGCGCGTGACCTCCTGCTCAAGGACCCGGTGCGCTTGACCGAGGAGGACCGCGAGTCGCTGCACCGGTTCTTCCGGGACCGGGTCGAACAGGCCAGGGGCGACGAGACGGCCGGCAACTGGGAGCAGCAGCTGGGGGAGGTGTTCGACTACACGGCCTGGCACAGGTTCGTGGTGAAGGTCGACCGCATGAACGGGACGGGCTGGCAGCCCTTGACCAAGAAGCTCCACGGTGCGCTGTCGGGCGGCGAGAAGGCGATCGCGCTGCACCTGCCGCTGTTCGCCGCCGTGGCCGCCCACTACCAGGCCGTCGCCGGAGCGCCGCGCGTCATCCTGCTGGACGAGGTCTTCGTCGGCGTCGACAGCGTCAACCGCGGGCAGGTGTTCGCACTGCTGTCGGCGCTGGACCTCGACCTGGTCCTCACCTCCGACCACGAGTGGTGCACCTACCGCGAGCTGGACGGCATCGCGATCCACCAGCTGATCAGCGGTGGCGACGACGACGCCGTCACCACCGCCCGGTTCGTGTGGAACGGCGCCGAGGTGGTCGACGACGAGGCGGCGGAGGACGACTGAGCGCGGTTCAGGACAGGTCGGAGCCCGGGTCGACCAGAGGCGGTGCCGCCGGTCACGCCGCGGCAGGGTGGAACCGGCTGCGATGTCCGGTCGCCCGGACGACGGCTGCCGGACGACGGCTGCCGGACGACGTCGGTCCCGCCCTCGGTGGCATGTGCCGACGAGGCGGCGACGACGGCGTTGCACGAGTCGGGCGAGGGGTCGACGGCGGTGCCGCGAGGCCCGCACCGTGCGATGTGGCGCGTCCTGAACCGCGCACCCCGATGTGCGGGGCGGTGGTCAGGTCGTGGCCTCCGACCCGGTCGGTTCGGTGGACCCCGTGCCGGCGCTCTCGCTCTTCCCGCCCGCCTCGATGGAGGCGTGGCGCCGCCGTCGGAGCTCGTCGCGTTCGGCGTCCGGGATCGTCATCGACTCGCCGAGCACGGCGGCGAGCGCGTCCACGTGGGTGTTGTCGATGTCGGCGTGGAAGAGCCACCGGATGTTCTCGTCGCGCGTGATGAGGTCGATCGCCGAGCGTGAGCTCCTGTCCTGCGCGGTTGTCGCCCGGACGTACCGCACCTGGTCGAGTGGGATGTCCTGACGGATCTCGGCTTGCTCGAGGAACGCGTCTGTCCTGGCCGTGATGATGCGGCGATCCGTGACGGCGACCAGCGTCTTCGCCGTGTCCTTGTCCATCGCCGCCGCCAGCTTCCCCATCGCTCCGCCGACGATCGCGGAAATGGGGTCGAGGGTGTCGAGCTGGTCGGGGAAGCCGAGGACGCGCAGGGCCTCGCCGTCCTCGAAGAGCCATCGCAGAATGCGGAGGTACGGCTCCGGGTCCAGTGATCCGGGTGCGCAGACGACGCCCGGGGCCTCGATCGGAGGAGTCGGCGGGTGGAGGGTGTCGGCGAGGGGCTCGATCACCTCCAGAAGCCGGGCGGAGGCTTCGCGGACCGCCTTCACGTCCTTCCGCATCCCCAGCAGCGGCCACGCGTCGGGGCCGCGGAGCTCGGCGGTGATCCGCAGCTCCCGCGTCAGCGCGTCCACGAGGCTCGTCGTCTCGGCGAGGGCGGAGTCGAACTCCGCGCGGGTGTCGCGCGCGATGACCTCGGCGTAGTGCGCCTCGGCGGCGTCGTCGCGTCCAGCGGCTCTCGCCCTTGAGGCGCGAAGAGCGTGATACCCGGTCCAGGCGTTGAGGGAGGACAGAAGGGCGTGGACGTCGAAGGCGATCGCCTCGGCGTTCGTCTGCAGATAACCGCGGTGAGTGCGTGCGTCGGCCCGACCGATCTGCCCGACGTGGTCGCGGACGTTCTCCCGGTAGAGCTCGAGCTGCTTCTGCACCAGTGCTCCACTGCCCGCGACGTCCTCCCACAGGGACGTCGGGACCGACTCGATCTCGCGCGCCTGGTCGACCGCGCGATCGATGGTGGCGACGATTCCCGTCAGTTCGGCCCACTGGTCCTTGCGGATGGTGGTGAGGAGCTGATTCGTCACCGCGAGGTTGGTCCTGACGAGGCCCGAGAGCTCACTCAGCATCATCTGAAGGCCGATCATGGCCAGTGCCGGCCCGATCTAGGCCGCGATCCGTGCCTTGCTCACCGCACTCACGGAGTAGAAGCGGGCCTGGTGCACGATGCGGCCGCGAACCATCACCGCCCCGAGGTTCCCGCCGTCCTTGACGGCGAGCGTCGCGCCGTTCTTCAGCAGGGCCTGCGCCGTGCCGCCGATCCGGTAGAGACCCCGCACGCCGGCGAACGCGTTTCCGAGGTTGCCGGCGGCGGTCGCCGCGTTCCCGATCGAGGCGAGGACCGCCGAGATCCGCTCGCGGTCGGCAGCCGGCACGACCCCGAAGTCGATCAGATCGGGCTTCAGCTCCGGCGGGACCTCACCGGCGACGACGGCCACCCCTGGGAGCACCTCCACCAGGACCGTCGACGTCGTCGAGCCGATGTCCGGGGCGGACGTCGGATCGTCCACAACAGGTGGGTCGGTGGTGTCGCTCCGGTCGCTTTTGCCAGGCTCGGTGATCTCCGTCGAGTCCGAAGGGTCCTGCATGCGATCTCCTCCCGCAGGGGCGCGCAACAGCCGGACCTCGTCGGCGTTGACCGCCGGAGTCTACGGCTCGACGCCGTGCGGGCGGACCGAATCCGCCGGGGTCGATTCCGGACCGGCTGGTGCCGGCATGGGTGCGGCGGCGGCGCGGAACCGCTCCCCGCGGTGCATGTCGGCCACTCCGAGCAGGAGGGGTACCAGGGGCCCGGATGGTGCTGGTCACGACGAGCGGCGTCGTTCGCGGGTCGTGCGGCGGGCGCTGAGGGTGCGGTGCTGAGGGTGCGGTGCTTGGGGAGCGAGGACGTGCCCAGGAGGTTCCGGACCAACACGCCGGGGAGGCGGAGATGTCGGACCCCGTCGCTACCCTGCGTGCACGACCGGTCGCCGGGCCGGTCGGTCGAACGTATCCAGGGGTGGACCATGCCGGACTTCTTCACCGATCGCCAAGGCCGCGTCAGGCCGATCACGAAGAGGAGCGGCGCCGGGGTGGTGGTCGCCGGGGTGGTCGCGGTGGCGGCGTTCGCCGGCGGCGGGGGAGTTGCCGGCCTCGGCGGTGCCGGTGCGGCGGCTCCGGCGGCGGCCGAGGCCGGGGTCGGGTCGGTGCGGCTGGGCGGTTCGTCGGGGCAGTTGCGGGCCCGCAGGAGCGAGGGGCGGAAGGCTGCCCGGCGCGGTGAGGTCGAGGGCGCGTGGCAGCGGATGGGGCTGCGGCAGGTCAAGCGCACCGCCAAGCAGCAGGCCGAGTGCGTCGCCGTCTCCTTCGGACAGGTGCGGCAGTTCTTCACCGCCCACCGCTGCACCCACCTGGAGCGGGTGCTGTTCGCGGTGGCCGACGAGGCGGGCAACACCGCGGTGGTGTCGGTGGCCTGGGTCGGCCTGGCGAACGGCCGCGATGCCCGCGAGTTCGACAGCCTGATGGGGATTCACGGCACCGGTGACATCACCCCGCTCGGCGGCACGTTGCTGGAGTTGGGGCACGTCGAGTTCACCGGGCTGCGCTACGGCAGCGACCGCGACGGTGCGGCCGTCACCGTCGCCGAGGCCGAGAACGCGGCCGGCGGGCAATTCGACCACGACACCCTCGACGCCATCGCGGAGGTCGCCGCTTACCTGCCACGCCTGTGACCGCGTGCGATCCCGCGTAGCTCGCTCGCCGGAGAGCGCCTGCCGGTCAGCGGCCTGCGGGGCGTCCGTCCGGGTCGGTCGTGGTCGTGGCGCCACCGCGTGCCCGCAGGACCGCGTCCGCGCGGTACTCGCCTTCGGCGAGCGCGGCGAGTCGTCCGGGGCTGACCATGCGCACGGGGCCCGCCATCACGCTGGAACACCAGCAGGTCGCCGTCCTGGGCGTGGTCACCGTCGCGGGTGCCGTCGCCGTCCGGTTCGACGGGCCGACCCGACTCCCGCTCGATCCGCGTGCCGGACGCGGGCCGGTGAGACGTGGACCGAGGTGTCGGTGATCAGCCGCATCGACCTGCCTGCCGGTCGGTTACGGGACCGCGGAGGGCACCGGGCTGTCGAAGGTCCGGGTGCCGATGTGATCGAGCCACCACCCGCCCACGACCTTGGTGGAGGAGGAGGTGCCGGCGCGGGCGCGTTCGTCGGCGGCGGCGGTGTCTCGGCTGAGCACGGCACTCGGCTCGGCCGGACTACCGGGGACGGGGGATGGGCCGACTGATCTCGGTCCACGTGGTGCCGGAGTGGGAGCGCTTCCCGTTCTGGAACGTCCGGCGCGCACGGCGGCGGTGTCGCGGGCCCGCAGTCGTGCGGTCGTGCCGGGGCCCTGGAGCCACTCCCGGTTGTCCTGAGGTGCCGACCTGTAAGCCCATCGGTTGAACACGGCCGGATCGGGACCGGTGGTCCCGATCCGACTGCCACCATGACGCCGTTACCGAAGGGGTCGGCAGGGGGCGAGGGTGGCGGAGGTCGTCTGTTCGCACGTCGAGCTGGACGTGCTGGGCGAGGCGTTGCGGCTCGACGTGCGGCGGTTCCCGCTCACGATCGGGTACCACGGGAGCAGTCGGGCGGAGCGGGTGCGCCTGGTCGAGCGGGTGCGCCACGACCTGACCGACCGCGGGTTGGTGCGCGGTGACGACCTGGTGCCCGGGTTCGCCGAGGCGTTGCGGGTGTTCGCCCGAGGGACCGTCTCGATCGCGCTCGTCGGCACCGCCGGGCACGTCCGGTCCGTCGGGTTGGCCGTGGTCGACGACCGGGCCGGGGTGGTCGTCGTGCAGCAGCAGGAGGAGGCGGTGACGTTCCGGAGCGACCGGCCCGAGGCGGTCGTGCGGGCTCTGGTGGGGTTGCTGCCCGCGATGCGTCCCGGGCCGGGCACCTCGGTCAGCGTGACGGGGACGCCCGCGGCGACGGGGCGGCGGCGGGCGGAGGAGGACTTCTCGGAGTTCACCTTCACCGACCGGGTCCGGGCCGCCGCCGTGCGGTCCTCCGCCGCGCAACGGGCCGTCGCGGAGGAGGTCGTGCGCCGTCCCCGGCTGGGAGCGGGCTACTTCGCGGTCGCCGGACGCGGACGTGACGGTCGGGAGGTCGAACTGGGGACGGTCGGCTACCTGGACACCGATGCCGGTCGTTACGCGGTGCTCTCGGAGACGGGGGTGGACGGGAGTCCGACCGTCACGTACACGCCTGCCGACCAGGCTGCTCTCGATCGGCACCTCAACCGGGTCCTGGCCGGGGCGGGTGAGGCGGGTGGCGGAATCACCCGAACGTGATGCGACTGGCTGTTACTGTTCATGCGCTGTGCGTGAAGCAGCGGGTGTCATCGGGGGAGGGTGATCACCGTGGCGGACGCCGTCATGGCAGGCATCGTCGGCATGGGCGACGCCGTTTCCGGGTTCAGCGCCGCGACCGCGGCCGGGTTCCGCATCGGCGGCGACGGCGGCAAGGTGCTGATCGACGCCGTCGACGACATGTTGAGCGAGGTGGTGAAGGCGATCGGTGCCGCCGACCGCTTGAGCCAGCAACCGCCGCTGGGCTCGACCCCGGCGGCCCTGGTGTACAGACCTTTCCTCGCCACCGTGGCCACCGACGAGGTGCAGGGCTTCATCCCGGTCCTGGTCAAGTTCAAGCAGGACCTCGAGCAGCTCCGTTCCGACGTCGAGAAGTCCATGGGCGTCTACCAGACCACCGACCAGGACGCCGGCTCGACTTTCACGGCCTGACCAACGAAGGACCAAGGTGCCACCTCGCATCCTCATCGCCGGCTTGGCCGTTGCCCTGTCGACCGTCGTCGCCTGTGGCGGACCGGTCACCGGGGAGGCGCAACCCGCCACCGGCGCGACCACCACGACCAGTGCCGCCGAGTCGTCCGGCACCACCGACGCCTCCGCTTCCCTGGGCGACGTCGAGCCGTGCGACCTGCTCACGCGCGAGGAAGCCGAGCGGGCTTTCGGCCCGCTGCGCGAGGCCCCGGAACGCGACGACCTGGGAAGCGCGCGGAGCTGCACCTACAGCCCGCAGCGCAGGAGTCTCGGCATCGACGTCCGGACCGACGCCGGGCTGGCCGACGTGCAGCCGACCGGCGAGGTGACCGACCTGACGATCGGCGGGCGTGCTGCGAAGCAGGTGATCGCAGCCGGCGGTACCTGCATCGTCGCGATCGAGGTCACCAGGGCGTCGCGCGTCGACGTCGCGTTCACCGGGGAGACGAAGGACGACGCGTGCGCGCTGGCCGGGCAGGTCGCGGAACTCGTCGAGCCGCGGTTGCCGTGAGGGGGGAACGGGGATGAGTCGCGGACCAGGTGGTCAGGACGTCCACGCGCGCTACGGCCTGCACCGGCACTCGGAGGTGCAGACCGGGCAGGAGGTGGAGCAGCGCGTCCGGCACGACCTCGAACGGCGCCACGGCGGGCTGTTCGGGAGGCTCATCGCGATGCTCACCGCGCCCGACGAGGTGGACGACGTGCTCGACGCCCAGGCCGCGCAGCTCAAGCGGCAGGTGGTGACGCGGACGGCGCCGGAGCAGCCCGATGTCGACTACCGGGGCATCCCGCACGCGCGGTTGTACGAGGACGTCCACCGCGGCGGCGATCCCCGGGTGGTCGGCGAGATGGGCGACATCTGGACCCGGTTGGGCAACCAGCTCGCCACCTTCAACGACGCGATCGGCAAGGCGATCACGGTGAGCGAGGCCGACTGGGTCGGTGAGGCGGGCAACAAGGCCCGACGCGCGTTGGCGGACATGGGCAACCGGGCCGGCGAAACGGGGACGGCGGCGCAGCTCGCGGGCACGTTGTTCGCCCAGCAGTCGCGCGCCCTGAGCACTGCCAGGGCGACCGTGCCGCCACCACCCGCCCACCCGTTCGACGCCCGCGCCGCCCACGAACGACTGATGACGATCACCGATCCGGTGGCGTTGTCGCAGCAGGCGGCGGCGGATCGGGCGGCGTTCGACCGACAGCGCGAGGACCACCTGGCCGCCGCGCGGGCGGTGGAGGTGTACGACCGGACGGTGGCGCAGACCGCTGCCGCGCAGCCCGCGTTCGCCCCGGCGGCCGAGACCCCGCCCCAGCCCCGGCCCGAGCCGGAACCGCGGCCCCGGCCGCGACCGGGGGACCCGTCGAAGCCGATCGGCGTCGAGGAGTGGGAGCGCGGCGCGGTGCCCCCGCCACCGGTCGGGGGTCTTCCGGGTGACGACGACCCGGGCACGGGCACCACCGGCACGTCGGGGGTCGCGCGGCCGGTCGAGCCCGTCACCGGGGTCACCACGCCGAGCGGCACGGGTGGTCGCGACTCCGGCAACCCCGGCCACCTCGGCAACCCCGGCCACCTCGGCAACCCCGGGCAGGGCGGCACGGGACCGGGCCACGGTGGCGGCGGGCTCACGGCCTTCCCCGGACCCGGAGCCGGCGGCGGTCGGGCCGGTGCCGGTGGTCCGGGTGGCGGACGCGGCGGAGCCGGGGGCGGACGTCGACCGGGTGGGCTCCCCGGCGGGCTCGGCGCGGGAACCGGTGCCGGTCCCGGCGCGGGGTCCAGGGGGATACCGGGCGGCGGGTCCACCGGGTTCCTCCCGCACGGCGGTGACGCCCAGGCCGGCCGAGCCGGCGGCGCGGGCGCGGGCGGCACGGGCACGGGCGTTCGCGGGGGCGCGGGGGCCGGGGGGGCGGGTGGCACGGGCGGCGGCGCCGCGAGGGGGCAGGGCGACGAGGACGTCGAGCGGAACGCGCCGTCGTACCTCCTGGAGCCCGACCCCGACGGCATCTTCGGCAACGACCAGGTGGTCGCACCGCCCACGATCGGCGGGTAGGCGAGCGGGCCCCGGACGTCGCCGCGCGTCCGGGTGCCTGTCGGTTAGTCCGCTCGGAGTAGCGGGTAGGTCGTCGGTGGTGCCGATCCAGGAAGGACTACCCGACGGTCATGACTGATGTGGCGAGCAAGGGGCCCGAGCAGGGTGACGACCGCCCGGTGCTGACCAACCGGCAGGGGCACGAGGTCTACGACAACCAGAACCAGCGGACGGTCGGGGCGCGCGGGCCGGCCACGTTGGAGAACTACCAGTTCCTGGAGAAGATCAGCCACTTCGACCGCGAGCGGATTCCCGAACGGGTGGTGCACGCACGCGGGATTACCGCCTTCGGGTACTTCGAGAGCTACGGGGCGTGGGGGGACGAACCCGTGGAGAAGTACACGCGGGCGAAGTTGTTCCGGGGACGGGGCAAGCGGACCGACGTCGCGGTGCGGTTCTCCACGGTCATCGGCGGGCGGGACTCGTCGGAGTGCGCGCGGGACCCGCGCGGGTTCGCGGTGAAGTTCTACACCGAGGACGGGAACTGGGACCTGGTCGGCAACAACCTGGCCGTGTTCTTCATCCGCGACGCCATCAAGTTCCCGGACGTCATCCACGCCCTCAAGCCCGACCCGGTGACCTTCCGGCAGGAGCCGAACCGGATCTTCGACTTCATGTCGCAGACGCCGGAGTGCATGCACATGCTGGTCAACCTGTTCAGCCCGCGCGGCATCCCCGCCGACTACCGGCACATGCAGGGCTTCGGGGTGAACACCTACAAGTGGATCGACGCCGACGGCGGCTCGCACCTGGTCAAGTACCACTGGATGCCCAAGGTGGGCGTCAAGAGCATGACCGAGGCGGACGCGGCGGTCCTCCAGGCCACCGAGCTGGGCCACGCCACCAAGGACCTCTTCGACTCGATCGGGCGCGGCGAGCACCCGGAGTGGGAGCTGCTCGTCCAGCTGATGACCGACGACGAGCACGACGAACTGGACTTCGACCCGCTGGACGACACGAAGGTGTGGCCGGAGGACCAGTTCCCGGCCAGGCCGGTCGGCCGCATGGTGCTCGACCGCACCGTCGACGACTTCTTCGCCGACAACGAGCAGATCGCGTTCGGCACCGGCGTGCTGGTCGACGGCCTGGACTTCTCCGACGACAAGATGCTGGTCGGCCGCACGTTCTCCTACAGCGACACGCAGCGCTACCGGGTCGGCCCCAACTACCTCCAGCTGCCGGTGAACCAGGCCCGCCACGCCGAGGTGCGCACGAACCAGCGCGACGGCCAGATGTCCTACGGCGTGGACGGCGGCGGCGGCAACCCGCACGTCAACTACGAGCCGTCGATCATCGACGGCCTGCGGGAGGGGCAGTACCCGACCCACGACGAGCAGGGGCCGGAGATCCGGGGCAGGTTGACCCGCAAGCGCATCCCCCGCACCGACGACTACCGCCAGGCCGGGCAGCGCTACCTGCTGATGGACGACTGGGAGCGCGACGACCTGGTGCACAACTTCGTGACCCTGCTGTCGCAGTGCGACCGGCCGATCCAGGAGCGGATGGTCTGGCACTTCCTCCTGGTCGAGGACGACCTGGGGCTGCGCGTCGGCGAGGGCCTGGGGATCGGCCCGAAGGACGTCGCGCACCTCGAACCGCTGGCGAGCCAGGACCTCACCGCGGAGGACCGCGAGAGGCTGGCGAACCTGGGCGCCAACGGTTCGAGGGACGTGTCCGGGCTCCGGATGACCCACTGCGTGCCGAACGAGCGGGTCCGCTTCAGCTGAGTCCCCTGGTCTCAGCCGGTCGGCACCACCGGCGAGGACGACGGCGTGGCGGACTGCTGGGTAGTGGACTGCTGCGGGGCGGACGGGTCCACCGACGGGGTCGGCGTCGCGGACGGCGACCCGCTCGGGGTGGTGGTCGTCGGCACGACCACGGCGAACGGCGCGCCGCTCACCTCGCGGCAGCCGTTCTCGTCGCGCACCACGCGCGGGCGGGGGTAGCGGTTGTCCTCGCGGTACTCGTCGCACCCCGACCACGACGTGTCGAGCGGCCGGCCGTCCTCGTCGTAGAGGTGGACGCCGGTGAGCGGCCGGCCGTTCTCGTCGAACACGTACACGTTGGTCGGCAGCACGGGCGCCGGGGCGTAGGAGACCTGGGTGGGCGGTCCGTCCGAGCGGTGGGCCAGGGAGCCGAGGATGAGCAGCAGCACGCCGAGGGCGAAGCCGGAGGCGGGCACGCTGATCCACAGCCAGCGCCGGTCGGTGCGGGACTTGGGGCCCGCCAGCAGGCACAGCGCGCCGAACGCCAGGGACGCCAGGATCGCCGACGGCTCGTTGAAGACCAGCGCGCCCGAGGCGGCCACCACCAGCGCGCGGACCACCCACCAGGCGGGTTGCAGCCCGCGCAGCGACTGCACGAGGCGCTCCAGGTCGGTGCGGGCGAGGGCCCGCCGCACCGCCGCCAGCTCGGGCAGGCGCGCGGCCTTGTCCACGAGGTCGCGGCGGGTGAACACCAGGACCAGGGAGACGAGGCCGCACAGGCAGGCCAGGGCCAGGAGCAGTTCGCGCTCGAAGGCGCCGACGCCGATGACGAACGCGGCCGCGGTGCCCGCGGCGAGGCTCCACAGCGCGAACCTCGCGTCGGCCACCGCGCCGGTGGTGGTCGGTGGCGGGGTGGCGGTGCGGTCGGGGTAGCCGGCGGCGGCGCGCAGTTCCCGCGCGTACGCCTGCGGGGTGCCCAGCCGTCCGGTCAGCGCGGCGGCCGAGGAGGCGTCGCCCAGTTCCTCGGCGACCTCGGCCACGTGCGCCTCGGCGTCGTCCATGATCTCGCCCACCTCGGCCGGGGGCAGGTCGGACAGCTCGTCGCGCATGCGGGCCAGGTAGTCCCGCACCTCGGTGTTCGTCTGCGTGTTCATGCGGATTCCCCCACAAGGTCGTCGAGCGCCTGTGCGAACGACCTCCAGGTCCGGCCCGATTCGAGCAGGCGGGCCCGGCCGGGTTCGTTGAGGCTGTAGTACTTGCGGTGCGGGCCCTCTTCGCTGGGCACGACGTACGAGGTGAGCAGGCCGGCGTTGTAGAGCCGGCGCAGGGTGCCGTAGACCGACGCGTCGCCCACGCCGTCCAGCCCGCCCTGGCGCAGGCGGCGCAGCACGTCGTAGCCGTAGCCGTCCTCCTTGCGGAGCACGGCGAGGACGGCGAGGTCCAGCACCCCCTTGAGCAGCTGACTGGTGTCCATGACCCTCCCCGGTGGTGTGCGTCGGATACTACTACGGAATGCGCAGTACCGTGTAGAGGGAGTAGGGAGCCGGTGCGTGGGACGCGAGGTGCCGATGGCGTTCGGCGATGTCGGCGGAACCTGAGCCGCTCCGTGGTTCAGGTGGGCAGGAGTCGGAGGGCTGCTCGGGAGGCGGGTGGTCGCGGTCGCCCGCTCACCCGTCGCTCCCGGACTCGTTCTCCGCATCGGTCCCGGGGACGGGGTTGCGCGGCATCCTCGGGGGAGGGGGGATGCTCGCCTCGTCGACTTGGGCGCGCAGTTCGGCTATCCGGGTAGGCGCGTCCTCCAGCACCACCAGCCTGCGCCACCTCTGCAATCGGTAAGCGGCCTCGATGGCGGCCAGGTAGAGCAGCACGCAGGAAAGGACACCGGCCGCGCACCACACCGGAGCCGACCAGTGCGATCGCCCGGTCGCCCAGTACACGCCCAGTGCGGCCACCGCCGCGCTCGTGCCCGCCCCGACCAGGAACGCGTGCGGGAGCGTGAGCCAGGGGGACGCGGCGCGCAACCAGGTGATCCGCTTCCGGTTCGCCAACTCCCGCAGCACGGTCAGGGTCTCGCCGACCTGGTCGAGGACGTAATACGCCTTGTCCCGTTGGATCCTGTTCAACGAGGGCGAGTGCTCGACGAGGTGGCGTGTCACGTCGTCCAGCGCACCGCGCACGCTCGCGGGATTCACCTTCAGCTCTGGTTGCGGCCACGCGCGTGCGGCGCGGTACGTCCGCAGCCACGGCACGCCCATCGTGATCACGATGCCGACCACCACAGCCACCATCAGCATGCGCGCCCGGGGGTCGAGCACGCGATCCGTGAGCAGCACGAAGATCGCGAGCGCGGTGATCACCAGGCCGACTATGACGTTGACCTTGAGGTCTCGCGGCAGCGCGGTGGATTCGTGGTCGAGCCCGTCGACGAACTTCCGCGCCGCGTAGGTCGTGCCCAAGGTGGCTGCGGGCACGAACAGCGCGAAGACCGAGGCCCCAGCCAGAGCGGCGAGCCACACGGCGCGCAGACCCGTGGTGGGGAGGAACGCGAACACTCCCGCGAGGAGGGCCGCTGCTCCCAGCAGCCACGCCGTGGGCAGCTCCGGCCACTTGCGCGGACGGCTGATCCGAGGCGCCACGCGTTCCGGCAACTCGGTCGGCGAGAGGAAGCCTTCCACCTCCTGGATCAGCGTCCTGACATCGCGCTCCCAGTTGCCGAAGCTGATCCGGCGCAGCTGCTTGTAGGCGAACGGCCTGATGTCCTCCGGCAGGGCGGCCGGATCGGGCAGCCCGGCGTTGTCGATCAGCACGGGCAGGATGTGCTTGCCCTCTTCGAGCGCTGTCCCGATCTCGTAGCGAACCCAGTCGTCCTCGTCCTTGTCCAAGCGGTCCTGCAGGTCGCGCCACCACTCCCGGTGCATCACCACGACGAGCAGCGTGCTGCTGTGCAGCTCCCTGCGCAGGGCGTCCGGGTAGTGCTCGCCGGCCCGCATCCCGGTGTCCAGGAAGACCTGGTGAGGACCGAAGTGGCGGCGCAGCCGCTCGACCACCGCTTCGACGACCTGCACGTGCGGAAGCCTCTCCGACACCTTGTTCCTGGTGCCGTTCTGGCGGTAGTTGACGAAGACGACCTCACGCGGCACGTCAAGCCCCCTCGGCGAACACGACCTGGAAACCGAGCGCCTGCAACACCCTCGTCAGCATGGCCCTGGTGTTCTCGTCGGCGCGCTCGGTCAGACCGGACTCCCGGGCAGCAGTCGCGAGGCGCTCCTCGGCGACGACGTAGAACCGCTGCTGGTCGGGCACGTCGATGATCGCGCCGAGCCGGTTGAGCAGCCCGCGTTCCTGGCTGAAGACATAGCTCCGGTCCTGGTCGAGGTTCGGTTCGTCCAGCACTGCTTCCGGCAGCCTCAACTCCACCGACTTGCCGTCCGCCGACAGCACCAACGCGTCGTCGGCGAGGCCGCCGAAGTCGACGAACGCGTTCACCGAGCCCGCCGCGACGAACAGGGTCCGTTTTCCCGCCAGCACCGCCGGCACCCACTCGACGTCCTGCTCGATGTCGATGACCACCTGGTAGTCGCCGGCCGCCGCGTGGTACTGGCTCAGCTCGCGGACGGCTCGGAGCACCGCCGGTTGGCTGCGGTCGACCTCTTCGACCCCGAACGGGGAGAGCGACGGCAGCGCTCCCGAGAGCTGGAGCACCGCCGCGGCTACCACGAGCACGGCGACTGCGGCCAGCGCCCGTTTCACCTGGGAAAGCCTCATGACCGAATTGTGTCGACGGGCCGTGTGTCATCAAAGGTCAGAACGGTGACAGTGGTTGACACTTCGGGGCCGCACCACGAGCCGCTACGGTTTGGCGGCGACGGCCTCCTCGCGGAGACCGATCGACAGGAGACCGCACACGCTCCCCGCGTGCCGGATGTCGCCGTTGGTGACCAGTTCCAGCGCCTTCGGGAAGGACAGCCAGTGCAGATAGAGATCGGCCTCGCCCGCCTCCCTGGCCGCCGTGCCGAACGTCAGGTCGGTGGCGAGGAAGACGTGGTCGACGTGGTTGGTGAAGCTGTCCGCGCCGTTGACCCGGCCGATGGGCTCCCAGCGCGCGGCGCGAACACCGGTTTCCTCGGCCAGTTCCCGCTCCGCCGCGGCACGGGGGGTGTCGTCGGAGGCATCCACCGCGCCCGCGGGTAGCCGCCACTGCCGGTTGTTGTGGGTGTAGATCCACTGCCTCGTCACGGCGACCCGACCGCGGTGATCGAGAGCGACGATCGTGACCGATCCGGGAGACACGACGTGGTGGTACACGTCATGCACGCCGTCGGGGCGGATGACGGAGTCCTCGTGAACCTCGAACCAGGGCGTGGTGCGCACCGTGCGCGTGTCGAGTCGTCGCCATGCCGGGAGGTTTTCGCGGTCCATCGGACAATCCAAACACGTCCTCTCATCGAATGCGAAGGGTTCCCATTTTGGCCGGGATCTTCATCAACTACCGAACCGATTCGAACCCTGGGCACTTCCAGCGGCTGTTGGAGTTGCGCGCGGTGCTGGAGGAGGTCTTCGGGGAAGGTTCGGTGTTCCTCGACGTTCGGTCGATCGACGCGGGAGGCGATTACCCGCCGTGGATACGCGAGCGGTTGGACGACGCCCAGATCGTGCTCGCCGTGATCCACCCCGGGTGGCGCGAGGCCTTGCTGGGGAGGATGGCCTCCGGTGGGCTCGACTGGGTGCGCGACGAACTGCGGATCGCGTTCGAGAACGGCAAGGTCGTCATCCCCGTGCTCGTCGGCGGCGCGACGCACGCCGAGTGGGACGACTTGCCTCCTGACCTGGCGCTGCTCTCCCGCCGGCAAGGGCGACGGTTGGAAGGCCGGGCCGACGCCGAGGCGCTCGCCGAGGAGCTGACGCTCCAGTACGACGAGGGTTTCGAGCAGTTCCCGCCGGAGCGCACCGGCTCGTCGGAACCGCGTCGGGGCGCCAAGTACCTCGTCGCCGCGGCGGTCGTGCTCGGGATCGCCGCCGGCCGAGCGGGGATGCCGTTGTTGGGGGAACTCACCGCCGCCTACTCGGTCCTCGCCATGCTGGCCTGGTGCGTCGTCGTGTCCGTGATGTTCGCCCTCAGGAAGGGGGTGACCGCGGCCGAGCAGGTGGTGCACCCGTTGTCGTGGCGCGACTACAACCTCAGGGTTGGGGTGCCGATCGGTTTCCTGTTCATCCTGTTCGCCGCTTTCCTCTTGGCGGGTGCGACCGATCCGAACCTGCTGGGGTTCGTGCTGTCCGCCTTCGCGCTGATCACCACGGGGCAGGTGGCCGTGCTGCTGTTGAGGTCGAGGCGCTTGCAGCAGCGGCGGCTCGACCACTGGCCGATGGCGCTGTCCACGCCGGTGACGGCGATCGCCCTGCGAGCGGACATGGCCCGTCTCGACCACCGGCTGCTCGAGTGGGAGCGCAACGGCAAGCGGCTCCCCTTCGCGTTGCGAGTGCGGTGTCGGGCCGCGATCGAGGACCTCCGCCGGGGACTGCGGTTGTTGGCGCGCGACGGCCGCCGCTCCCGCCTTCGGTGGGCGTTGGCCGACCACCCGGTCCGGTCCGCCGTGGTCGCGTCGTGGTTCGCCGCGACGATGGCCCCCGGCTCGCTGCGCCCTCTCGGCATCGCGCTCGCGCTGGGGGCCGTCGGGCTGGCGGTCGAACTGTCCTACCGCCACCAGCGCTGGGTGCGGTGGGCCGTCGCGCGGGAAGTGCGAAACCACACCAACGAACTGCGGTCGCGGTGGTCAGTGCTGGAGCGGCGGCGGAGCTGATCACCCGTTGCCCCGGCGCAGGCGGTGGTCCAGCACGATGACGGCCAGCCCCACGAACACCGCCGACGACAGGCCGAGCGCTCCCAGGTCGGTCGCCCACTGGGCCGTGTCGTGCCGCCACAGCTCGTCAGCGGGCGCGTTCACCGTCATGGTGCGGAGGTCCACGGTGGACGCGGCCGCAGCCAAGCCCCACCGGGCGGGCAGCAGCGCGGCGATCGCGTTGACGATCGGGGAGGCCGAGAGGTCGGTGGTGACGCCGTTGAGCGCCACTTGGGCGATGATCGTCAGGGACGTCAACGTGACCGCCTGCTTCAGCTCCCGGCACAGCGCCGACACCAGCAGGCCCAGGGACATCGCCGCGACGCTCGTCGCGGTGAGGTCCCAGAACAGCTCGAACCCGGGCGGCAACCCGGTCACGGCGTGCGCCGGTCCGGGTTTGGACAGCAGGAAGATCCCGACGACGAGCGCTGTCTGCACCACGGACACCGCGGTGAACACCGCCCACTTCGCGAGGACCACCGCCGCCGTCGCCATGCCGGTCCGGTGTTCCCGCGCGATGACGGCGCGTTCCTCCACGAGGTTGCTGTAGCTCAGGGCCTGGCCGGTGAGCACGCACAGCGTCACCAGGATGCTCAGCGCTGTCGGCCCGCTGGTCGAGGGGCCCGCTCCGAGGCCGTCGTCACCGGTCACCACAGCGGCGATCACGGCCGAGGTGCAGGCGATCAGGAACGGCAGCAGGGTCGTCGCCACCGTGCTCCGGTCGCGGTGCCGCAGAAGCGGGAAGCTCAGCGCCACCTGCCGCGCCACCAGGGGCGGGAACTGGTGGAGGAAAGCGGCGACCGGTCCGCGCCGGTGTGCCGGCTCGGGCCGCTGCGGCGCACGGCTCGCCAGGTCGGCCACGACCGCCCGGGCCTCCCCCGCCATGGGGCCTTCTCGGTACGCCGCGGTCCTCGTCCCCACCGTCGAGGGCTCCTCCAGCGATTTCATCAGGTCGGCGTACGAGTCCACCTCCAGCGCGTCGAGCACTCCCGAGGGAGGGCCGCTGTAGACCGCGCGCCCTTCAGAGGCGACCACGAGTACCTGGTCGGCGAGCCAGAGGTGCTCGGTGGCGTGCGTGACCACCACGACCGTCGAGCCTGCGCGGGCCGTATCGCGCAGCATCCGCATCACGTCGCGGTCCATACCGGGGTCGAGTCCGGAGGTCGGTTCATCGAGCATCAGCAGCCGCGGCGCCGACAGCATCTCCAGCGCGATCGACACACGTTTGCGCTGTCCACCGGACAACCTGCCCACGACGTCGTCCAAGCGCGGCTTCAGCCCCAGCTCGTCGCAGACCTTGGCGACCGGGTCGGCGTCCGGCCGGTCGGACGGCCTGCGCAGGCGGTGGGCGTAGCCGAGCACCTGCCCAACGGTCAGCGCCCAGTGCATGCTGTGGTCGTCCTGCGGCACGAACCCGAGCTGGGAGCGGATCTGCTCGCGGTGTTCGCCCAGCTCCAAGCCGCGGAAGTACAGCCTGCCGGCCGACGGCTCCAGCTCACCGAGCAGCGCGGCGAACAGCGAGCTCTTGCCCGCTCCCGAGGGACCGAGAATCGCGAGCACCGTGCGTGCCCGCTGCACGAACGACATCCCGGTGAGCCGCATCCGCACCTCGCCGTCCTTCAAACTCGACGCGGTCAGCTCGTGCACCGCCAGGTCGCACGTGCCGAGCGACACCACGGACAGCACGGCGAGGTCGTCGCTGAGGTGGAATCGGTGGTCGGCGATGTCGAACACCTCGCCACCGGTCAGCGTGGCGCGTCGCACCTGCCGCCCGCCCAGGAAGGTCCCCCCGTGGCCGAGGTCACGGAGTTCGACGTGGTCCCCGCTTCGGACGAGCAGGCCGTGCTCGGCGGCGACGTGGTACCCCTCGACGACCACGTCGTTGTCCGGCGAGCAGCCGATGGTCAATCGGTCGCGCAGGGTGAACGCGCGGACCGCGGGATCGTCCATCGGCGGCACCGGGAACGCCGACTTGGGCGTGGGCTCGACGGGCGCGGAGCGCACCCACTCGGGCAGGATCGGCTCGTCGACGTCGACGCCGGCCAGCACGCGCGCGCCGTCCGGGTGGCTGCGCACCAGTCGACGGACGTACGAGGCGATCCTGCGGTGCGCGTGCTGGTGCGCGCGCCGCACGCGCACCGCGGCGACGTCCATCAGTTGGTCCGTCCGCGCTCGAGCGGCCTCCAGTTCGGCATCGAGCGCTTGGAGGTCACGATGCGCCTCCTCGGCCACCTGTTCCGCGGCCGCCAACCTCCTGGCGTGCTCGCGGGTCCGCCGCAAGCGCACCACCGCGTCGCCGTGCCGCTCCTCGCCGAGCCGCCGCGTGGTCAGCTGCTCCGGCGACAACGGGACTGCGGCTCGGACGACCGCTTCACCCGCCCTGGACAGCCGATCGACCAAGTGCGGTCGGAACGAGGTCAGCCGCGCGACCTCGTCGAGTTCCGGCGACCACGACGCCTCGTGGCGCAGGCGTTCGTGCTCGAACTCCTCCTGCACCCGTCGCAGCAGCACGTCCCGGTGCGGGGTGGACGGCGACCCCGGTCGCGGAATCACCGCCCTTCCGTCGCGCCAGCCGTGCCACCAGTCCCCCGCCCGCGCGAGCGGGCCGTAGCGCACCGCGGCCATCAACCCTCGCAGGTCAACTTGACGACCACCTTGCGGTTCTGCGCGGCGGGGCCGGGCAGCAGCACACCGCCGGGGCCGATGTCCGGGACGTGCGTCGGCCAGTTCGTGCCGACGCCGCGCGTGGTGATGCGGCCCGCCTCGACGCCCAGTTCCTCGAGCACGCCCTTGACAGCGTCGGCGCGCTGCGCGGAGAGGGAGATGCGACCTGCCTCAGGACCGCTGCTGGCCGTGCGCCCGACCAGTTCCACCCGTTGGCGCTCGTCACGCACGACACCGGCGAGCTGTTCGAGCGTTCGCCGGGCGGCGGGGCGGTCCTTGAACTCGGCGCTGTCGGGGAGGAACGAAACGTTGTCCGCCTCGCCCAGTTCCACCTCGCCGCACGGGGTGAGCGGGGCTGGTGGAGCGGGTGGCGTCACCACCGCGACACGCGGGGTGCTGACCACCGAGTCCGTCGTCTCGCCCAGGTCGAGCGCGTCCACGCACGCGCCCGCGGCCTCGGCGACGGCCTTCCACGTGGCGACCAGGTTGGCGCTCCGGCGGTTGTCCAGCTTCGGCTGCGGCTGCGCGGTCTCCCCGATGCCGACGAGCAGCACCGTACGCCCGGTCAGGTCGGGGAGCAGCTTCTCCTCGCGGAGGTAGTCGGCTACCTCCGCGGGCTCCGCCGACAACAGCGGCTCGCTGTCGAAGCGCAGCGGCGCGGTGGTCTGCAACCCGGAATCGAGCAGCGCGATCGTGCCTCCCTCGTCCACGCGCTTGGCCGCGATGCCCAGGGCGGTGAGCGGGTCCGCTTCGGCGACCTGGGCCGGTGTCGCCTCCCGGAAGGCGGAGGCGATGGCGGTCGTGTACTCGTCAAGCGCCACGTTGTCGGCGTTCTCGTTGCCCTCGCGGGCGGGAGCCGGGTCGCTGAAGACCACCTTGGGGTCGCCGTCAACGCGGATCAGCGTCACAGCGCTGTGCGCTCGAACGACCCGGGTCATCAGGTCTTCCACAGCCGCGGGGACCTTCGGCGTGGGCACGTTCGCCCGTGCGCCCACGGCGAGTGCCAAGGGCTTGTCGGCCGAGGTGGGGCAAGCCAGTTCCGGTGACGGGCCGGCGACGTCTTCGGGGCCTGGTGAGCAGCCGACGAGAAGTGCTGTGAGCACGACGACCGTGAAACGCTTCATGACGTCCTTCCGCTGACTCGACGAGGCTGTCGCTCAGTTGAGCGAGCCGGGGTTGTACGGGTACGGCCGCTGGTCGGGCGCCAGGACCGCGTCGGTGAACGCGGGGTCCTTGGCCTGGGCGGACAGCAGCACCTTCGCGTAGAGCTTCAGGTCCTCGCCCAAGGCCGTCCGGGCCTGCTCGGCCTCTGCCAGGATCGCGACGGCCGCGTCGCGCGCCTTCACCTGCTCGTGCCATGTCGCGGTCGCCCGTGCCTGGGCACGGGCCGAGCGCCCGGCGCGCTTCGACGCCCGGTCGTACCGGCGGACCGCGGCGCTGAACCCGCTGTGCGCGCGGTTGTGCCACAGGTACGCGCCCAGGCAGGCGGCGATCCCGCTCGCGATGTACAGCGCGAGGAAGGTGCTGGCGTTCGCGAAGGAGACCGGGGCCGTGGCGGACGCGGACGCGGGGGCGTTGAAGTCGAGTTTCACCGAGCCGGTGCGGGGACGCGGGGTGATCAGCCGTGCCCACGCCGCGAGGAACCCGACAGCCGCCCAGACGAGCAGGCAGCAGGTCGCGCCGATCCAGCGCACCCACGTGGTTCCCGCCTTGCGCTCGCGCAACAGCACTCCCGCGGTGTGGGCCAGGTACAGCACCACGGCCGTGAGACCCACGACCAGCAGCACGGCGATGGCCGTGGACTGGCCGCGCATCAGGAGTTCGACCACCTGGACGAACGCTCCGATGTCCGCGCCGGCTCCCAGTGCCAGGGCCAGCAGGTGAAGGTAGAACGACCGTGGACGGCCGGCCAGCAGGGTCGGGTCCTCGAACCCCTCGTCCCTGATGTCGCTCTGCTGTCCGTCGCCGCCGAGCCACCGCGCCGCGGTCTCCCGGGCGATGGCCGCCTCGGCGAGCGCCCGCCCGTCCCGTTCCTTCCGCTGGTCCAGCTCGGCCAGCGTCGCGTTCGCCGCACCGAGGGGCTTCTCCACCGCGGTCGCGTACCGCGCATGCTCGGCCCGCACCGCGCTGAGCCACTGGTCCGTCCAGGTGTTCACGGTATTGGCGAGCGGGTCGCCGATCGCCTCGTCGACCGCGCCCGTCAGGCTCGTCGCGAGCTGCTCGATCTCCGCCCGGGCCGTAGCCCGGTCGACTTCCGACGGCTCGAACACCAGAGGGCCGGGGGTCGGTTCGGCCCGGCGCCACCACTTCACCCTCATCAGGGTCGTCCTCCCACTTCGGGCTGTTCCGGTTCGCGCGGACCGGGCCGCGCGCTCAGTTCCAGGCCGTTGGGGTGTCGCCGCACGACGTGCTGCCAGTAGGTGGCGATCCGGCGGCAGCCGTGCGCGTGAAGCCTGGACACGCGCAATCCGGCGACTTCGACGGCCCGGTCGATCTCACGGTCGAGACTCGCCACCAGGTGCGCTGCGTCCCCGAGCCGCCGCTGGATCTCGAACAGCCGCTCCGCCGCCTGCCGGCGGACGACCAGGCTCTCGGCTGACCGCCTGTTGCGGGCGACGAAGTCGGGGTGCCACTCGTCGGCGAGTCGCCGGAGTTCGAGATCGGGCTCCTTGTCGGCCTCGGTCGATACCGCCTCCGCGCGCAGGAGGCGGTCGTGCAGAGCCTCCAGCGGCGCCGCGGCGGTCCCCCGCAGGTCGGTCAGCTCAGCGAGGACCTGTTGGTGGACCAGCAACTCGTGGTGCATCGCAGCCTCGGTCTGCTTGCGCACCCCGTGCATCCAGGGTGTGTCGCCATCGCCGTCGACGGCGGGCAGGCCGGCGCGGGCGTCCCGGCGTCCCTGTGCCCGATCGGCCCAGCGGTCCCGCAACCTGTAGGCGATCGGTTCGGCGGGCGGGCGCGTCCATTCACGGTGCCTGTCCGCGGCGGTGCGCATGGGCAAGTCTTCCTCGTTCTCGTTCATTCGTGGGGGGATGCAAATGCTCTTCACTGAATCGTCACCGACCCCCTTTGGGCGTTCCAGGTAAGCTCGCTGTCCTGTCCAAACCGACCTTGTCACTTTCCGGGTCGGATGGAATGAGCGTTTCGGCACGGAGGGAGACCGCTGCTGTGACGAAGGTTCAGGACATCGTCTTCGCGGCGTTGAGCGGCTTGCACAAGCGCAATGGCGTGCTGTCCGTTGATCTGGACGAAAGGGTCCGCCCGGACTTCAGCGTGTTGTTCGCGATGCCCGCGGATCGCGGTGACGTATTGCGAGTGAAGCTCGAGGAGTACCTCGAGCGGCTGATGGTGGGTCTGAGCGACGAGCAGGAACTGGTGGCGAGGGGCACCCTCAACCTCGGAGCGCGGCCCGTGCTCGGATCGCTGACCGAACGCATGGAGGTGCTGGCCGCCGAGCTGCACGTCGACCGTCGCACCGTGCGCAGGCGGATGAACGAGGCGTACCGGAACATGGCGATCAGGGCCGAGCGCGGCGACGCCGCGCTCACCGGCGACGGCTACGGCGGCAAGGGTTGGTACGTCGACGTCTTCGACGTCGTGCTGCGGTTGGACCGCCCGACGCCCGAGGCCATCGAGCGGCGCACCATCGTGGTCACGGCTCCCTCCCTGGAGAGGATCACTACCTCCGTCGACGTGCCGAGGCACCCGCACGCCGACACCGCGCCGCGGCCGGAACTGGAGACGGAGATCGTCTTCGGCGGTCTTCTGGCCGGTCGTGGTCGTGGGTCGACGACGAACTTCAGCCTCGACATCGACCTGCCGCGCACGATGGCCCGCGGCGACCGGCACACCTACGAGTTGATCTCGCGCATACCGCCCGGTCAGGCGATGGCACCGCGTTACGTCTGCGTCCCGTACCGTTCGTGCCGCTACTTCGTCCTCCGGGTGCGGTTCGACCCGGAACACCTGCCCGATGCGGTATGGAAGCACGACGGAGTTCCTCACAGCGTGGTGCACGACGGTTATCCCGCGAAGGAACTTCTGCAGCCGGATGGCGCGCACGAAGTGGTCGTAGAATTCCGCGATCTGCTGAACGGGTGTGCTTACGGCGTGCAGTGGGCTTGAGTTGCCGGACGGCGCGACCATTGCGCGGCCGCGCCGTCCGCAGTTGCCCGTCAGGCGAAGAGGAAGACGAGCAGGTAAACGAGCAGGTGCGGTTCCATGGTTTCTCCTTTATCGGGTCGATTCCGGTCGTCCACCGGTGATGAATCCAGAATCGGTCACCCGGAAAGGCTGCGGAAGTGGTTTCCCGGTGCGGGTGGGACAGGAAACGGGAAACCTACGTCAGTCGACCGTCGTGCAGGGCTGCGGTGATCTCCACGTGCAGTTCGCGCGCGGGGCGGTGGCCGTGCCTGCGTTGCACCGCCCACCACAACCGCTCCAACTGGCTGCGGACGGTGGCTGAGCCGAGGGGGCGGGCGGCCTCCAAGGCCTGCATTGCCATCTCGCACATCCGGTCGAGCTCCCCGGCGGCTTCGTAGGCCAGCGCCAGTCTGGCGCTGTGCAGCGCTCGCGCACGCCAGGCCTCCGGCGCGATGCGGGAGAGGGCGCGTTCGAGCAGTTCGGCGGCCTGCGCGGGTCGGCCGAGGTCGTACAGGCACCAGCCCGCCGTGACCGCTCCCAGGTCGGTGATGGTCGACGAACCGAGCACAGGACCGCCTGGACCGGTGCTCGACGATTCGGCGAGCGCCTGCTCGGCGTCGTCCAAAGCGGCTCGGCACAGCTCGTACTCGCCGTGCTGGGCATAGCCCTGGGCGAGTCGGTGCAAGGCGAGCCCTCGGACGCGGAAGTCCGCGTGCGGGTCGGCGAGCGCGCGTCGGGCCATGTCGACCGTGCTGATCGCGTCGCCCGCGTACATGGCGAGTTCAGCGCGGCGCACCAGCGCGTACGCGGCCAGGCCCCGGTCACCCGCCTCGGCCGCCAGCGCGGCGAACTGCGCGGTTCGGCGCTTGGCCTCCTCCTGCATCCCGGCTTCCTGCGCCATCCACCCGAGGTACTCGACGTAACGCGCCGTCAACAGGCCCAGTCGGCGACGGGCCTCCGGTTGACGTGCGGCGAGCAGCACCGCGTGCAGCGACTGGAGTTGCGCGGTCAACAGTGGGATGACCAGCCCCGGGTCGATGCGCTTGCCCATTTCGCGGAGCGTGTCGAACTGGGTGCGCATCAAGGACTCGACCGCCACGTCCTCGGAGACAGCCTCGGCCGCCCGGCGGTTCACGGCGATGTCCGGGAGGTCCAGAAGCACCACGGGGTGATCGGTTTCCGGCGGCGTCCCCAGGCGATCTTCGCGGACCAGGCTGCTCAAGGCCCCGTTCGCGTCGAGCGCGGCGTCCGCCAAACGGGCGAGCTGCGTCGTCGGCTGCTTGGCGCCGGTCTCGATCTTGCTGATGTGGCCCTTGCTGTAGTTCAGTTCGCTCGACAACGCCTTGAGCGACTTCCCTGCGGCAACGCGCCGCCTCCGCAGTTCGACGCCGAACGCCTCGCTCTGACCCATGGCACACCCTCTCATCGGCGCACGCTCGCGATCCACTGTTTCCTGTTGCCCGTCGCGGTGGCGATCGATGACCACTGTCGGCTGGTCGTCCCGATCGCGACAGTGGGTGCAGCGGTCCGAGTCGAGGAGGAAGTTGTGCGATCCGTTGTGTTCTCGAAGAAGTACGCATTTTTGCGGTTGGTCGTGCTCGTCGTGGTGTTCCTGTGCGCCCGATCGGTCGCTCCCGACGCGGTCGACGCGCTGACCGGCGTGCTGCTCGTGGTGTGGACCGAGTCGCGGCAGGTCCACGACCTGTGGTCAGGTGCCTGCCGCGACGGCACGGGGGAGGGCAGGGGGGTGGCGCGCACGACCGCTGCTTGCTCTTCGGCAACGTGTCCCGCGGTGGGCCGCGGCTGACACGTTCCTGTCCTTCATTGGCATGGGGCGATCCGCGACAATGCAGGGCACTGCGACCCGGAAGTGATGTGAATGTCCCGAAGCGGAATCTTTTTGAACTACCGCCAGAACACCTATTCGGGTGCGGGTGGTGATCGCTTGCGGCGGTTGCCGCATGCCCAAGTGGTGGAAGCGATGGCTGAACGGCTCCACAGGCATTTCGGCGCCGATGCGGTTTTCATGGATACGGGCTTGCGCATTGGAGCGCACTACCCGGCGGCGTTGCGGACTCATCTGGACGGCAGCGAGGTGCTCATCGCGGTCATTCACGACACTTGGTTGGAGGATCTCCGTGAACGCCGGAAGCGTGGTGCGTCCGATTGGGTGCACCAGGAGATCGCCCGAGCGTTGAAAACGGGAATCACCGTGGTGCCGGTGTTGGTCGACGACGCGACCCTTCCCGCCGTGGACCAGTTGCCGGGGGAGATCGCGAACCTGGTCTACCCGCAGGCGCACCGCGTGCGGTTCGGGCACTGGGAACGCGACATGCGACTGCTTGTCCAGGCTCTGGAGAATCACGTGGCGCCCACCCCCGTGCCGGAGCGGGAGACGCCGCGCCCGCCGGTACCCCGACCGTGGTGGGAGGTGCTGGCTGCCCTGCTGGTCGGCGTGCTCGTCCCGGTCGTGCCCACCGTCCTGCTGGTCGACCTCGCGGAGCAGCGGCGGTCGTGGCTGGGCGCGGTGGGCGCGCTGGGGTTGTTCAGCCTCTTCTTTCTGGCTTGTGCCATGGGGGTGGTGCACCTGAGCCGTCGAATGCTGGACAACGTCGAGGTCGAGACGTCGACGATGGCCGACGACCTCAAGGGGAACGCGATCATCGCGGGGACCCTGGGCAGCTTCGGGATGATCTTCCTGTTCACCAACGAGTTGCTGGACCCGATCATCAGAGGGCTCGAACTCGCGCTCCTCGTGTTCATCGGCATCACGTTCGGCATGAAGTGGGTGTTCCGGCTCCGGAAGCTGCACGACTGGCCAAAGCGGTTGCTCGACCTCCACACCGCGGACATCCGCAAGGCCCTCCACCGCGTGGAGAAGCACATCGCCGAACACCAACCCCTGTTGGACCGCCACCAGAGGGACCTGGCGCTGTTCGCGCTCGACCAGATCGACGAGACCGCCGCGTTACTGGAAGAGGTGTGCTCCCGCGGACGACTGGCGTGGCAGCGGGCCACGACACCGTTCTGCTGGCTGCACTCGGCCCTGATCGGGAACACGATCGGCTCGCTGGCAGGGACCTTGTGGGCGCATTGGGCGACACCGGACGGCGGTCCCCTGCTGATGCTCGTCATCGCGGCGGCGATCGTCGTGGCACTCGGCGCGGCCGTGGCCGCCACCGAGTTCGCCTACCGCCAGCAGCGCTGGCGCAAGCAGGTGGTCCTGGAGTTTGCGCGCGTGAGGAGCGGTGCCCTGCGTGCGCGCTTGGCGGAGTCCAGCATCGCCCCCTCGGAGGAGACGAACGATGAAATTCCTGCTGACCGCGATGCTCCTCGTGCTCACCGGATGCGGGACGACGACGGAGACCGCAGCGCCTCCCACCTCCTTGACCGTGGCGCCGACCACGCGGACAACGACCACCCCGGCGGGCCCGGTGGCGCCGAAGGTCGTAGGGATGCGGTTGACCGAGGCGAAGGACGTCCTGACCGGTCAGGGTTACTCCGTGGAGGTCGAGGACGGCTCTGGTCGGGGACGTGAGGTGCTGGAGCCGCTGAACTGGGTGGTGGACGCCCAACTACCGGAAGGAGGTGCCAGGGCACCCCGCGGCACGCGCGTCCTGCTGAAGGTCGGCAAGCCGACCGATTCGGGCACGCCGCTGTCCGCCATGCCCGGCACCGTGCCGGATGTCGTCTGCCTGGACCTGCAGTCCGCTCAGGAGGTGCTCAGGGCCGCCGGCTTCTACAACCTCGGATCTGAAGACGTCGGGGGCGGGGGACGTCTGCAGGTCGTCGACCGGAACTGGGTCGTCCTCGCGCAGTCGGCTGCCGCCGGGAGCACACCCGAGAAGCTGACCCGGATCACGTTGGGCGTCGTCAAGTTCGGCGAACCCGCCGGAGCCTCCGGCTGTCGGACGTGATCGGACGCGGTGCCCACCGGTCGCGCGGACGATCACGCGGACACCGCGGTCGGTCAGGGCGCCGGGATCAGCGGCTGGCGGCGTTGGGGCAGGGGGCGGCGGGGGGACGGGGGCCGTCGAACACGTCCACCTGCGGCAGGTCGTGGCCCAGGCGGTCGCGCTTCGCGGTCAGGTAGGCGATGTTGTGGCGGTTCGGCGGCATCAGCAGCGGCACGCGGGCGGTCACCCGGATGCCGTGCGCCTCCAGCGCGGCGAGCTTGTCCGGGTTGTTCGACATCAGGTGCACCGAGCGCACGCGGAGGTGGCGCAGGACGTGCGCGGCGGGGGTGTAGTCGCGGACGTCCACCGGCAGGCCGAGCGTGGTCGCCGAGTCGAGGGTGTCGAGGCCCTGGTCCTGGAGCACGTGCGTGCGGACCTTGGACACCAGCCCGATGCCGCGCCCCTCGTGACCGCGCAGGTACACCAGGATGCCGCCCCCCTCGGTGACGATGCGGTCCAGTGCCGCGTCGAGCTGGTCGCCGCACTCGCAGCGCATCGCGCGGAAGATGTCACCGGTCATGCACTCGGAGTGCACGCGCACCAGGACGTCGTCACGGGAACGGAGATCCCCGTGCACCAGCGCCATGTGCTCGTGACCGCTGTGCCGGAACGCGACCGCGCGGAACACGCCTCGGCGCGTGACCAGTTCGGACTCCGCGACGTCGGCCTCGTCGAAGACCCCGCCGTTCAAGGCTTGCTCGTGCATCCGGCTCCTCGTTCCCCGACACCGCCCGCGCCGTTCACTAGGCTCGGCGGCACTGCACCGTAACCCCCTCACCGGCGGAGGTCACCCTGTTCAGCATCACCGTTCGCGACCACGTGATGGTCGCCCACAGCTTCCGCGGCGAGGTGTTCGGTCCGGCACAGCGCCTGCACGGGGCAACGTTCGTGGTGGACGCGAGGTTCAAGCGGACCGATCTCGATCCGGACAACATCGTCGTCGACATCGGACTCGCGACCGAGGAGTTGCGGTCCGTCCTCGGTGCACTGAACTACCGCAACCTCGACGAGGTCCCGGAGTTCGCCGGGATCAACACCTCCACGGAGTTCCTGGCCAAGCACATCGCGGACAGGCTCGTGGAGAGCGTGCGCGCGGGGCGGCTCGGCGAGGGCGCGAAGGGCCTGAGCGGCGTCGAGGTGTCGCTGCACGAGTCGCACGTGGCGTGGGCGAGCTACGAACGGGCCCTGTGACGGTCCGCTTCGCGGTGCCGGCGGGCATCGACGACCCGGCGCGGCCCAGCGGCGGCAACGCCTACGACCGCCGGGTCGCCGGCCTGCTCGGACTGCGGGTGGTCGAGGTCGGCGGCGACCTGCCCCGGCCCGCGCGGGCGGACGACCTGGAGCGCGTGCTGCGGGACGTGCCGGACGGGGACGTCGTGCTGCTGGACGGGCTGGTGGCGTGCGGGGTGCCCGACATCGTCGTGCCGCACGCCCGGCGGGTGCGGGTCGTGGTCCTGGTGCACCTGCCGCTGGCCGACGAGACCGGGTTGCCCGCGGCGGTGGCGGCGGACCTCGACGCGCGCGAGCGGCGGGTGCTGCGGGCCGCCTCGGCGGTGGTCGCGACCGGCCCCGGGGCGGCGAGGGGTGTCGCCGCGCGCCACGGGCTCCGGCACGTGCACGTGGCGCCGCCCGGCGTCGACCCGGCTCCCGCGTCGCGCGGCACGGACGGCGCCTCGCGGTTGCTGTGCGTCGCGTCGCTGACCCCGCGCAAGGGCCACGACGTGTTGCTCGACGCACTGGCGGGGAACGTCGACGCGCCGTGGACGTGCGCGTTCGTCGGCGCGGGGAGCCTGGGGCACGACCTGGGCGACCGGGTCGAGCTGCCCGGTCCGCTCACCGGTGACGCGCTGGCCGCGCAGTACGACCGGGCGGACCTGTTCGTGCTGGCCTCGCGCGCCGAGACCTACGGCATGGTGGTGACCGAGGCGCTGGCGCGCGGCGTGCCGGTCATCGCGAGCGCCGTGCCGGACGCGCTCGGCGACGGCGGCGTGCTGCTGCCCGCCGGTGACGCCGAGGCGTTCACCGGGGCGTTGCGGCGGTGGTTCGCGGACGCCGGGTGGCGCGCCGAGCTGCGGGGGCGGGCGCTGCGACGCCGAGCCGCACTGTCCACTTGGGAGGAAACGGCGGACGCGCTGGCGGGGGTGCTGGCTAGTCTGCGGCCATGAGCACCCCTGGCTTCGCCCCGGAATGGCTGGCACTGCGCGAGGGGGCCGACGCCGACGCGCGCTCGACGGCCCTGGTGGACCGGCTGGTCGAGATCCATCTGAACCGGGACCCCCTCGTGGTACGTGATCTCGGGTGTGGGACTGGATCGCAGGGACGGTGGCTCGGCCGGAGGCTGGGCGGGGCGCAGCACTGGGTGCTGCACGACCGCGACCCCCGCCTGCTCGACCTGGCGAGGTCGGGCGTGACGGGGCCGGGGGTGACCGCCGAGACGCGGGAGGGCGACCTGACCGCGCTCACCGCCGCCGACCTGGCGGGCACGTCGCTCGTCACCGCGTCGGCGCTGCTCGACCTGCTGACGGCGGACCAGGTGCGCGGCCTCGCCGGGGCGTGCGCGGGAGCCGGGTGCCCGGCGCTGTTCACGCTGTCCGTGGTGGGCCGGGTCGAGTTCGCGGCGGCCGAGGCGCTGGACGCCGCGTTCGAGGCCGCGTTCAACGACCACCAGCGGCGCGGCGGGCTGCTCGGCCCGGACGCGGTGGACGCCGCCGCGGCCGCGTTCGGGGAGCTGGGCGCGACCGTGACGACGAGCCCGAGCCCGTGGCGGCTGGGGCCGGGACGGGCGGCGCTGGCGCGGGAGTGGCTGCGCGGCTGGGTGGGCGCGGCCGTCGAGCAGGAACCCGGGCTGGCCGACGAGGCCCCCGACTACCTGCGGCGCAAGGCCGCCGACCCGCGCGTGGTCGTGCACCACGCGGACCTGCTGGCGGTGCCGTCGTGACGCGCCTGTGGCCGTGGTTGCGGCTCGTCCTCGCGGTCGGCGTCCTGGCGGCGCTGGGGTGGCGGCTCGGCACGGACGCGTTCCTCGACGGGCTGCGCGCCGTCACCGGCTGGTCGGTGGTGGCGGCGCTGGGCATCGGGCTGCTGACGACGGTGCTCAGCGCGTGGCGGTGGTGCCTGATCGCCCGCCGGCTCGGCCTGCCGCTGACGCTGCGCGCGGCCGTCCCCGACTACTACCGGGGCCTGCTGCTCAACGCCGTGCTGCCCGCAGGGGTCCTCGGCGACGTGCACCGGGCGGTCGACCACGGCCGCCAGTCCGGCGACGTGGCGCGCGGCGTGCGGGCGGTGCTGTTCGAGCGGTCCGCCGGCCAGGTGGTGCTCGTCGCCACCGGCCTGGTGGTGCTGGCGGCCGGCACGGCGGACGTCGACCTCGCCGGACCGGTGGGCGCCGGACCGGTGGGCGTCGGACCGGTGGGCGTCGGACCGGTGGCCGTCGGCCTGGTGGTGGCCGGGCTGGTGGTGGCGGTCCTCCTCGCGACCGGGTCGCGGCGGGTCCGGCGGGCGCTGGCGGCGGTGTGGGCGGACGCGCGGGTGGGCCTGCTCGCGCCGGCCGTGCTGCCGAAGGTGCTGCTGGCCTCGGCGGCGACCCTCGCCGGGCACGTGGCGCTGTTCGCGGTCGCCGCCGACGCCGCCGGGGTGGACGCCCCGCTCGGCCAGGTGGCGGCGCTGGCCGTGCTCGCGCTGCTCGTGATGGCGGTGCCGGTCAACGTCGGCGGGTTCGGGCCGCGCGAGGCGTTCCTCGCGGTCGCGTTCGGCGCGGCCGGGCTGGGCGCCGCTCAGGGCCTGACCACCGGCGTGGTCTACGGCGCGCTGGCGCTGGTGGCCGGGCTGCCCGGCGTCGTGCCGCTGCTGCGCACCCGGTCAGAACAGCGCCAGGTAGCCCCCGAACGCCTCGACGAGCGCGGCGACGACCAGCTCGCCCTTGCGGGCCGACGCCAGTGACGGCCTGCCCACGACCCCCGACCCCGTGTAAGCGGCCATGCCGAGCGTCAGCAGGTGCCGGCGGTCGTCGGCGAGGTGGTCGGCCCCCTCGAAGCCGGGGCGGACCAGCTCCGGGTGGGCGTGCAGCAGGATCGACGTCTCCAGCTCGCCCGCGTGCATGTCGGCGTGGTTGGACGTCTCCACGCCCGCCGCGGCACGCGCCGCCGTCCAGTCCGCGCTGCTCGGGAACAGCGCCATGCCCTCGGACTCCTGCACGACGTTCGACAGGACGTAGTTGCCGCCGTGCGCGTTGACCACCACCAGGTTCGGCACGCCCGACCGGCGCAGGGACTCCGCCACGTCCCGCACGACCGCGTGCAGCGTGGGGGCGGAGATGCTCACCGTGCCGGGCCACGCCCCGTGCTCGTGCGAGCAGGAGATCGTGACCGGCGGCAGCACCAGCACGGGGTGCGCGTCCGCGACGGCGCGGGCGATCGCGCACGCGACCAGCGTGTCCGTGGCCAGCGGCAGGTGCGGGCCGTGCTGCTCGTGGCTGCCGACGGGCAGCAGCGCGACGGTCGCCCCGCGGTCCCGCACGTCGGTCGTGGTGTCAGTCGGGAACATGCGCCGAACCGTAGCCAACACCGGTGGTCAGCGCCGGTAGTCCACGCGGTGGCACAGCGCGGGCAGCTCGCCGCTCGCCAGGCGCGGCAGCACGTCCGGCAGCTCGTCGAAGCGGCTCTCCCCGGTGATCAGCGCGTCGAACGCGGGGTCGGCGAGCAGTTCCAGCGCCAGCGCCATCCGCTCCGCGTACGTGCGGTCCGGGCGCGCCACCGTGCCGACCTGGCTGGCCCGCAGCCGCAGCCGCCGCGAGTGGAACGCCTCGCCCAGCGGCACCGACACCGGCCGGTCGCCGTACCAGCTCAGCTCCACCACCTCGCCCTCCGCCGCCAGCAGCCGCAGCGACGTCGCCAGCCCGGCACCGGTGGCCGACGCGTGCAGCACGAGGTCGAGGTCGCCCCGCGCGTCGTCGGGCAGCGCGAACGGCACGCCCAGCGCCTCCGCCACCGCCGCCCGCGCCGGGTCGGTGTCCACCAGCTCCAGGCGCACGCCCGGGACGCGCCGCAGCAGCGCCGCCACCGCGCACCCCACCATCCCGGCGCCGACCACCGCGACCCGGTCGCCCACGCGCGGCCGGGCGTCCCACAGCGCGTTCACCGCCGTCTCCACGGTTCCCGCCAGCACGGCGCGCCCGGCGGGCACGTCGTCCGGCACGGGCGTCACCGCGTCGGCGGGCACCACGTAGTGCGTCTGGTGTGGATGGAGGCAGAACACCGTGCGTCCCAAGAGGGGACGCCCCAGGAGGGGGCCCTCCTCGACGACGCCCACGTTCAGGTAGCCGTACTTGACCGGCCACGGGAACTCGCCGTCCTGGAACGGCGCGCGCATCACCGCGTGCTGGCTCTCCGGCACGCCACCGCGCAGCACCAGCGCTTCCGTGCCCCGGCTCACGCCCGAGAACAGCGTCCGCACCAGCACGTCACCGGGTCCGGGTTCGGGCAGTTCCGCGGACCGGATCTCACTTCTTCCCGATCCGGTGAACCACAGGGCCCTCCCGACTCGTGTCATCCGACAACCTCCGAAAACGGGGCCCACAGCGACGAGGGGCACGATGACCACACTTCAGCACAGCGCGGCGCCGGCCGTGCGCGAACCCGCGCTCGGGAAACCCTCCCCGCGGGAGCCGTCCCTCTGGGCGGGTGCGCAGGTGCTCCTGCTCGGCGTGCTGGACGGCACCGCCGGCCTCGGCCCGGTGGGCTGGGTCGTGGGCATCGCCCACGCCGTCGCCACCGCGACCCTGCTCGGCGGCGCGCTCCAGCGGTCCGCCACCGGACTAGGGCCCGCCGACCGCGTCACGCTGGGGCGCGGTCTGCTGGTGGGTGGGGTGACCGCGCTCGTCGCGGGCGGTTCCGGCGCGACCGCGCTGCTCGTCGCGCTCGCCGCCGTGGCGCTGTCGCTGGACTTCGTCGACGGCCGGGTCGCCCGGCGCACCGGCACCGCGTCCGAGCTGGGCGCGCGGTTCGACATGGAGGTCGACGCGTTCCTCATCCTGGTGCTGAGCCTGCACGTCGCGCTCGCGCTCGGACCGTGGGTGCTCGCGATCGGCGTGCTGAGGTACGCGTTCGTCGCCGCCTCGTGGGGGCTGACCTGGCTGCGCGCGCCGCTGCCGCCGAGCTACGCGCGCAAGGTCGTGGCCGCCGTGCAGGGGATCGTGCTGGTGGTCGCCGCGTCCGGTCTCGCGCCGCTGACCGGCGTCCTGGTGGGACTGGCGCTCGGCGCGCTCGTCTGGTCGTTCGGCCGTGACGTCGCCCGGCTGCGGCGGGATGCCGCCGTCCGGGTCGTGGGAAGGGGAGTGGCCCGTGTCTGACCGTGCCTCGACCGCGCGCGTCGCGGGCGACGTGGTGCTCTGGGTGGTCCAGGTGCTGCTGGCCGCGTACTTCGTCCACAGCGGGCTGTCGCTGTTCGGCGACGGGTTCGTCGGGAAGTTCGAGAAGATCGGGTTCGGCCAGTGGCTGCGGTACGCGACGGGGGTGCTGGAGGTCACCGGGGCGCTGGGCCTGCTCGTGCCGAGGCTGTGCGGCCCGGCGGCGCTCGGGCTGGTGGGCGTGATGGCGGGCGCGGTGTGCACCGAGCTGTTCGTCCTCGGGGACACCGGGGGCGCCGTGCTGCCGGCCGAGCTGCTCGCGGTGGCGGCGGTGATCGCGTTCTTCCGCCGCGACACCGTGCGCGACCTGGTCGGGAGGGCGCGGTCTCAGCGCTTGGGGAAGTAGCGGAGGACGGCGACGTCACCGAGCCTGGCGACCTCTTCGAGGTGGAAGCGGCGGGCCGGGCCGCCGGGGAACTCGGCCGGCTGGAGGAAGCGCGGGGCGGTGGCCTGCCCGATCAGCATGGGTGCGACCGCCATGCGGATCTCGTCGGCCAGCCCGGCGGAGAGGAACCCGGTGTGGACCGCGCTGCCGCCCTCCACCATGAGCCGCCCGACGCCCCGGCCGCCCAGGTCGTCGAGCAGCGCGCCGAAGTCGACGCTCGGGCCGAGGGGCACGACGTCGGCGAGGTCGGCCAGCGCCGAGGCCGTCCGGTGGCCGGAATCCGTGGTGTAGACGACCTTGTCGCCACCGCAGTGCCAGAACGCGCGGTCCCGGTCGAGCTCCCCGCTGCCGGTCACGACGACCTTGAGCGGGAACTCCGGCCGCCCGGCCCCGACGCGCCCGGCCCGCCGCTCCGGGCTGTTGACCAGCAGGCGGGGGTTGTCGCGGCGCACGGTGGCCGCGCCGACGAGGATCGCGTCGGACTCGGCGCGGACCCGGTCGACGTGGTCGAAGTCCTCGGCGTTGGACAGCGGGAACCGCTCGGTCCCGTCGTCGTCGATGTGGCCGTCCACGCTGACCGCGACGCTGAGCAGGACGTACGGGCGAGTCACGCCCCCAACCTACCCACGCGGGTCGTTCGCCGAACCCCCTCGACGAGAGCCGAGTGCCGAACCAGGAGGACCGCATGGTGGTCGAGAGCGAGAGCGAGAGCGAGAGCGAGAGCGAGCCCGGGACCGTCGTCGGACCGGGGACCGCGGGCGTCGTCCGGGGAGCGCGGCCGGGACGCGGGAGGCGGGTGGCGTCCGCCGCGCTGACCGCGTCCGCCGCGCTGCTGGTGGTGTTCGCCCTCCTCGCGCCGGCCGACCTCGACCGGTTCACCGCCACCGCGTTCCTGCGCATCCCGGTGGAGGGCCTGCTGTTCGCGCTGCTCCTCCTGGTCATCCCGCCGCGCGCCCGCGGCCCGGTGGCGTCGCTCGGCGGTGTCCTGCTGGGGTTGCTGCTCGTGGTCAAGGTCGCGGACATCGGGTTCGACCTGGTGTTGTACCGGCCGTTCGACCTCGTCCTGGACTGGCCGCTGCTCGCCCCCGCCGTCGACTACGTGGACGTCACCGCGGGCCGGTTCGCGGCCGTCGCGGCCGTGGTGGGGACCGTGCTGCTGATCGGCGCGGTGGTGCTGCTGACGGCGCGGTCGGTGCTGCGGCTGGGTCGCCGCGCCGCCGCGCACCGGGTGGGCGTGACGCGGGCGCTGGTCGCGGTGGCCGTCCTGTGGGTCGGGTTCGCGGCGCCCGGCGTGGGCTTCGAGCCGGGCGTGCCGGTGGCCTCGCGCAGCGCGGCGGCGTTCGTGGGCGACCACGCCCGCGCGGTGCGGGTCGGATTGCGCGACCGGGAGGAGTTCGCGGCCGAGGCGTCGACCGACGCGTTCCGCGACGTGCCCGCCGACGAGCTGCTGACGTCGTTGCGCGGCAAGGACGTCGTGCTCGCGTTCGTGGAGAGCTACGGGCGCTCGGCGGTGGAGGACCCGGCGCTGGCGCCGGTCGTCGGGGCCGCCCTGGACGACGGCACGCGCCGCCTCGCCGCCGCCGGGTACGCCGCGCGCAGCGCCTACCTGACCTCGCCCACGGCGGGCGGCGGCAGCTGGCTCGCCCAGGCGACCCTGCTGTCCGGGCTGTGGGTGGACAACCAGCAGCGCTACCGCACCCTCGTGTCGAGCGACCGGCTCACGCTCAACGGCGCGTTCCGGCGCGCGGGCTGGCGCTCGGTGGGCGTCGTCCCGGGCATCACCCGCGCCTGGCCGGAGGGGGAGTTCTTCCGCCACCACCGGATCTACGCCGCCGATGACCTCGGCTACCGGGGACCCCGGTTCGGCTACGCGACCATGCCCGACCAGTACGCCCTGTCCGCGTTCCAGGAGCGCGAGCGGCAACCCGGTCACGAGCCGGTGGTGGCCGTGGTCCCGCTGCTGTCCAGCCACGCCCCGTGGACGCCCCTGCCGACCCGGCTGCCGTGGGAGGACGTGGGCGACGGCGCGGTGTTCGCCGACACGGCGGCGGGCGAGGAGCCGCCGGACGCCGTCTTCGGCCGCGACCCGGACGTGGTGCGCGCCGACTACGCGAGGTCCGTCGCGTACACCGTGGACACGGTGGTGTCCTACGTGGAGACCTACGGCGGCGACGACACCGTGCTCGTCCTCCTCGGCGACCACCAGCCGGCGCAGGTGGTGACCGGGGACGGCGCCTCGAAGGACGTGCCGGTCACCGTCGTCACCCGCGACGCGTCCCTCCTGGCGCGCACCGACCCGTGGGGCTGGACCGACGGCCTCACGCCCGCGCCGGACGCGCCGGTGCGCCCGATGGACGCCTTCCGCGACCAGTTCCTCACCGCCTTCCGCTGACCTGCCACGTGAAGTCGCCGGTCACCCGACCGGGGCGAAATCGTGTTGCCGGTGTCGGCCGGATCGGGTGTGCTCACCTGCCATGAGCGAACGCCCCGTGGTCCGGCCCCTGCCCGTCAGCGGCTTCCCCGAGTGGCTGCCGCACGTGCGCCTGGTCGAGCAGCGGTGGCTGGACGAGGTGCGCCGGGTGTTCGAGTCCTACGGCTTCTGCCCGGTCGAGACGCCCTCGGTGGAGCGGCTGGACGTGCTGATGGCCAAGGGCGAGACGTCGAAGGAGGTCTACGCCCTCGGCCGCGCGCAGGGCGTGGAGGCGGACCGGCTCGGGCTGCACTTCGACCTCACCGTGCCGTTCGCGCGGTACGCGGCGCAGCACTTCGCCGACCTCGTGTTCCCGTTCAAGCGCTACCAGGTGCAGCGGGTCTGGCGCGGCGAACGGCCGCAGGACGGCCGGTACCGGGAGTTCACCCAGTGCGACGTGGACGTGATCGACGTGGACGGGATGTCGCCGCACTTCGACGCCGAGCTGCCGCGCGTCGTGCACGAGGTGCTGACGCGGCTCGACCTGCCCGCGTGGACGATCGGCGTGAACAACCGCAAGGTGCTCCAGGGGTTCTACGAGGGCCTGGGCGTCCCGGACCCGCTCGCCGTGGTCCGCGTCGTCGACAAGCTCGACAAGATCGGCGCGGACGGGGTGGCGGCCGTGCTGGCGGAGAGCCTCGACCAGGCCCGGGTCGACGCGGTGCTGGCGCTGGCGCGGGCCCGGAGCGTCGACGAGGTGGCTGCCCTGGGCGTCACCTCGGACCTGCTCGACGAGGGGCTGGCCGAGCTGCGCTTCGTGCTCGACGAGCTGGCCGACCTGCCGGAGGTGGTCGCGGACTTCTCCGTCGCCCGAGGCCTCGACTACTACACCGGCACCGTCTACGAGGGCCGGTTCACCGCGTGGCCGGAGTACGGCAGCATCTGCTCGGGCGGGCGGTACGAGGACCTCGCCGGGTCGTTCATCCGGCGCAGGCTTCCCGGCGTCGGCATGTCCGTCGGCTTCACCCGCATCTTCGCGAAGGTGCTGGCCGAAGGGCTGCTGGAGACCGGGCCGGCCAGTGCGACCGACGTGCTCGTCGTGCTCCCGAAGGGGCGTCGCGGGCAGGCCCGGGCGACCGCGGCGGCGCTGCGGGCCGGCGGGGCGAACGTCGAGCTGTACCACCAGGAGGACAAGGTGGGGAAGCAGGTCGGGTACGCCTCCCGCCGCGGTGTCCCGTTCGTCTGGTTCCCGCCGTTCGAGGACGGTCGGGCGCACGAGGTCAAGGAGCTGGCCACCGGCGTCCAGCGGGAGGCGGACCCGGCCACCTGGTCGCGCCGGGCGTGAGGGGCGGTGGCCGGCGACTACGTGCGCATCTCCCGCGTGCGCCACAGCACCAGCACGAAGTACGGCGTGCCGATCAGCGAGATCACCAGGCCGGCCGGGATCTGCGCGGGCGAGATGACGGTGCGGCCGACCGTGTCGGCGACGCTGACCAGCACCGCGCCGAGCACCGCCGCCACCGGCAGGACCCGCGCGTGCCGCCCGCCGACCAGCGAGCGCGCCAGGTGCGGCGCGACGAGGCCCACGAAGCCGACCACGCCGATCGCGGACACCGCGGTGGCCGCCAGCACGCCGGACGCCACCAGGACCACCAGCCGCGACCGCTCGACCGGCAGGCCCAGCACGCGCGGCGTGTCGTCGTCGAGGGTGTGCAGGTCCAGCTCGCGGTGCCGCGACCACAGCAGCGGCAGGAGCAGCGCCAGCGCCAGCAGGGTCGGCACGACCTGCTCCAGCGTGCGCCCGTAGGTGGACCCGGACATCCAGGTCAGCGCCTTCGCCGTGTTCCACGGGTCGGAGGTGGTGATGAGCAGGGTGATCAGGGCCGTTCCGCCGGACCAGGTCGCGATGCCGATGACGACCAACCGGTCCGAGTCGAGCCCGGCCCGCCACGCCAGGCCGTAGACCAGCGCGAACGCGAGCGCCGCGCCCACCCCGGCGGCCCCGGCGACCTGCCACGCGCCGGCCACCGGCACCAGCGTGATCAACCCGATCGCGCCCAGGCCCGCGCCCGCCGTGATGCCGAGCAGGCCGGGTTCGGCGAGCGGGTTGCGGCTCACCGACTGGATGCCGCAGCCGGCCACGGCCAGCGCCGCGCCGGCCACCAGCGCCGCGAGGACCCTCGGCAGGCGCTGGTCCACCACGAACGTCAGGGCCGTCCCGGTGCGCCCGGACACCCAGTTCGCCAGGTCGCCCAGCAGCACCAGGCGGTCGCCGAGCATCAGCCCGACGACGGGCGCGGCCACCAGCAGCGCGCCCAGCGCCACCCACGTCACGACGAGCCGCCGCGTCGAACCGGCGACGCCGACCCGACCGGCGGGCGCCTGCCGCGGCGCGGCGCTCGACCGGGTGCGCCGCGCCAGCCACACCAGCACGACCGCGCCGAGCACGGTCGTGGTCACGCCGGTCGGCACGCGCACCGCCGCCGCCGAGCCCATCACGGCCCGCAGCAGCACGTCCGCGCCGAGCACGATCAGCACCCCGACCAGGCCCGACACCGGCATCAGCACGCGGTGCCGCCCGAAGCCCGGGACGAACCGCACCAGCAGCCGGGTGATCACCGGCGCGCTCAGCCCGACGAACCCGAGCGGCCCGGCCACGGTCACCGCCGCCGCCGTGAGCGCCACCGTCAGCAGCACCGCGCCGACACGGGTGCGCCGCACCCGCAACCCGAGCACGGTGGCGTTGTCGTCGCCCAGGGCGAGGACGTCCAGCGACTTGCCCATCGCGACCAGCGCGACGACGGCGACCACCACGACCGGCGTCATCTGCGCGGTCGCGTCCAGGTCGCTCACGGTCAGCGACCCGCTGCCCCAGCCGAACAGGCCGGTCGTCTCCTGCTCGAACAGGAGCAGCAGCAGGTACGTCGCCGACTGGAGGGTCAGCGCGACCGCCGACCCGACGAGCACCAGCCGGGGGCCGGCCGAACCGCCGCCGGACAGGCCCAGCACCACCACCGCCGCCGCGAGGCCGCCGACGAACGCCGCCGCGCCCGAGGACAGCACGGGCAGGCTCAGCCCGAACGCCGCGGTGGCGACCACGGCCAGGTGCGCGCCCGCGTTCACGGCGAGCGTGTCGGGCGAGGCCAGCGGGTTGCGCGCCACGGACTGCATGCCGGCGCCCGCGACGCCGAGGGCCACGCCGAGCAGCAGCGCGGTCAGCAGGCGCGGGACGCGGGAGCCCTCCAGCACGGCGAGGGTCTGCGCGTCACCGTCGCCCAGGACCGCGGCGAGCACGTCGAGCACACCGGTGGACGACGTGCCCTGGGTGAGGTGGACGGCGGAGAGGACGGCGATGGCCGCCACGATCCCCGCCGTCGCGGCGGCGGTGCGGAACATCAGCCGGCGAGCGCGCTCAGCAGCTGGTCGGCGACGCGCTCGACCGACTTGGGCCCGCCGAACGTCCAGGTGCCGGGCTCCAGCTTGTGGACCTCGCCCGAGGTGACGAACGGCAGCCGCTGCCACACCGGGTTGTCCGCGAGGCCGGTGGTGAACACGTCGTCCTCGGAGGCGCTGTAGAACAGGACGGTCTTCGGGTCGGTGAGCGCGGTCAGGCCCTCGACGTCGGTCTGCCCGAGGCCCCACTGGGCGTCGACCTCGCCGGTCCAGGCGTTGACCAGGCCCATCCGCTCGGCGACGTCGGAGACCAGCGAGCCCTTGCCGAACGGGCGGATGTTGACCGTGCTGCCCTTGAGCCAGCCGTCGGCCATGAGGAACGGGGTGCCCGCCAGGCCGCGCTCCTCGACGGACGCCTTCCCCTGGTCCAGCGCGATGTTCATGTCGGCGAGGAGCTTGTCGCCCTCGGCCTCCTTGCCGACGGCCTTGGCGACGATCTTCAGGTCGTCGGCGAGCCGGTCGAAGTTGCGCGCCGCGTCGCTGCCCTTGGTGACGACGACGGGGACGTACTTCTCCAGTTGGCCGGCGAGCGTCGCGTCGCGGCCCTCGGGCATCACGACGACGTCCGGGTCGAGCGCGACGATGGCGTCCACGCTCGGCTCGTTGCGCGTGCCGACGTCCTTCACGGTGTCGGCGAGCGGGACGGAGGCGTTCCACGTCTTGTAGCCGGCGACGTCGGCGACGCCCACCGGCATGACGCCCAGCGAGGCGGCCACCTCGGCCTCGGCCCACTCCAGGGCGACGACCTTCACGGCGGGCGCCTCCAGCTCCACGGCCTTGCCGCGGGCGTCGGTGACGGTGACCGGCCCGCCCGCGCTCGCGGTCGGCGTGCTCTCGGCCGGTGTCTCGGTGGTACCGCACGCGGACAGCAGCACGGCCGCCGTCACGAGGGCAGGGGTCAGCAGGCGCATGGCGCTTACCTCTCTCGGGGGTTTCGGGATCAGGCGTGCCGGGGCGCGTGCCGGCCGAGCGGGCGGCAGTGGACGGCCCCGGTGACGGGGTCCTCGGCGACGTGCACCGCGACGCCGTAGGCGCGGGAGAGGTGGTCGGTGGTCAGCACGTCGCGCACGCCGCCCGCGGCGACCACGCGACCTTCCGACAGCAGGACCACCTCGTCGGCGACGATCGCCGCGTGGTCGAGGTCGTGGAGCACCACGCCGACCGCCACGCCGTGGTCGTCGGCCAGGTCGCGCACCACGTCCAGCACCTCGACCTGGTAGCGCAGGTCGAGGTGGTTGGTCGGTTCGTCGAGCAGCAGCACGGAGGTCTGCTGGGCCAGGCACGAGGCGAGCCAGACGCGTTGCAGCTCGCCGCCGGACAGCTCGTCCACGCCGCGCCCGGCCATCGCGGAGACGCCGGTCAGCTCCATCGCGCGGGTGATCGCGGCGCTGCCGTCGAGGTCGACCCCGCGCCATCCGGTCCGGTAGGGGTAGCGCCCGTAGGAGACGACGTCGCGCACCGACACCCCGGACGGGGTGGGCCGCTGCTGGGTCAGCAGGGTGACGTGGCGGGCGAACTCCTTGCCGGACAGCGCGGCGTGCCCCCACACCGACCGCTCGCCGAGCCGGACCTGCCCGTCGCGGGGCTTGTGGAGCCGCGCGAGCGAGCGCAGGACGGTCGACTTGCCGGACCCGTTGGGTCCCACCAGCGCCGTCACCGCTCCCGCGCGCAACTCCAGCGAGACCCCCTCGACCACCGCCCGGTCGTGGTGCGCGAGCACCAGCGACTCCCCGGCGAGCAGCGTGTCTCCCATTGACATGAGGGGAGCCTAACCTAAGCCGAGCTTCACCCGTTCGGGCGTGATCCACCGCACTCGGCGGTTAGTCCGGGTGACGCGCGGGGTCAGCCGCGGAAGTGGCGGCGCGTGTCGGCCGCCAACGACGCGAACACCCGGTCGTTCAGCGCGGCCCCGACGCGGCCGGCGCGCACGCCGGGCTCGTAGGCGAACGTCCAGGTGAACCGGCACCCGCCGCCCGCCGGCTCCACCAGGTAGTCCTCGCCGAACCGGCGGAACACCGGCAGGTTCGCCCCGTCCACCGTGAACGTCTGCCGCCGCCCCTCCTCCCAGCGGAAGAAGCGCTCGCGCAGCCGCAGCACGCCCAGCACCGACGCCCGGCGCGTCGTGCCCACGCCGAACGGGCGCGGCGACGTGTACTCGACCGACGACATCAGCCGGCACCACCACAACGGGTTCGTCGCGGTCAGGCCGCGCCAGACACGTTCGGGTGACACCGGCAGGTCCAGCACGAAGGTGCGGCGCTCCGGCGCGGTCTCGAAGAACTCCGCGTCCACCGGCTCCATCAGGGGCACACCACCCAGTGTGCACCCGAACCCGGTCGGGCACCCGCTGCGCGGAGCGCGTGCACCGGGAGCACCAGCGCGTTGGGCCACCAGGGGGACGGGTGCGCTCGAACGTGTGGATCAGTGCGCCGAGGTCTTGGCCGCCCCGCCCGGCACTGGTTGCGTACACCCCCGACGCCACACGACCGAGAGGTGCGAGCAGATGCCGCAGCCGTTCCAGTTGCCGGACTTCTACACGCCCTACCCGGCGCGGCTGAACCCCAGCCTGGAACGCGCCCGCGCGCACACCAAGGCGTGGGCACACGAGATGGACATGATCGACGTGCCCCAGCACGGCACGGTGATCTGGACCGACGACGACCTCGACTCCCACGACTACGCACTGCTGTGCGCCTACACGCACCCGGACGCGTCACCGGACGACCTCGACCTGGTCACCGACTGGTACGTGTGGGTCTTCTACTTCGACGACCACTTCGTCGAGCTCTACAAGCGCAACCCCGACGTCGCGGGCGCGAAGGCGTACCTCGACCGGTTGCCGCTGTTCATGCCGGTCGACGGCCCGATCACCGAGGAGCCGGCCAACCCGGTCGAGAAGGGCCTCAAGGACCTCTGGGAGCGCACCGTCCCGGCCCACTCGGCCGACTGGCGGCGCCGGTTCGCCGACAACACCGAGCACCTGCTCGACGAGTCGATGTGGGAGCTGCTGAACATCTCCGAGGGCCGCCTGTCCAACCCGATCGAGTACATCGAGATGCGCCGCAAGGTGGGTGGCGCGCCGTGGTCGGCCAACCTCGTCGAGCACGTCACCGGCATGGAGGTCCCGGCGAGCATCGCGCTGTCGCGGCCGATCGGCGTGCTGCGCGACACCTTCTCCGACGCCGTGCACCTGCGCAACGACCTGTTCTCCTACGAGCGCGAGGTGCTCGACGAGGGCGAGCTGAGCAACGGCGTGCTGGTGCTGGAGAAGTTCCTCGGCATCCCCACCCAGGAGGCCGCCGAGGCGGTCAACGACCTGCTCACGTCCCGCCTGCACCAGTTCGAGCACACCGCCGTCACCGAGGTCCCGCCGCTGCTCGACGAGCACGGCGTCGACCCGGCTGGCCGGCTCGCGGTGCTCGCCTACGTGAAGGGGCTGCAGGACTGGCAGTCCGGCGGCCACGAGTGGCACGCCCGCTCCAGCCGCTACATGAACGAGGGCGCGGTGACCGCCTCGCCCGTGCTCGGCGGCCCCACGGGCCTGGGCACGTCCGCGCTGCGCTCGCTCGTCGCCACCGCGCCGCAGCGGCTGCGCGGCTTCGCCCACGTGCCGTTCCGCGAGGTGCCGTCACTGCCGAGGCCCGCGCTGGAGATGCCGTTCCCGCTGCGGGTCAGCCCGCACTGGAAGGAGGTGCTGGAGCGGGGGGTGGCCTGGACGCGCGAGATGGGCGCGTTCGACGACGTGCCGAGGGTGTGGACCGAGGAGCGGTACCGCGACATGGACCTCGCGCTGTGCTCGGCGGGCATCGACCCGGACGGCACCCCGGAGGAGCTGACCACGTCGGTGATGTGGCTGACCTTCGGCACGTACGGGGACGACCTCTACCCGGTCGTGCACGGCCGCACGCCCGACATGGCGGGCGCGAAGGCCACCGACGCGCGCCTGCGCCTGATGATGCCGCTGGAGGGACCGGCCCCGGTGGCGGCGACCCCGCTGGAGCGGATGCTCGCCTCGGTGTGGGCGCGCACCACGGAGGGGATGCCGGTGGAGAACCGGCGGCAGCTGTCCGACGCGGTGGGGGTCATGCTCGACGCCTGGCTGTGGGAGCTGAAGAACCAGCACGAGAACCGCGTGCCCGACCCGGTGGACTACGTCGAGATGCGGCGGCAGACGTTCGGGTCCGACCTGACGATGAGCCTGGCGAGGCTCGGCCACGGCCGCCTCGTGCCGCCGGAGATCTACCGGACGCGCGCCATCAGGAACATCGAGAACTCGGCCATCGACTACGCGACGCTGCTCAACGACCTGTACTCGTACCGCAAGGAGGTGCAGTACGAGGGCGAGGTCCACAACCTCGGGGTGGTCGTGGAGAACTTCCTGGACGTCGACCGCGACCGGGCGCGGGCCGTCGTGACCGACCTGGCCAACGCGCGCCTGCACCAGTTCCGGCACTCGGTGGCCCACGAGCTGCCCGCCCTGTTCGAGGAGTTCGCCCTGGACGGGGAGACCCGCGCCGCGCTCACCGCCCACGCCGCCGAGCTGGAGGACTGGATGGCGGGAATCCTGAACTGGCACGAGAACGTGGTGCGGTACCACGACGCGGACCTGCTGAAGCACCACGGTCGGCCGCGGGTGGCGCTGTCGCCGACGGCGCTGCGCGGCCCGACGGGACTCGGCACGGCCTCCACGCGCCTGCTGATCGGCGAGGGCTGACCCGCCGGGTCCGCCGGACCTCCGCCGCCGGGGTCAGCCCACGACCCTGGCGGCGGCCACCGGCCGCCGGTCCGCGGGGTGCGTGCCCGCGGACGAGGTGTTGACGCTCCACCGGTAGCGGGTGAACTCGCCGGTCTCGTCCGAGGCGTAGAACATCATGTGCCCGTAGCCCGCGCCGTCGGTCCGCGCGCCCGCGTTGAAGATCCGGTTGTCCGGGTACCGCCGGTAGTCGCCCACCCCGTACCGGCCGTGCGGCTCGGACGTGCAGTCGGCCACCTCCACCGCGTACTGCGTCTCGCCGGGGAAGTTCAGCCTGCGGCCCGGCGCGGTGTAGGTGCCCTTGAGCGAGCGCACCATCACCACGTGCCCGGTGTTGGTGTCCCGGTCGTTGCGGTAGTCCACCGCGATCAGGTCGCCCGGCCGCAGGTCCGCGACCCGGGTGACCCGCTCGAAGTGCGGCACGTCCCGCTCGGCGAACACCCGGCGGTAGTCGCGCGCGAACGGGCTGGCCAGGCCGAAGTGGGTGCGGAAGAACCGGCCCGTCGCCCACCGGTAGGTCCGCTTGAGCACCGCCGTCTGGAACGACGCGCACTGGCTCCGGTTGACCCAGTCCGCGGCGTCGCCGGGGGCGCCCCAGCGGACCACGTTCGGCTGGTCCGGCTCCTTGTAGGTGTTGTTGGCCAGCGGGCACGTGGGCAGCGACAGGTAGCCGATCAGCTGCTCGGCCTCCAGCAGGTGCGGTGCGGACGTCCGGTGTGGACGCCGGTCGGGGTGCGGCGCCGCCCTGGTGGCGACGGCCGTACCCCCGCGCGCCGCTCTGCCGGACAGGTCCATCGCGCGACTCCCCTTCCGATCACGGGCCCGCACACCGTAGTCGAAGGGGAGCCGCGGCGCCGGGATGTCGGCGCTCGTGCACGTGCCGGTCGGCGGAGGTGCACCGGCACGACCGTGGAGAGGACCGGGCAGGTGGCGAGCACGGTGGCGGACCCGGTCGTGACGGCCCCGGCCGAGACGACCGGTGGACCGCGTCGGAGTGGCGAGCGTCCACGGCGACCCCGGAAGGCTTCCGCGTGGCCTCCAGTCGATCCCACTGGGATCAGGCGAACCCCGGTGGGCGAGGGGGAGGTCGAACACCCGGTTGACGAGACGTGACATCGTCGCCGAACCACTGACCCCGCCGGGGGACGCCTCCCACGTGGCGGAACGCCCGGCTCGTGCCGCAGACCGCCGGTTAAGCTCGCCGCTGGGACCGCGGACGCGCAGGAGGCAGTGGATGACGAGCACCGATGGTCGGCAGAAGTGGCTGACCGTCGCCGAGGAGCTGGCCACCGGGCTGCGGGCAGACGCCGCCGAGCGCGACCGGCTGGGCGCCGAACCCGTCGCCGAGGTCGACGCGCTGCGGAGGTCCGGGGTGCTCGGCATCCGCGAGTGGCCCGTGCAGCAGGCGGTCACCAGGGTCGTCGGCGCGGCGGACGCCAACATCGGGCACCTGCTCGGCTACCACTACCTCCAGGTGTGGCGGCAGGGCCTGTTCGACGGCCCACCCGCCGAGGCGTCCGACGATTCCACCGGCGCGGACCTCTCCGGTGCCGATCTCCCCGGTGCCGATCTCTTCAGTGCCGATCTCTTCTGGGCAGGGGTCAGCAACCCCCTCGACGCCGCCCTCCGGCTGACCCCGGTCGACGGCGGGTTCGCGGTCAGCGGGCGCAAGACGTTCGCCACCGGGGCGTCCGTGGCCGACCGGCTGGTGGTCAGCGCTACCCGGACCGACACCGGCGACAAGCTGACCTTCACGGTCGACGCGAAGGCCGCCGGCATCACCTACGCGGGCGACTGGGACAACATCGGCCAGCGCCTCACCGCCAGCGGCGGCGTCGTGTTCGACGGGGTCTTCGTGCCCGCCGGGCGGGTGCTCGGCGGCGAGGCCCCCACCCCGCGGCTGTCGCTGGCCGCGCTCGGCTTCCAGCTCGTCCTCGCCCAGCTCTACGTCGCGATGGCCGAGGGCGCGCTCGCCGAGGCCGCCCGCTACACCCGCACCACCACCCGACCCTGGTTCCTCAGCGGTGTCGACGAGGCGACCGACGACCCGTACACCCTCGCCGCCTACGGCGAGCTGGTCGCCGACGCCAAGGCCGCCGGCCTCCTCGCCGACCACGCCTCGTCGCTGCTGCACGCGGCCTCCGAGCGCGGAGCCGACCTCACCGCCGACGAACGCGCCGACGCCGCCGTCGCCGTCTCCTCGGCCAAGGTCGTGGCCACCCGGGTCGCCAACACCACCACCGCCCGCGTGTTCGAGCTGTGCGGCGCCCGTGCCACGGCCGCCGGCTACGCGTTCGACCGCTTCTGGCGCAACGCCCGCACGCTCACCCTGCACGACCCCGTCGCCTACAAGGCCCGCGAGGTCGGCGCGCACTTCCTCACCGGCGCGCAGCCGCCGTTCACCGGGTACAGCTGATGGAGCCGCTCCTCGCCCGCAGCGTGCGCCTGGAGGCCGACGGCGTGCACGTCCTCGACCGCCGCGACTTCCCGTTCGAGCGCACGTGGGTCCGCTGCACGACGGTCGCCGAGGTCGCCAAGGCCATCGAGGACATGGTCACCCAGTCCTCCGGCCCGTACTTCGCCGCCCTGTGGGGCATGGTGCTCGCCGCCCGCGAGGCCCGCGGCCTGCCGCGCGACGAGGCCCGCGCCCACCTGGACAGGGCCGGGCGGCTGCTGGTGGAGACCCGCAGGACCAACAACCACCTGCGCAAGGCCGTCGCCGCGGTGCTCGACGGCGTGGACGCGCACGACGACCTCGAAGCCGGGGCGCTGGCGGGCGCGCGGGCTGGTGACGAGCGCTACCGGGCGCGCAGCCGCAGCCTGGGCCGGCACACCGCCGCCCTGCTGCCCGACGACGGCGCGGTGCTCACCCACTGCTGGGCCGACCTGTACCTGATCGAGACCGTCACCGCTGCCCAGGGCATGGGCAAGCGCTTGCGGTTCGTCTGCACCGAGACCCGCCCGTACCTCCAGGGCGCCCGCCTCACCGCCGAGACGCTGGGCGAGATGGGCGTCGACACCACCCTGATCACCGACGGCATGGGCGCGGCCGTGATGTCCACCGGCGACGTCGACGTGCTGCTCACCGCCGCCGACCGGGTCACCATGGACGGGCACGTCGTGAACAAGGTCGGCACGCTCGGCCTCGCCGTCGCCGCGCACGCGTTCGACGTGCCGTTCCTCGCCATGGTGCAGGCGCCCGACCGGCTCGCGCCGACGAAGGACGACGTGCCGATCGAGCACCGGTCCGGCGACGACGTGCTGCACACCCTGGGCCGCCGCACGGCCACCGACCGGGCGCGCGGGCTGTACCCGGCGTTCGACGTCACCCCGCCGCGGTTCGTGACGAGCGTGGTCACCGACCGCGGTGCGTACCCTCCCGGTCGGCTGGCCGACTACTACGACGAGGACGTTCATGACTGAGTGGGTTGTGCTGGACATCGAGGGCACGCTCAGTGCCACCGACCAGGTCCTGGTGACCCTGTACGACTACGCGCGGCCCCGGCTCGGCCCGTGGATCGACGAGCACGGCGACGACCCGGCCGTGCGCGAGGCCGTGGCGCAGGTCCGCGAGCTGTCCGGGGTGGCCGGCGGCACGGACGAGCTGGTCGCCGTCCTGCACGGCTGGATGGACGCGGACCGCAAGGTCACGCCGCTGAAGACGTTGCAGGGCCTGATCTGGCAGCGCGGCTACGCCGAGGGCGACCTGGTGGCCGAGTTCTTCCCCGACGTCGTGCCCGCGCTGCGGAAGTGGCACGCCGAGGGCGTGCGGCTCGCCGTGTTCTCCTCCGGCTCGGTCGCCGGCCAGGTGGCGTTCTTCGCCCACACCACCGACGGGGACCTGACGCCGCTGTTCGAGCACCACTTCGACACCGCGAACGCGGGACCGAAGCGCGAGGCGTCCTCGTACCTGAAGATCGCCTCCGTGCTCGGGGCCGAGGACCCCGGCACGATCACCTTCTACTCCGACGTCCCGGCCGAGCTGCACGCCGCCGCCGAGGCCGGCTGGCGGACCGTCGGCGTGGCGCGCGAGGGCGAGCCCCACGGCGGCGACGACTTCGCCCCGCACCGCACCGCGGCCGCCCTGTGACGGCCGACGTCCGCGCGGCGGGGGAGGCGCTGGCCGCCGAGTGCGCCCGCTACACCGCGATGGGCTGGATGCGCGGCACGTCCGGCAACCTGTCGGTGGTCGTGGACCGCGACCCTCTGACCCTCGCGGTGACCGTCAGCGGCAAGGACAAGGGCGAGCTGACCGCCGACGACGTCGTGCTGGTCGACGCGCGCGGCACGACGGAAGACCCGGTGCGGGTGCCGTCCGCCGAGGCCGGCCTGCACGGCCGGATCGCGGCGGTCTCCGGCGCGGGCGCCGTCGTCCACGTGCACGCGCTGGCGCCCGTGGTGGCCGCCGAGCGCTGGCCGGGCGGCGTCGAGCTGCGCGACCTGGAGATGCTCAAGGGCTTCGGCCGGCGCGCGGACGACGTGGTGACCGTGCCCGTCGTGCCGAACAGCCAGGACATGGGCGTGCTCGGCGACGCGTTCGAGGCCGGGTTCCGCGCGGACGTGCCCGCCTTGCTCGTGGCACGGCACGGGGTGTACGTGTGGGGTGACGACCTCCTGCGGGCCCGGCACCGGCTGGAGTGCCTGGAGTGGCTGCTGCGCTTCAAGGTCGAGACAGGAGGCGTGCGATGACGTTGCTCACCGTGTGGCCGGACACCGATCCCGCGAACCCGGTGCTCCGCACCTCCGACCCTGTGGAGGTCGCCGACGCGTTGGAGCGGATCGGCGTGCGGTACGAGCGGTGGCCCGTCGTGCCCGGTGTCACCCGGGAGAACGCCCTGGAGGTGTACGCCGAGCAGGTCGCGCGCGTCACCGAGGCCGAGGGCTACGTGCTGGTCGACGCCATGGAGATGGCCCCGTCGGACGACCCGGCGTGGCTGGAGGAGGCCGGGCGGGCGCGGCTGAGGTTCCTCGCCGAGCACACCCACGACGACGACGAGGACCGGTTCTTCGCGCGCGGCGCCGGCGTGTTCTACCTGCACGTCGAGGGCAGGGTGCACGGCGTGCTGTGCGAGGAGGGCGACCTGCTCAGCGTCCCCGCGAACACCACCCACTGGTTCGACATGGGCACCCGGCCCGACTACGTGTCGATCCGGTTCTTCCACGACGACGACGGCTGGGTCGGCAACTTCACCGGCAGCGACGTGGCCGCGTCCTTCCCCACCTTCGACCAGCTCATGGCGGGTCACCGAGCGAGCCGAGCTCGGCGGCCAGGTTGACCCGGGCGCGCCGCCCCCACCGGTCGCGCGCCCGCGCCGTCGCGTAGAGGGGATCGCGGTCCAGCAGCGAGCGCAGCACCCGGCCCCGGCCCGCGCGCCACGCCGCGTCGTCCACGTGCGCGTACTCGGCCCGGACGGCCGCCCGGTACCGCTCGTAGGCGTCCGGGGGCGAGCCGAGGACCGCCAGGTCGGCGTCGAGGAGCAGGCGGGTCAGGTCGTCGTCCGAGGTGTGGTCGGTGGTGGCGAGCACGATCCCCGCCACCCGGTCGGCCTCCGGCAGCCCCGCGAGGCGTGCGCGCGCCCACTCGGCGCTGCGCCGCTCGTCCTCGCCGGGCACGCCGTCGTAGACCACGTCGTGCGCCAGGGCCGCGAGGGTGAGCACGGCCCGCTCGCGGTCGGTCCGGTCGGCCGCCAGGTCCAGCACGTCGCGCACGACGGCCAGCACGTGCGCCGTGCCGTGGTAGCCGCGGTGCGGTTCGGCGTACCGCTCGTCCAGGTCGACCGGCTCCGGCCCCACGTCCCCGCCCAGCACGCGCACGGCGTCGCGCCACAGCTCCGCCTGCTCACCCACCCGGCACCCCCTCGACGGCAACCCCGGTCCCGCCGCCGATCGTGCCACGGCGCAGGTCGAGCACCCGTGACCAGCCGACCGCGAACAGCCGCCGCAGGTCCGTCCAGAACTCCGGGTCCGCGGCCCCGAGGGGGAGCGCCCCGGCGGACGACGGGCTCAGGTTCGCGCACGCCACGTCCCAGCCGACCGGCCCGCGCCAGGTGTCCTCGAAGTCGTTCCAGACCGGCCCGGACGCGGTGACCAGCAGGTTGCGCGGGTGCGCGTCGCCGTGCAGGGCCTGCACCGGTGTCGACGGCCACCGCGCGACCAGCCGCTCCAGCGCCCCGACCAGCCCGGCGGGTCGGCCCAGCACGTCGAACACGTGGGTCAGGTCCGCCGGCGGCCACCGCTCGGGCAGCGCGCCGGGGTAGTGCCGCAGCTCGCCGTGCAGCTCGGCGAGCGCCGCCGCGAACGACGCCGGGTCGAGCAGCGCGCCCGGCTCGTGCGGCACGTGCCGGGCGAACGCGACGACCAGCCCGTCGTGCCGGACCACGCCCGGTCCGACGGGCTCGACCACCGGCACGCCCCGCGCGGCGAGGAACCGGCTCACCGCGTCGGCCCGCCGGAAGTGCCCGGCCACGTCCGGGCGAACGGCCGCCGTGACCGCGGCCACCCGGGCGACCACCGGCGCGGGCCGCAGGTGCACGAGCAGGTTGCTGCCGTTCCGCAGCACCACCGGGTCGTCGCACGGCAGCCCCGAGCGGCCGGCCAGTACCCGGAGCCGCGCCAGGGCGGAGACGACGTCCACACACCCGAGGTTGGCACGCCACCGCGCCGCGGCATAACGAATTGGTGGAGCGTGAATCGGCTGGATGGTCCTGAGCGATGATTCGGCGGACGGTCCAGTACCGTCCGCCGATCGGCCCCTCGACCGCACGGAGCGCACCATGAACCTGATCGTCCGCAGCCTGACCGGAGCAGCGCTCCTGCTGGCCCTGGCGACCGGCACCGCCGCCGCCACCCCGCCCGAGCAGGCCCCGCCCCAGCCGGGGGACGACCGGGCGACCGCCCACGTGGGCAACGTCGACATCGGCCAGCCCGGGAACGCCTGCGAGGTCGTGGGCCTGCCGGGTGACGAGGGCACCCTGCCCGCCGGCACGTTCACCAGCGACGGGACGTACCTCGACGTCATCGCCCTGCCCGAGGGCTTCACCATCACCGGCGTGGTGGTGAAGGGCGGCGACAACTACAACGTCTACCCGGACCTCGGCGACCTGCCGTGGGCCGACCTGCACGCGCCCCTGAACAACGGTGGCAACGTGCCGGAGATCAGCCACTGGTTCGCCTGCCTGTCCGAGCGGACCACCACCACGACCACCACCGCCCCCACCACCACGACCACGACCACGACCGCCGGCTCCACGACCGCCACCACCACGACGACCACGACCACCGCGGCCGGCACGACCACGGACGTCGCGGGCACCACCACGACCACGCCCGCCCCGGCCGTCGTGCCCGGTGAGTCGCCCGACGAGCTGGCCGCCACCGGCTTCGACGGCACGTGGCTCCTGATCTCGGGCCTCGCCCTGGTCGCGGCCGGTCTCGCGGTCGTGCTCACGCTGCGGTCCCGCCGCCGGTCCTGACCGCGCATAACGAATCGGTCGCACATCGAAGCGCGCGGACGGCGGCGAGCGATTGCACGGTCGGGAGCGGTTTCCCCGCGCCGATCAGCTCACCCAGTCGTGCGGAGCGTGTGCGATGCACCTGACAACCCGCGTCCTCAGCGGAACGGCACTCCTGCTCGCCCTCGGACTGGTCGGCGGCCCCGCCGCCCTGGCCGACCCGGGGGCGGGCGCACCGGTGTCCGCCGTCCGGTCCGAGGACCCGACCCCCACGCCCGAGCCGGGCCCGGAGCTGCCCGCGCCCGAGCCCGGTCCCGACCTGCCGACGGCCGAGCCGGGAGCCGAGGTGTCGGAGCGGCCCCCCGACCCGGGCACGGCGGAACCGGACGTCCCGGCCCCGCCTCCGCCGACCGCCGTCGTGTCCGGCGACAGACCCGTGACCAGCCCCGGCTCACCGGCCGGCGGCACCACGCCCGGCCCGCGCGAGGCGACGCCGGCCCCGTCACCGCCTCCGACGCCGGCCCTGGCCACCACGCCGGCGGCGGCCCCGGTCGCCGAGGCGCCGCCGGCGGGCCCGCGGGCGGCGGTCCACCGGTCCGGCGCCCTGGCCCGGACGGGGGCGGACCCGTTCGTCCCGCTGCTGCTGTCCCTGGTCCTGATCGGCGCGGGCACGGCCCTGCTGGCCGTCACCCGCCCGCGCCGACCCTGACCCGTTCGAGCACCCGCGGCCGGGTCCGCCGCACCCGACGGACCCGACCGCGGCGTGCCCGCTCCGCGCGGTCGACGCTTGTGACCTGCGCTACCTCGCTTGATCCAGCAGCCGGCCCAGCCGAGACCCCCGGAACGCAGCCGTCTACGATCCGGGGAGCCGGTGGCGCTCCCTGCCGGTCAAGCCAGTACCAGACAGTGCAGGAGGCACCGTGACGGCCGTAGCCCCGCAGCCGATCGCTACGCGGCCCTTCGGGACTCGCAAGGCGGTCAAGGGTTCGTTCCTGCTGCGGATGTTCCGCACCACGGACCACAAGCAGATCGGGTTGATGTACCTGGTCACCTCGTTCGCCTTCTTCATGGTGGGCGGCGCGATGGCCATGCTGATGAGGACCGAACTGGCCCGACCGGGCATGCAGTTCCTCTCGTCCGAGCAGTACAACCAGCTGTTCACCATGCACGGCACGGTGATGCTGCTGCTCTACGCGACCCCGATCGTGTTCGGTTTCGCCAACTTCATCCTGCCGCTCCAGATCGGCTCGCCCGACGTGGCGTTCCCGCGGCTCAACGCGTTCTCGTACTGGCTGTACCTGTTCGGCGGCCTGATCGTCATGGCGGGCTTCATCACGCCGGGCGGCGCGGCCGACTTCGGCTGGTTCGCCTACACGCCGCTGTCGAACGCCATCCACTCGCCCGGCGCCGGCGCCGACCTGTGGATCTCCGGCCTGGTCGTCGGTGGTCTCGGCACCATCCTCGGCGCGGTCAACATGATCACCACCGTGGTCTGCCTCCGGGCGCCCGGCATGACCATGTTCCGCATGCCGATCTTCACCTGGAACATCCTGGTGACCTCGGTGCTCGTGCTGCTGGCGTTCCCGATCCTGACCGCCGCGCTGCTGGGCCTGCTGGCCGACCGCCACCTGGGCGCCCACGTGTTCGACCCCGCCAACGGCGGCGTGATCCTGTGGCAGCACCTGTTCTGGTTCTTCGGCCACCCCGAGGTCTACATCGTCGCGCTGCCGTTCTTCGGCATCGTGTCCGAGATCTTCCCGGTGTTCAGCCGCAAGCCGATCTTCGGCTACAACGGCCTGGTCTACGCGACGCTCGGCATCGCGGCCCTCTCGGTCGCCGTGTGGGCGCACCACATGTACGCCACCGGCGCCGTGCTGCTGCCGTTCTTCGCGTTCATGACGTTCCTCATCGCCGTGCCGACCGGCATCAAGTTCTTCAACTGGATCGGCACGATGTGGAAGGGGCAGTTGACGTTCGAGACGCCCATGCTGTTCAGCATCGGCTTCATCGTCACGTTCCTCTTCGGTGGTCTGTCGGGCATCCTGCTGGCCGCGCCGGCGATCGACTTCCACGTGTCGGACACGTACTTCGTGGTCGCCCACTTCCACTACGTGCTCTACGGCACGATCGTGTTCGCCACCTTCGCGGGCATCTACTTCTGGTTCCCGAAGTTCACCGGCCGGATGATGGACGAGCCGCTGGGCAAGCTCCACTTCTGGACCACGTTCATCGGCTTCCACGGCACGTTCCTGGTGCAGCACTGGCTGGGCAACGAGGGCATGCCGCGCCGGTACGCCGACTACCTGGCGACCGACGGCTTCACCACGCTGAACGTGATCTCCACGATCGGCGCGTACGTCCTGGGCGCCTCGACGCTGCCGTTCATCTGGAACGTGTTCAAGTCCTACCGCTACGGCGAGACCGTGCACGTGGACGACCCGTGGGGCTTCGGCAACTCGCTGGAGTGGGCGACGTCCTGCCCGCCGCCGCGGCACAACTTCACCGAGCTGCCCCGCATCCGCTCGGCCCGCCCGGCGTTCGAGCTGCACTACCCGCACATGATCGAGCGCCTGCACGACGAGGCGCACGTGACGTTCACCGGCAAGGCCATCTCGCACGAGCAGGCCCCGAAGGCGCCGTCCGAGAAGGCCGCCGAGGCGGTCCAGTCGGGCACCGCGTCCGAGGGCACCGAGGGCGACCACCGGTAACCTGATCGCAGGTTCGACGACGAGCCCCGACGACCGCCGCCGGTCGCCGGGGCTCGCCGCTGTCCGCCCCAGCCCACCGCTGTCCCGGCACAGGCATAGGAGCCGTCGTGACCAAGCCCAGCGCCACGCCCGTCCTGATCACGGTCACCGGACCGGACAAGCCGGGGGTGTCCTCGGTGCTGTTCGCGGTGCTCACCCGGCACGGCGTGGAGATCCTCGACGTCGAGCAGGTCGTCATCCGCGGCCGGCTGGTGCTCGGGGTGCTCGTCGCCGCCGACCGCGACCCGGAGGGCCTCCAGGAGGCCGTCGAGCAGGCCATGGCGACGGTGTCCATGCAGGTGGAGGTGGAGGTCGGCGCCGATTCGAAGCGCACCGCCAGGCTGGAGTCGAGCCACGTGGTCATCGTGATCGGCCGGCCGGTGACGGCGCGCGCGTTCACCGGGGTGGCGCGGCGCCTCGCGGCGCTCGGCGTGAACATCGACGCCATCCGCGGCGTCGCGGACTACCCGGTGACCGGCCTGGAGCTGCGCGTGTCGGTGGCGCACGACACCGAGGAGAGCGACGCGGACCTGCGCTCGGCGCTGGCCGAGGTGTCGTCGCGCAACGGGCTGGACGTCGCCGTGGAGCGGGCGGGCCTGACCCGGCGGGCGAAGCGGCTGGTCGTGTTCGACGTCGACTCCACGCTCATCCAGGGCGAGGTGATCGAGATGCTCGCCGCGCACGTCGGGGTGGAACCGCAGGTCAAGGAGATCACCGAGGCCGCGATGCGCGGTGAGCTGGACTTCACGGAGTCGCTGCGGCGCCGGGTGGCGCTGCTGGAGGGCCTCGACGAGTCGGTGCTGGACGAGGTGGCGGCGTCGCTGGAGCTGACGCCGGGCGCGCGCACGACCGTGCGGACGCTCAAGAGGCTCGGCTTCACCTGCGGCGTGGTGTCCGGCGGGTTCACCCGGGTCATCCGGAGCCTCGTGGAGGAGCTGGACCTGGACTTCTGCGCGGCCAACGAGCTGGAGGTCGTCGACGGCAAGCTCACCGGGCGGGTCGTGGGCGAGGTCGTGGACCGGGCGGGCAAGGCGGTGGCGCTGCGGAGGTTCGCCGAGCGGCAGGGCATCCCGCTGGCGCAGACCGTGGCCGTCGGCGATGGCGCGAACGACATCGACATGCTCGGCGCGGCCGGGCTGGGCATCGCGTTCAACGCCAAGCCCGCGCTGCGGGAGGTCGCCGACACCGCGCTGTCGCACCCCTTCCTGGACGCGGTGCTGTTCGTCCTCGGCGTCACCAGGGCCGAGGTGGAGGCCGCGGACGCGGCGGACGGGCTGGGGCTGAACCGGCTGTGAACGACGTCCTGCGCATGCTCGTCGACCGGCACCACGCCACCGACGAGGAGGACCCGGCCGCGGTGCGGGCCATGCCGGTCGTGCTGCGGATCGAGAAGGCCGACCCGCCGTCGCGGACCGAGGTGCTGGAGGCCGCCGCCGCGGCGGCGGTCGCGGTGTGCCTGGACGAGCGCGCCGCGCCCGGCGGCGAGTGGCACGACGAGCTGGTGGCGTGGGTGCGCGGGCGCATCCGGAAGGTGTCGCGGCGGGCGCGGGGCGCGCACTGGGAGGCCGTGCTGGCGCTGCCCGGCGTGACGGTCACCGTGGGCGGCGCGCAGGTGCGGGCGTTCGTACCGGGGAAGGTGTCCGAGCTGCCCCGGGAGCTGAGCCGGTTGCAGATCTCCGGCAGCGAGCTGCCCGCCGACGAGCCGGGGCCGGTGCCGCCCGGCGCGCACGAGCTGTGGCTGAACCCGCGGGTGGCGATGACGGCCGGGAAGGCCGCGGCGCAGGTCGGGCACGCCTCGATGCTCCTCGCGCCGCACCTGTCGCCGGTCGAGCTGGAGGAGTGGGCGGGGCTGGAGTACCGGTGCGCCGTGCGCACGCCGTCCGCCGCGGACTGGGACGCCCTGGTGGCCCGTCCGGACGTGGTGCTCGTCCGTGACGCGGGGTACACGGAGGTCGCTCCCGGCACCGCCACCGTGGCGGTCAACCGCACGTAGGTGTTTCGTTCGTCCGCATTGCGGCAACCATGGGTGACGTGGGCCTGCTGGATGTTGTGGACGAGAAGCTCGGCGACGGGCTGGAGACCCTGCTGTGCGCGCACCACTCGCGGAGGCTGCGCAAGCTGGGCTGGGACGTGACCTCCGGTGACGGCTGGTGGACGCCCCACCGGCCGGTGCGGACCGGCAACCGGGTCGAGGTGCTGGTCGACGGGCACGAGGTGCTCCCGGCCATCGCCGAGGCGATCACGTCGGCGGAGCGGTTCGTGCACATCGCGGGCTGGTGCACCAGCCCCGACTTCCGGTTGACCCGCGAGGAGGGCTCGCCGACGCTGCGCGACCTGCTCGCCTCGGTGGCGACCCGCGTGCCGGTGCGGCTGCTGCTGTGGGCGGGGCCGCCGGTGCCGATGTTCCAGCCCACCCGCAAGCGGGTCCTCGCCCACCAGGCCGAGTTCACCCGCGACAGCGCCGTGTCGTGCGTGATCGACGCGCGGGAGCGCACGCTGCACTGCCACCACGAGAAGATCGTGGTGGTGGACGACGAGGTGGCGTTCGTCGGCGGCATGGACCTCACCGCGATCGAGGGCGACCGCCACGACACGTCCCGGCACCCCGCCCGCGACCCCATCGGCTGGCACGACCTGGGCACCCGGCTGCGCGGCCCGGTCGTCGCGGACGTCGCCGACCACTTCCGCTCCCGGTGGCAGGAGATCGCCGGGGAGGAGCTGCCCGAGCCGTCCGTGCCGGAACCGGCGGGCACGTCGTCCGCGCAGCTCGTGCGCACCATCCCGGAGCGCACCTACGACTTCGCGGCCAAGGGCGAGTTCAGCCTGCTCGACTCCTACCTGCGCGCGCTGCGGTCCGCCGAGCGCCTGGTGTACCTGGAGAACCAGTTCCTCTGGTCGCCCGAGGTCACCGAGGTGCTGATCGAGAAGCTGGCGAACCCGCCGCACCCCGACTTCCGGGTCGTCCTCGTGCTGCCGCGCAAACCCAGCAACGGCGCGGACACCACCCGCGGCCAGCTCGGCCGCCTGCTCGACGCCGACGACGGCGGGCGGCGGCTGGTCGCGGGCACGCTCACCTCGCACGACGGCGGGACCTCGTGCTCGGTGTACGTGCACGCCAAGCTGGCCATCGTGGACGACCGCTGGCTCAGCCTCGGGTCGGCCAACCTCAACGAGCACTCGCTGTTCAACGACACCGAGGTCAACGTCGTGACCGACGACGCCGCCGTGGCCCGCGACACCCGCCTGCGGCTGTGGTCCGAGCACCTCCAGCGCCCGGTGGAGGACGTCTCCGGCCCGGCGCACGAGGTCGTCGACGGGCTGTGGCGCGAGGTCCTGGAGTCGGACGGCGAGCACCGGGTGACCGCCCTGCCCGGCGTGTCACGCCGCGCGGGCCGCCTCCAAGGGCCGCTGCGGGGCCTCCTCGTCGACGGCTGACCGGTCGTGTGACGTCATCCCGCAGGCGACCAGGTGGGCCCGCCGCCCGCTCGCGGACCGGGCCGGCCGACGTGGTCGCGCAGCGCGGCCAGACCGGGGTGCGGGTCGTCGCGCCGCCACACCAGCGAGTGCGGGTACACCGGCGTCGGGTCGCGCAGGTCGACGCGCCGCAGGTCGTGGTGGGCCGGCCAGGCCAGCCGGGTCCGCTCGCCGACGAGCGTCGCCGTCGCCGGTGAGCCCGCGACCACGTCCAGCAGCGGACCGACGCCGAAGTTCGGGCCGGTCGCCTCCAGGGTCAGGCCGAACCCGGCGGCGAGGTCGCCGTAGTAGGCCGTCCACTCGCCGCCCCCCGCGAGGGCGGGCATCCGGATGCGGTGCCTCGCGAGGTCCGCGAGCGCGACCGACCCCGCGTCGGCGAACACGTGCGCTGGGCCGGTGACCAGCTGCAACGGCTCGTCCAGGACGCGGACCGAGGTCAGCCCGGCTGGCAGGGGAGCGGCCGGGAGCAGCGCGCGGAACGACGCGTCCACCGCGCCGGCCCGCAGGCCGGACAGGGCCGCGCCCGCGTCGCGGAAGTGGGTCACCACGTCCAGTTCGACCTCGGGGTGGGTGCGGTGGAAGTCGCGCAGCAGGGCGGCCGGGGCCAGGTGCCTGCCGACCACGTCCACGCGCAGCGGACGCCGATCGGTCCGCACCGACGCCACCGCGAGGTCCGCGGCGCGCAGCAGGTCGCGGGCGCGGGGGAGGAAGGCCCGCCCGGCGGCGGTGGGCACGACCCCGCGCGGGGTCCGGGTGAACAGCCGCACGCCCAGGCGGCCCTCCAGGGCGGCGACGCGCTTGGACACGGCCTGCTGGGTGACCGACAGGTCGACGGCCGCGTCCTGGAACCGGCCCGCGTCCGCCGCCGCGACGAACGTGCGCACGGCGTCGAGGTCCACGGCGGCGACCCTAGTGGCACAACGCGCCGTTGTGGCTCGCCGCGCGTCCGGTTGTTTGCCCCGCCACCGCGCCGGCCTGTGTGCTGCCTCCCGTCGGAGGAGGGGAGCGGACGTGGCGCTGGGGCGGGACTTCGGGTGGTTGTGGTCGGCGTACGCGGTCAGCGCGTTCGGCACGCGGCTCGCGTTCGACGCGTTCGCCCTGATCGCGGTCCTCGTGCTGCACGCGGGCACCGCCGAGGTCTCGGCGCTCGCGGCGGTGGGCCTGGCGGTGGGCGCGGTCGTGGCGGCGCCGCTCGGCCCGTGGGTGGAGTCCCGTCGCAAGCGGTCGGTGATGATCGGCGCGGACCTGTTGCGGTGCGCGGCGATGGCGAGCGTGCCCGTGGCGTTCGCGCTCGACCGGCTCGGTTTCCCGCACCTGCTCGCCGTGTCGGTCGTCGTCGCGGCGGCCGACACCACCTTCCAGGCCGCCGCCGGCGCGTGCCTGAAGGCGCTCGTGCGACCGGCGGACCTGCTGGCCGCCACCTCGCGGTTCGAGTCGACGGGCTGGACCACGACCGCGCTGGGACCGCCGCTCGGCGGGGTCGTCGTCGGGCTGTTCGGCCCGGTGGTGACGGTGGCCGTCGACGCGGTCAGCTACCTGCTGTCCGCGCTCGGCGTGCGGGCGATCCGGGCGCCCGAACCGCGCCCGGCGCGGGTCGGTGCGCCGGGCACCGTCCCCACCGGCGGACCGCGCACCGGCGCGACGCGGTCGCGCGACCTGACCGCCGGGTGGCGGCACGTGCTGGCCGACCCCGTCCTGCGCCCGCTGTTCGCGAACACCGTCCTGGTCAACGCCCTGATCATGACGACCTCGCCGCTGTTGGCCGTCCTGCTGCTCGGCGACCTCGGCTTCGCGCCCTGGCAGTACGGCCTGGCGTTCGCCCTGCCGTGCACCGGCGGCCTGCTCGGCGCGCGGCTGGCCGGCCCGCTCGTCGCGCGGTTCGGGCGGCGTCGGGTGCTGGTCGTCGCCGGGACGCTGCGCGCCTGCTGGGTGCCCGGCCTGGTGTTCGTCCGCCCCGGCGCGACCGGGCTGCTGCTCGTGATCGCCGTCGAGTTCGCCCTGATCACGTGCATGGGCGTGTTCAACCCGGTGTTCGCCGCCCTGCGGCTCGAACGGGTCCCGGCGGACCGGGTCGCCCGCGTGCTGTCGGCGTGGTCGGTGAGCGCCAAGGCGGTGACCGCCGCGCTGATCGCCCTGTGGGGCGTGCTGGCCGTCGCCACCGGTCCGCGCGCCGCGATCGGGGTGGCCGGCGCGCTGCTGCTGGCCACCCCGGTCCTGCTGCTCCGGACCGGCCCGCGCCGTCGCCACGTCCCCGTGCCGGGCACCGGACCGACGACCGCCACCGACGACGGGACCCGCGACCCGTGACCCGCGCCCGCCGACCGCTACGGGTTCGCGGCGTCCAGGCGCTTGAGCGCCGCCCGCACGACCTCCGGGTCGTAGGTGGTCCAGAACGGGGGCAGCGAGGCGCGCAGGAAACCGCCGTAGCGGGCGGTCGCCAGGCGCGGGTCCAGGACGGCCACCACGCCCTTGTCGCTCATCGAGCGCAGCAGGCGGCCCGCGCCCTGCGCCAGCAGCAGGGCGGCGTGCGTGGCGGCCACGGTGAGGAAACCGTTGCCGCCGCGCGATTCCACGGCCTTCTGCCGCGCGGAGGCCAGCGGGTCGTCCGGGCGGGGGAACGGGATGCGGTCCATGATCACGAGCTGGAGCGCCGGACCGGGCACGTCCACGCCCTGCCACAGCGACAGCGTGCCGAACAGGCACGTCTCCGAGCTCTCCGAGAACCGCTTCACCAGTTGGCCGGTCGAGTCGTCGCCCTGGCACAGCACCGGGTAGGACAGCTTGCCGCGCAACGCCTCCGCCGCCGCCTTCGCCGCGCGCATCGACGAGAACAGGCCCAGCGTGCGCCCGCCCGCGGCGTTGACCAGGCCCTCGATCTCGTCCACGTACGCCGGGGGCAGCCCGTCGCGGCCCGGCGGCGGCAGGTGGCGGGCGACGTAGAGGATGCCGCTGCTGCCGTGCTCGAACGGCGAGCCCACGTCCAGGCCCGTCCACTTCACCGCGCCCAGGTCGGACGGCGGCTCCTTGTCGGTCGCCGTGCCCCCGGCCTTCACCGCCTGCGACGAGGCGGGCAGCCCCCACTGCCGGGCCAGCGTGTCGAACGTGCCGCCGAGGGTGAGCGTCGCCGACGTCAGCACGGTCGTGCGCTTGCCGAACAGCCGCTCCCGCAGCAGCCCGCCGACGCCCAGCGGCGCGACCCGCAGCGACGGCGCCTTGCCGCGGTCGGCGAAGTCGCCCGACACCCAGACCACGTCGTGGTCGTCGTCGAACGCCCCCAGCACGCGCGCCGCGCAGTCGTGCACCTCGTCGAGCAGGGACAGCGCGAGCTTGCGCGCCGTCGCACCCTCCGGGTCCTCCTTGCGCTCCGGCCCCAGCGACGTGATGCACGCGTGCGCGGCGTCCTTGGTGGCGCGCAGCGCGCCCGCCAGCGCCTGCGGCAGCGAGTCCAGCCTGCCCGGCGGCACGTCCTCCAGGATCATGGCGAGCCCGTCGGACGCCTCCGCCATCCGGTCGGCCACGGACTGGTCGATCAGCCGGCCGCAGCGGCGGGCGGCGGTGGCCACCAGCGCCCCGCTCAGCTCCTCGGTCGCGACCGAGGTGACCCGGTCGACCAGGTCGTGCGCCTCGTCGATCACCACCACGTCGTGGTCGGGCAGCACCTGGTAGCCCTCCAGGGCGTCCACGGCCAGCATCGCGTGGTTGGTGACGACGACGTCCGCCCGGCCCGCCTCGGCCCGCGCCTTCTCCGCGAAGCAGTCCGTGCCGATCGGGCACTTGGCCACGCCCAGGCACTCGCGCGCGGTCACCGACACCTGCCGCCACGCCTGCTCGGTGACGCCCGGCACCAGCTCGTCGCGGTCACCGGTCTCGGTGTCGGAGGACCACTCGTGCAGCCGCTTCACCTCGCGGCCCATCTTGGACACCGCGAACGGGTCGAACAGGGCCGCTTCCTCGGGTTCCTCGGGCGCGCCGGTGTGCAGGCGGTGCATGCACAGGTAGTTGCGGCGCCCCTTGAGGATCGCGAAGCGCGGCTCGCGGCCCAGTTCCTTCTTCAACGCCTTCGCGAGCCTCGGCAGGTCGCGGTCCACCAGCTGCCGCTGGAGCGCGATCGTGGCGGTGGAGATGACGACCGTGGACTCCTCGGCCACGGCGTGCCGCAGCGACGGCACGAGGTAGGCCAGGGACTTGCCGGTGCCGGTGCCCGCCTGCACGGCCAGGTGCTCGCCGGTCCGGATCGCGCGCTCGACGGCCTCGGCCATGTCGACCTGGCCTGGTCGCTCGGCCCCGCCCACGGCCTCCACGGCCACGGAGAGCAGGGTGCGGGTGTCGGGGATGGAGGCGGTGGCGGGCACGGCGAAGACCGTACCCGCCGGCACCGTCAGACCTCGGCGAGCACCCGCCTGCCCAGTTCCACGGCCGCCTCCCGGTGCGCGGCGGTCAGCTCGACGTCCGCGCCCCGCCGCGCCGCGACCAGGTCGAGCAGTTCCCCGGCCAGGTCCGGCCAGTGCGCGGCGGCCAGCTCGCCCGCCCGGGACTTGGACACGATCCCCCCGGTGCGGATGGTGTGCCACTGCCGCGCCGGGCCGAACGCGATCCACAGCACGCCCTGCGGGAAGCCCGGTCCGGTCGCCGCGGCGGCCAGCTCCACCAGCGGCTGCCAGTACTCGACGAGGTTGCGCCGGCAGTAGTCCTCGACCTCGGCGCGGGTCACCTCGAACGACGGCCGCGCGCCGCGCAGCGTGGTCGAGTGCTCGTTGAGCTGGAGCAGCAGCACGGGCGTGACCTCGCCGCCGGAGACGCGGAACTCGCCGTCGCGCGCCCACGGCCCGGGCTCGCCGTCGACGAGGTAGACGACATCGAGGTCGAGGGTCTGCGCGGCGGCCAGCGCGGCCAGGTCGGCGGGTGTCGGCGGGCGGGACAGCTCGACCACGAGGTCGAGGTCGGAGCCCGGCTGGTGGTCGTCGAGCGCGGCGGAACCCACCACGTGCGCGGCGGCCACCAGGCCGGGGGCCGACTCGTCCAGCGCCCTTAAGTGCGCGTCGTTCACGTGCGCTTGACCAGCTTCACCAGCGCCCACGCGGCGGGCAGCAGGCCGGCGGCCAGGGCGATCTTGAGCACGTCGCCCAGCAGGAACGGGGTCACGCCGAGCTGGAGCGCCTTGCCGAAGCCGACGCCGGCGGCGGCCATCAGCCACGGCACGCCGCACGCGTAGATCGCGAGGTTGCCCAGGGCCATCGTGCCGACGGTCCGCAGCGGGGTCCGGTCGCCGCCGCGCGCCGCGAGGTGGCCGACCAGCGCGCCCGCGAGCACGAAGCCGACGACGTAACCGAGGGAGGCGGGCATGCCCGAGGAGGCGCCCTGGAACCACGGCACGCCGGCGACGCCCGCGACCAGGTACAGCGCCATCGACGCGCCGCCGCGCCGCCAGCCCAGGGCCGCGCCGACCAGCAGGGCGGCGAACGTCTGACCGGTGATCGGCACGGGGCTGCCCGGCACCGGCAGCGCCACCTGGGCGGCCAGGCCGGTCAGGCCGGCGCCCGCCACGACCAGGGCGATGTCGCGCGCGAGCGCGCCCGGGACCAGGTCGGCGAGCACCGCGCGACGGCCGGGAACGGCGAGGACGGACACTTGGGGACCTCCAGAGGATCGACTTCGTCCCGGAGGTTAACCGGCGGTCACAGCTCCGGTCTTCGTCGGAAGCCGACAAAGTCGGGCACGTCACGCGGTGCGTCCCACACCGTGGTCGGTCCGGTCGGCAGGGGCCGCCCCAAGGTCATCGGACGCCCGTGCGGCGAACCCCAGTCCTGGATCGGGTGAGGGCGCGAAGTCCACCCGGGTTCCGCGCCCACCGACCGTGGGTGTGGCTGGGCGCATCGGGTGGAGTCGATCGTCCATTGCGGGCAGTAACCCTTAATGCGATCGAAGGAAAGCCGATAGGGGGACTTGCTCGGTAGATCGTCTGGAGAAGGGGGCGCAACGTGGAGGAAGTCCTGCTGCTCGCGGGGACCCGTCCCGAAGCGGTGAAGATCGCACCGGTGGCCCTGGCGCTGGCCGACCACCCGGTGCTGCGGCCCGTCATCGTCCACGGCGGACAGCACGCCGGCGTGGTCGACCAGGCGCTGCGCGCGTTCGGCCTGCGCCCCGACGTGGAGCTGGACGTGCCGCGGCCCACCGGCGGCCAGGCCGAACTGGTGGCCGGCCTGCTGCCCGAGCTGGACCGGGTGCTGACCACCCGTGAGCCGTCCGCCGTCCTCGTGCAGGGCGGCACGACCACGGCGCTGGCGGGCGCGCTCGCCGCGTTCTGGCGCGGTGTCCCCGTCGCGCACCTGGACGCCGGCCTGCGCACCGGCGACCTCGCCGGGCCGTTCCCCGAGGAGGGCGCCCGGCAGGCGATCGCCCGCCTCGCCGCGCTGCACCTCGCGCCCTCCGACGACGCCGCGGCCGCGCTCGTCGGCGAAGGGCTGGGCGACCGCGCGATCGTGGTCACCGGCAGCACCGCCGTGGACGCCGTCCAGCGCACCGCCGCCGCCGACCTGCCCGCCCGCGACCCCCGCCTCGCCCTGCTGGAGCAGGTCCTCGACGAGCGCTCCGAGCGGCTCGTGCTGGTCACCGCGCACCGGCGCGAGTCGTGGGGCGAACCGCTGGAGCGCGTGCTGCGCGCCGTGCGGGCCGTCGCCGACCGGCACCCCGACGTGCGCGTGCTGCTGCCCGCCCACCCGAACCCGGCCGTCCGCTCGGCGGTCGTGGACGTCCTGGGCGGCCACGAGCGGATCGTGGTGACCGGCCCGCTGGACCACTCCGACCTGGTGCGCGCCCTGCGGCGGGCCGCGCTGGTGCTCACCGACTCCGGCGGTCTCCAGGAGGAGGCGCCGTCGTTCGGGGTGCCCGTGCTGGTGCTGCGCGACAGGACCGAGCGGACGTCGGCGGTCGACTCGGGCTCCGCGTGGCTCGTCGGCACCGATCCCGTCCGCATCCTCGCCGAGGCCGGCTGGGTGCTCGGCGCCCGGCTGCGGTTGCCGGTGGGGCGCAACCCGTTCGGCGACGGGTGCGCGGCGACCCGCGTGCGCGGCGCCCTGGAACGCCTCGTCGGCCTGCCGGACGACTTCTCCGCCGCACCGCTCCCGGTCCGCGTCCCCGTGCGCGACCCACGGTCATTCCTCACCCGACCGGGTATCGGACTTTCCTCGACCAGGTGATGTGCGGGCGAGATCCGTCGCACACCCGGGCCGGTCTCCGATCATTCGAGCACGAGACGAAGGGCATCCACCATGAACCACTACCGAGCGCGCCGGGTCGGGGCGCTGACCGCGGCGCTCGCGCTCGGCCTGCTCACGGCACCGCCGGCGTGGGCCACCCCGGCGGGCGTCGCGTCCGCCGGCTCCGCCGACTTCACCAAGGCGGGCACCCGCATCGCGATCGCACCCCTGGCCGCCTGTGCCGTGGACGGCACCACCACCGCCGCGTCCGAGCCCGTGACCCGCGCCGGAATCCGCTTCGGGGAGGGCGGCTCCCGCTGCACCACCACCGTCGTCGACCCGGCCGCGGACCGCACGACCACCACGTCCGAGGCGACCGGCCGGGACTTCGAGCTGTCCGCGCTGGTGTCCGCCGGCGGCCCGCGCCTGCGGATCGCCGAGTGGAAGACCTCCTGCTCGGCGACCGACCGCACCACCGAGGCCGGGTGGGGCGCGAACGGCCTCGGCGGCTTCGCGGGCCTGCCCGAGCAGGTGCCGAACAACCACGTGCACGAGGTGCGCAAGGCCGACGGCACCGTCCTCGCGCGGGCCACGTTCGGCGAGACGGTCGTGCCCGAGCCGAACGACGGCAGCATCGCCATCACCCTGCTGCACATCCGCTTCACCGAGGCGTCCGGCGTGACCGGCGACGTGGTCGTCGGCTCGGCAGCCTGCTCGCCCACCCCGTGACACGGCTTCGGGGGTCACCCGGCGAGGTGACCCCCGGACCGGGTCAGGCCACGGTCGGCGTGCCCCGCAGCGCCACTCCCGCCTCGCCCAGCCGCGCCAGCGCGGAGTCCACCGTCGGCCGGGCCACGCCCGCCGTCAGGTCCAGCAGCACGGTCGTGCCGAAGCCCGCCGCCGCCGCGTCCATGGCCGTCGCCCGCACGCAGTGGTCCGTCGCGATGCCCACCACGTCCACCTCGGTCACGTCCCGCGCCCGGAGCCAGTCCACCAGCGACTCGCCGCCGCCCGCCGTGCCCTCGAAGCCCGAGTAGGCCGCGGCGTACGCGCCCTTGGAGAACACCGCCTCCACCGCCGTCACGTCCAGCTCCGGGTGGAACGACGCGCCCGCCGTCCCGGCCACGCAGTGCACCGGCCACGAGTCCACGAAGTCCGGCGTCTCGCTGAAGTGGTCGCCCGGGTCGACGTGGTAGTCCCGCGTCGCCACCACGTGGTCGTACGACCCGGACGCGATGTGCGCCGAGATCGCCGCCGCCACCGCCGCGCCGCCCGCCACCGCCAGCGACCCGCCCTCGCAGAAGTCGTTCTGCACGTCCACCACGACCAGTGCCTTGCTCATGTCCAACCCCTCTCAGAGGAACGTCGTCGGGATCGCGGGCTCACCGCGGGACAGCTTCAGGCCCTCCCACGGCACGGTCACCAGGGCGGCGCGCAGCCGTTCCCGGCTCTCCGCCAGGGTGTCCAAGCCTTCCACCCGACGCCCCTCCCGGACCAGCGCCACCGGCAGCAACCGGTCGTGGTCACCCGGCTCGGGCCGCTCGTCGTGCGGGAACACGACCTCCTCCAGCGCGGTGCCCGTCTCCTTGTGCCGCCGCAGCGCGTCCTTGCGCCCGCCGCGCGACTCCTTGTGCGAGCTGCGCTTCGCCACCGGCCGCCCCTCGACCTCGACGAGCTTGTAGACCATGCCCGCGGTCGGCGCGCCCGAGCCCGTGACCAGCGACGTGCCCACGCCGTAGGCGTCCACCGGCTCGGCCCGCAGCATCGCGATCGCGTACTCGTCCAGGTCGCCGGACACCACGATCCGGGTCTTCCGCGCGCCCAGCGAGTCGAGCTGGTCCCGCGCCTGCCGCGCCAGCACGCCCAGGTCGCCCGAGTCGATCCGCACCGCGCCCAGCTCCGGCCCGGCCACCTCGACGGCCGTCCTGATGCCGTTGGTGATGTCGTAGGTGTCGACCAGCAGCGTGGTGTCGACGCCCAGCGCGTCCACCTGCGCGCGGAACGCCTCCTCCTCGGTGTCGTGCAGCAGGGTGAACGCGTGCGCGCACGTCCCGGCGGTCGGGATGCCGTGCCGCCGCGCCGCCTCCAGGTTCGACGTCGCGGTGAAACCCGCCAGGTACGCGGCGCGCGCCGACGACACGGCCGCCTCCTCGTGCGTGCGGCGCGAACCCATCTCGATCATGCGGCGGCCGTTCGCGGCGCCCACCATCCGGGCGGCGGCCGAGGCGATGGCGCTGTCGTGGTTCAGGATCGACAGGGCCAGCGTCTCCAGCACCACGCCCACCCCGAACGGGGCGCGCACGGACAGGACCGGCGAACCCGGGAAGTACAGCTCGCCCTCCGGGTAGCCGTCGACGTCACCGGTGAAGCGGTAGTCGGCCAGCCAGTCCAGGGTCGCGCGGTCGACCACGCCCGTGCGGTCCAGCAGCTCCAGCTCGTCCGGGCCGAACGTGAACGAGGTGATGGCGTCGAGCAGCCTCCCGGTGCCCGCGACCACGCCGTAGCGCCTTCCCTCGGGCAGCCTGCGGGCGAAGACCTCGAAGACGCAGGACCGGTCCGCGGTGCCGTCGCGCAACGCCGCGGCCAGCATCGTCAGCTCGTAGTGGTCGGTGAACAGGGACGTCGACATGGCCAGAGCCTAAGCCGATCGGCGGAGACGGACCTGTGGGCTCCGCCACGGACCGGACCATGACACCATTGGCGGTATGACCACGCCCGTCGAGCAGGAGCGGACGCAGGTTGAGCCGACCGCCGAGGAGGTCCGCTCCGAGGACCGCCCCTGGCAGACCCTGGTCTGGAACGACCCGGTCAACCTGATGTCCTACGTGACGTACGTGTTGCAGAAGCTGTTCGGCTACAGCCGCGACCACGCGACGAAGCTGATGCTGGACGTCCACCACAAGGGCAGGGCGATCGTGTCGTCCGGGAGCAAGGACAAGGTGGAGGCCGACGTGGCGAAGCTGCACGCGGCGGGGCTCTGGGCGACCATGCAGCGTTCGTCGTGAAGAAGTGGAGCCGCACCGGCGACCAGGTCCTCGGCCGGTTCGACCGGCAGGAGGCCGCCGTGGTGCGCGGCCTGGTCAGCCAGATCCAGGACATGCTCGCCGCCCGCGCCGACGAGGCGCCGCAGGACGAGCTGGCCGAGCTGACCGGCATCCGCACCGGCCCCTCCACGCCGCCCGACGACCCGATCCTCGGCCGGCTGCTGCCCGACTTCCACCGCCTCGACCCGGACGCGCCCGACCCGTCGGACGTCGACTCGGCCAACGCCCTGCGCTCGCTGCACGAGCCCGAGCTGCTGGACCTGAAGACCGGTGTGGCCGCCGTGGTGCTGGACACGTGCCCGGCGGACGGCGGCGAGGTGCGGTTGGGGCTGGAGCAGGCCGAGGCGTGGCTGTCGGCGCTCAACGACGTCCGCCTGGCCCTGGGCACGGCGCTGGACGTGCAGGAGGACATGCCCGAGGAGCTGCCGCCCGACGACCCGCGCTCGCCCCACCTGGGCGTCTACCACTGGCTCACCTGGGTCCAGGAGACCCTGGTCGAAGCGGTCATGGACTGATGCTCGTCGGCCGGGCGCCCGGCGTCGTGGTGCTGCTCGCGCCGGGTGGCGCGGTGGCGGGCGTCGACGTCCGGGGCGCGCCGGTCGGCACGCGCGAGCTGGACCTGCTGGACCCCACGACGCTGGTGCGGCACGTGCACGCGGTCGTGCTGTGCGGTGGCGGGCTCGCCGCCGCCGAGGAGGTCGTGGGGTGGCTGGCGGCGCGCGAGGTGGGGTTCCCGGTGGGCGCCTCGCCGTCCGAGGTGGTGCCGATCGTGTCCGCCGCCGCCGCTCTGGGGCTGCCCGCGGGGGACGGGCGCGCGGCCTGCGAGGCCGCCCGGGAGGAGCGGCCGTCGGCCGTGGCGCTGGTCGGCGACACGGCGGTGGGGTTGGTGGTGGTCGAGGCCGACCTGAGCCAGGCCGAGTGCCGGCGGGTGGCCGTGTCGGCCCGGGACGGGTTCGCGCGGGCCGGGGTGCTCGTGCCCGCCACGGTGTTCGCGGTGGCCTCGGGAGTCGCCTCCGAGGTGCCCCTGGACGTGCTGTGCGCCCGGGCCGCCGAGGCGCTGGAGGCCGCGGTCACGGCCGGCTGACCCCCGGCGGACCGGTCCGCCGGCGCACGTTCCAACATCGGGACAGCGGGGTACCCGACCCCCATGTCTGGCGTGCAGAAGCTGCTCAGGTGGGTCGAGACCAGTCCAGCGGTGGACAAGGCGGCCGGTGCGCTGGCCGAACTGGTGCCCGCCGCCCTGCGGCGGCAGGAGGTGACGAACCTCCTGCGCACGCGCGCCCTGGGCAGGCCGGTGCACCCGGCCGTCGTGGTGCTGCCCATGAGCTTCTACGCCGCCTCCGCCGCCCTGGACCTCGCGCCCGGCGGGAGCACCGCGTCCCGCGCGCTCATCGGGGCCGGGCTGGCCACCGCGCCCGCCGCGCTGGCCACCGAGCTGGCCGAGTACGGCACCCTGGGCCGGGCCGAGCGGCGCACCGCGTTCGTGCACCTCGCGGCCAACGCGACGGCCACCGCGTGCTACCTCACGTCGTTCCGCCTGCGCGGGCACGGGTTCGGGCTGGTCGCGCGGGTCGTGTCGGCGGTGGGGCTCGCGGCGCTGGCCACCGGTGGGGCCCTCAGCGCCCACCAGGCCCTGATCAGGTCCCCCGAGGCGGTGGCCGCGAGCGGCGGCCGGCTGGCCGAGGAGCCGGTGTAGCGGCGCTTCCCACAGGGCGGAACACCTTCCGCCACCACGTAGGATGAGGGACGTGCTGGTGATTCGCCGTGACCTCGTGGACGCGATGGTGGCGCACGCCCGTCGCGACCACCCGGACGAGGCGTGCGGGATCATCGCTGGTCCGGAGGGGTCCGACCGCCCCGAGCGGTTCATCGCGATGGACAACGCCGAGCGCTCGCCCACGTTCTACCGCTTCGACTCGATGGAGCAGCTCCGGGTGCACCGCGAGCTGGAGCGCAACGACGAAGAGACGATCGTCGTGTACCACTCGCACACCTCCACCGAGGCGTACCCGTCGCGCACGGACGTCTCCTACGCGTCCGAGCCGAACGCGCACTACGTCCTGGTCTCCACCCGCGACCCGGAGCAGCACGAGCTGCGCTCCTACCGCATCGTGGACGGCGTGGTGACCGAGGAACCGGTCGAGGTCGTCGAGTCGTACATGTTCGCGCACACCGGCTCCGACGACACGCCCGACTGTCCCTGAGCACCAGCAGCACCCGCGAGCACCAGGGCGGCTCGCGCCGCGCGTTCTTCGTCGCACGTCACCGAACCACGCTCCTCGGAGGTCCCAGCATGGCCGTCACCGTCTCCATCCCCACGATCCTGCGCACCCACACCGGTGGGCAGAAGTCCGTCGAGGCCGCGGGCGCCACGCTCGCCGAGGTCATCGACGACCTGGAGACCAACCACGGTGGCCTGAAGCAGCGCCTGGTCAAGGAGGGCGCGCTCCACCGGTTCGTCAACGTCTACGTCAACGACGAGGACGTGCGCTTCGCGGGTGGCCTGGAGGCCGCCGTGAAGGACGGCGACACCGTGACGATCCTGCCCGCCGTCGCGGGCGGCTGATCCACCCGTGGCCAGGTACGACTCCCTGCTCGACGCGGTCGGCGGCACCCCCCTGGTGGGGCTGCCGCGGCTGTCGCCGTCGAAGGACGTGCGGCTGTGGGCGAAGCTGGAGGACCGGAACCCGACCGGCTCGATCAAGGACCGCCCCGTCCTGATGATGATCGAGGAGGCCGAGCGCTCGGGCGTGCTCACGCCGGGCTGCACGATCCTGGAGCCGACGTCGGGCAACACGGGCATCGCCCTGGCCATGGCGGCGAAGCTCAAGGGCTACGGCCTGGTGTGCGTGATGCCGGAGAACACCTCGGCGGAGCGCAAGCAGCTGCTCCAGGCGTACGGCGCGCGGATCGTGTTCTCGCCCGCCGCCGGCGGTTCCAACCAGGCCGTGGCCACCGCCAAGGAACTCGCCGCGCAGAACCCCGACTGGGTGATGCTCTACCAGTACGGGAACCCGGCGAACCCCGGCGCGCACTACCACGGCACCGGACCGGAGCTGCTGAAGGACCTGCCGACGATCACGCACTTCGTCGCGGGCCTGGGCACCACCGGCACCCTCGTCGGCGTCGGCCGCTACCTGCGCGAGCACAAGCCGGACGTGCAGGTCATCGCGGCCGAGCCGCGGTACGGCGAGCTGGTGTACGGCCTGCGCAACCTCGACGAGGGGTTCGTGCCGGAGCTGTACGACGCCGAGGTGCTGACCGGCCGCTACTCGGTGGGCTCCTACGACGCCCTGCGCCGCACCCGGCAGCTGCTGGAGGTGGAGGGCATCTTCGCGGGCATCTCCACCGGCGCGATCCTGCACGCGGCGCTGGCCGCGGCGGAGAAGGCGGTGGCGAAGGGCGAGCCGGCGGACGTGGCGTTCGTGGTGTGCGACGCGGGCTGGAAGTACCTGTCCACCGGCGCGTACGCGGGCACGTTGGACGAGGCCGCGGAACGCCTCGACGGCCACCTCTGGGCCTGATCGGACAGCGGAAGGGGCCCCCGCCGGGCAAGGCGGGGGCCCCTTCGTCGTGCGCCCGGGCCGGGACGGGCTCAGGCGACGGTGCAGGCCGCGCCGTTGAGGGTGAACGCGGACGGTTTTCCGGTGTTGCCGTTGTGGTTGGCCTGGAGGCCGATGCCGATCGACGCGCCGGCGTTGATGGTCGGGTTGTAGTTGACGTTGCGCGCCGTCACCGCGCCGCTGGTGGGCGAGTAGGTGGCGCTCCAGCCACCGGTGATGGTCTGGCCGCTCGGCAGCGTGAAGGCCAGCTGCCAGCCGTTGACCGCGGTGGCGCCGGTGTTGGCGATGGTGATGTTCGCGGTGAGGCCGGTGTTCCACGCGTTGACCGAGTACGTGACGCGGCAGGCCCCGCCGGGCGGGGTCGTGGTCGTGGTCGTCGTGCTGGTGGTGGTCGTGGTGGTGGTCGTCGTCGTGCTGGTGGTGGTGCTGGTCGTCGTGCTGGTCGTGGGGTCGTTGCGGTCCAGGCCGAAGAACTGGATGGCCCGCAGCGCCATGCCCGAGCCCAGCACGTTGTGCCCGGTGCCCTGCAACGAGATCGCCTCGACCGCCGTCCCGTACCGGGTGCGGGTCCAGCCCGACTGCGGGCTGTCCGTGGACGTCGGCGTGGTCGACAGGCCGTGGACGTTGGTCCACTGCTCGATCTCTTCGGTGAAGTTCGGGTAGCGCAGCGTGTCGTCGGCGGTGCCGTGCCACAGCTGCATCCGCGGCCGCGCGCCCGAGTAGCCCGGGTAGGCGGCGCGCACCAGGTTGCCCCACTCCTGCGGGGTCTTGTCGACCTGCCCGTTGGCGCACGCGCTGTTCCACGACGAGCCGTCGGTCGTGGCGAAGCAGCTCGCCGGGACGCCCGCGAACGCCGCGCCGGCCGCGAACACGTCCGGGTAGTTGGCGAGCATGACGTTCGTGGTCATCGCGCCCGAGGACACGCCGGTGACGAACACCCGGGACGCGTCGCCGTTGTAGCGCTGGAGCGCGTACCGGACCATCGACGCGAGACCGACCGGGTCGCTGCCACCGTCGCGGCGCAGGGCCTGCGGCGAGGACACGTCGTAGCAGCCCCCCGACCGGGTCGCCGTCGGGTAGATCACGATGAACCCGTACTGGTCGGCGAGCCGGGCGAACTCCGTGCCGGAGTAGAACGCCTGGCCCGTGCCGGTGCAGTAGTGCACGGCCAGCAGCACGGGCGGTCGGGCCTGGGTGCGGTCCGGCACGTAGATCTGCATGCGGAGGTTGCTGGGGTTCGCGCCGAACCCGGTGACCTCGGTGAGCGTCGCGGCCGACGCCTGAGGTGCCGCGACGACGGCCAGCACGAACGCCGCGGTCGCGGCGACGGCGGCCAGGACCGCGCTCAGCTTCGCCCTCACGGCGCCACCACCCGTCCGTTGTCGTCGATGCGGCCCGGGCACAGCCCCTTGGCGGCCAGGCCCTGCACGATCCGCGGCACCGCGTTGACCGTGCTCTGGTACCCGTCGTGCATCAGGACGATCGCCCCCGCGTTCGCGGCGGTCACCGTGCGGACGATGGAGTCCGTCGACGCGCCGTTCCAGTCCTGGGAGTCGACCGACCAGGTGACCTGGGTCAGGCCGAGCTTGCGCGCCTCGTTCTGCACGGTCGCGTTCGTCGCGCCGTAGGGCGGGCGGAACAGCGTCGGGGTCCGGCCGGTGGCGTTGCGGATCGCGTTCTGCGTGTCACCGAGTTCCTTGGCGACGGCCGCCGCGCCCAGGTTCGTCAGGTACGGGTGCGACCACGAGTGGTTCGCGATCCACATGCCCGCCGACGTGGTCTCGCGCGCCAGGTGCGCCTGCTGCTGCACGCGCGACCCCAGGTCGAAGAACGTCGCCCGCGCGCCCGCCGAGCGCAGCGCGTTCAGCAGGGGACGGGTGAACTGCGCGCTGGGCCCGTCGTCGTAGGTGAGGGCCACGTACCCGCCGCACGCGGGAGCGGCCCCCGCCGCGGCGGGGACCACCGCTGTGGAGACCGCCGTGGCGGGGACCACCGCCAGCACGGCGGCGGCGAGAAGGGTTCTCAAGAGCATCGTTGCTCCTCGAAACGGTGAAGGTCATCGCACTATGTGTCCGGCCGGTCGGTGCTGACAACGGGTTTCGTGGAAGTTGCGAATCTCAAATGGCGTAGTGAGCTGCTAGAACCGGACATGCACCCATTCGGTCGGATGCTGGGGGAGCGGAAACTTTCGTAGGCTCGCCCGGTGCAGCCGACCGACGACGACCGCGCCCTGCTGGCCACCGCCATCGCCGCGGCCCGCGAGCGCACGAGGTGGCGGCACCACACGGTGGCCGCCGCGGGCCGTGCCCCGGACGGCCGCGTCTTCACCGGCCTCAACGTCTTCCACTTCACGGGTGGCCCGTGCGCCGAGCTGGTCGTCCTCGGCGCCGCCGCGGCGGAGGGCGTCTACGAGCTGGACGCGATCGCCGCCGCCGACACCACCGGCGTGATCACCCCGTGCGGGCGCTGCCGCCAGGTCCTGTCGGACCTCGTGCCCGACGTGCGCGTCGTCGTGGGCGTCGACGAGGTCGTCCCGGTGACCGTGCTGCTGCCCGGCGCCTACCGCTGGTCGGAACACCTGGCGGACCTGGAGCGGCGCAGCCGGGAACCGTAGCCGACCCGCCGGTCCCCGCCCGCCGGGTCGGGTCCGCCGGGTCGGGTCCGGCGTCAACCGCCGACCAGGTCCAGCACCCGCTCCAGCTCCCGCGCGACCTGCTCGCGCGGCAGCGGGGCGAGCGGGATGGCGTCACCCGCCTCCAGATCCTCCTTGGCGTAGACCTCCACCGGGATCTCCCGGTGCGGCCCCTGGAGGACCAGGGAGACCGTGGTGCCGCCGGTCGGGGCCACCACGCGGTGCAGCACGTCGGCGGTCAGCAGGTAACTGCTGCCGCTGCTCAGCTCCGCGTCGAACGTGCACCGCAGCCGCGCCTCGCCGGTGGGCGACATCGAGTACGTCCGGCCCCCGTCGTGGCCGTGGTAGAGGTAGCCGCGGAACTCCTCGCCCCGCGCGTCGTGCGCGAACTCCTGGAAGCGGTAGCCGCCCGCGAGGACCGCCGAGGCGAAGTCCCAGCGGTGGCCGTGGACGTTCTCCGTCGCCGCCGGGTATTCCGGTGCGGGGCGCCACACGTGCAGCCTCAGCTGGAATTGCGGATCGGCCAACAGCACGATCTTCGAGAAGCCGTTCGGGTGTCGGTACGCGCGATCGGGCGCTTCCGCCGCCGCGTGGCGCGCGAGCAGTGGGCGCAGGAATTCCGGCGCCGCCACCCGGCGCAGGCAATCGACCAGGGCGGAGTCGTTGCCCGACCGGTAGTCGGTCACGAACCCCGCGATGTCGCGCAGTTCCATGAATGCCGCCGTCCGTTCAGCCCAGGGCGATGTGGGCGTTGCGATATGCCGCTTCACCGGTGACCTCGCGCACCACCGGCAGGAATTCCGGAATCGCCACCTCGTCGTCCCGCCGGGCGACCTGCACCTCCAGCAGCCAGCACGCGCGGCTCACCGGGTCGGTGATGTGGTCGACCTCGTACACGTGGTCACCCCAGGCGAACGTGGTGCGCGTCTTGCGGATGACGTGCCTGGCGACGTCGCGCCCGGCCTTCAGCCGTTCGTACTCGACGCCGTCGATCCCGACCTCCTCGACGGTCCGCTCGCCGCCGCGCGCCGGGGTCAGGCTCGCGTACTCGTAGCTGACCCGACCGCCGTCCACGCGCCGCCTGATCCGCTTCTCGACCGCTTCGGTAACCCGCAGATAGACCTGTTCGAACTCGATCCTGCGCAGTCCTCCGGCGCCCGCCGACGGCCAATCGGGTTCCGCGCCGAGGAGGAACTTGCGCTCGATCTCGACCGACACCCGCACCCCCGGTTGATGCATTCGAGTGAACCCATCCGCCAGTGATATTGACAGCTCCGCCGCGTCGCCTTTCCGCATTTTTGCCGACTGCGGGCTGCTATCGTTCCGCGCATGCAATTGACGGTGCTCGGGTGTTCGGGCAGCGCGCCCGGACCGCGACTGCCGACGTCCGGCTACCTGGTGTCGGCGGGCGGGGTCCGCATCGTGCTGGAACTCGGCGGCGGCGTGTTCGGCGCGTTGACGCGGCACTGCGACCCGTTCGACCTCGACGCCGTGCTGCTGTCGCACCTGCACCTCGACCACTGCGCGGACTTCAGCGCGCTCACCGTCCACCGCCGGGGGCACCCGGAGCCGCCGTTCGACGTGCGCGAGCACCGGCTGCCCGTGTTCGCCCCCTCGCACGCCCCGTCCCGGCTGGCCGCCGCGCACGCCGCCGACCGGGCCGAGCTGGCGCGGCTGGACCTGCGGACGACGTTCGACTTCGTGCCGCTCAAGCCCGGCCGCTACGAGGTGGGCGACGTGGCCGTCGAGGTGGCCGCCGCGAAGCACATCTGCGAGGCGTACGCGTTCCGCCTCACGCACGAGGGCTCGTCGCTGGTCTTCACCGGCGACACGGTGCCGTGCCGGGAACTGGTCGACCTGGCCCGGGGCGCGGACCTGCTGCTCGCCGACGCCGCGTGGCGCGCGCAGGCGGGCCGCGCCAACTACCTGCACATGAGCGGGCGCGAGGCGGGCGAGGTCGCGCGGGAGGCGGGCGTCGGGCGGCTCGTGCTCACCCACGTGCTGCCGTGGTCGGACAGCGCGGGCGTGCTCGCCGACGCGGCCGAGGCGTTCCCCGGCCCCGTGGCGCTCGCCGCGCCGGACGAGGTGTACGAGGTCTGACCCCGGCCGGCGAACGGCCCCACCTCAGCCGGCGAACGCGGGGGACGGCAGGCCCTCGCCCGCACCCGGCAGCACGAGCACCGACCCGGCCAGCTCGCTCAGCGCGTCCCCGCTCAGCCCGGTGCGCGCCGTCGTCACGTACAGGTCGGTGAAGTCGTGCCCGCCGAAGCAGCACGCCGTGGGTTGGCCCACGGGCAGTTCGACCTCCGCGTCCAGCTCCCCCTCCGGGGTGTACCGGCGCACCGCCGAGCCGCCCCACAGCGCCACCCAGACCGCACCCGACGCGTCCACGGTCAGCCCGTCCGGCACGCCCCGGTCCACGGCGACGAGCGGGCGGCGGTCGCGCGCCTCACCGGTGTCGCGGTCGTAGTCCAGCACGTCGACCCGCCGCTCCGAGGAGTCGACGTAGTACATCAGCGAGCCGTCCGGGCTCCAGCCGATGCCGTTGCTCACGCCCACGCCGTCGAGCACGACCTTCGCGTCGCCGCTCGGCTCCACGCGGGCCAGCCACCCGCCGGGGTCCTCGTCGTAGCGCATCGTGCCCGCCCACAGCCGACCCGCCGGGTCGATCGCCGCGTCGTTGCCGCGCACGCCGTCCCGCGCCCAGTACACGAGCCACGTCTTGGTGCCGTCGCGGTCGACGAGCGCCACGCCGTCGCGGAGGTTGAGCACCAGTCCGCCGCGCGAGCGGGGCTTGGCCGCGCCCACGTGCTGGGGCACCTCCAGCACCGCGTCGTCCCCGTTGTGGGGGCTGTAGCGGTGGACCTCGCTGCCGAGCACGTCCACCCACAGCAGGGTCCCGCTGGAGTGGTCCCACGTGGGCGCTTCGCCCAGGGCGGCTTCGGTCCTCACCGCGACATCGATCGGCACCGGGACAGCCTACGGGTCGTCACGGAGCGCAAGAGCGCTCTCACACGGGAAGCGGGAACCGTCGCGCCGGAACCACCGCACCCCACCCGGTCCGCGCGTAACCTGGACCGCGTGGACCCCACCGGCCCCTTCGCCTCACCGGCGCCCGCGCCGGTCCCCGCCACGCCCAAGGCGGCCAAGCCGCTGTCCAAGCGGGTCGTGCCGCCGCGCCCCGTGCTCTCCGCCGCGGTCGTGCTCGGCTTCGTCGGCCTGCTCTACGTGGTCGAGGCACTGGACTTCGTCCTCGGCGGGCGGCTCGACGACGACGGCGTCATCCCGCGCGACTTCTCCGAGTGGGACAACATCCTCTGGTACCCGCTCCTGCACGGCGACTGGGCGCACCTGACCGGCAACGCGGTGCCGCTGCTGGTCCTGGGCTTCCTGGCCACCTCGGGCGGGATCAAGCAGTTCTTCCAGGTCACCGCGGTCATCTGGCTCACCAGTGGCCTCGGCGTCTGGCTCTTCGGCTCCTACGCCAGCCACATCGGCGCGTCCGGCCTGGTCTTCGGCTTCCTGGTGTTCCTCCTGGTGCGCGGCGCGTTCGCGCGCAGCCCGCTCCAGATCCTCCTCGCGGTCGTGGTGTTCGCCCTCTACGGCGCGGCGCTGTGGGGCGTCCTGCCGGGCCAACCCGGCATCTCCTGGGAGGGGCACCTGTTCGGCGCGCTCGGCGGCCTGCTGGCCGCGTGGGGCGTCTCGCGGGACGCCCGGGCCGGGAACGCGAGGGCCGCGGCTAGTCTCGGGGCGTGAGCACAGCCGACTCGTCCATCGGGATCTTCGACTCCGGCGTGGGCGGGCTGACCGTGGCGCGGGCGATCATGGACCAGCTGCCCGGCGAGCGGATCAGGTACGTGGGCGACACCGCGCACGCCCCCTACGGCCCGCTGCCCATCGCCGAGGTGCGCCGCAACGCCCTCGCCGTCGCCGACCAGCTCGTCGAGGACGGCGTGAAGCTGCTCGTCATCGCCTGCAACACCGCCTCCGCGGCGTGCCTGCGCGACGCCCGCGAGCGCTACGACGTGCCCGTGGTCGAGGTCGTGCTGCCCGCCGTGCGCCGCGCCGTGGCGACCACCCGCACCGGGCGCGTCGGCGTGATCGGCACGCAGGGCACCGTGACCTCCGGCGCCTACCAGGACACGTTCGCCGCCGCGCGCGACGTCCGGGTGACCGCCGCCGCGTGCCCGAGGTTCGTCGACTTCGTGGAGCGCGGGATCACCTCCGGCCGCCAGGTCCTCGGCCTCGCGCAGGCGTACCTGGAACCGCTCCAGCGGGCCGAGGTCGACACGCTCGTGCTGGGCTGCACGCACTACCCGCTGCTGACCGGCGTGCTCCAGATCGTGATGGGCGACGGCGTGACGCTCGTCTCCAGCGCGGAGGAGACGGTGAAGGACGTCGTGCGCGTGCTCACCGAGCGCGACCTGTTCCGCGACGGCCCCCCGGACCAGCGGTTCGCCTGCACGGGACCCGTCGAACCGTTCGCCCGGCTGGCCCGGCGATTCCTGCCCCGGTTGGAAAGCGCCTCCTTCCACGCCCACGCGTGACCTGGCAGGCTCCACGGGTGCTGTTGACCATCCTCGGCTGCTCGGGCAGCCTGCCGGGCCCGCACGGGCCGGCATCCGGCTACCTCGTCGAGGCGGATGGCTGCCGACTCGCGATCGAACTGGGCGGTGGTGTGCTCGCGGCGCTCCAGGCGCACCACGACCCGTTCTCGTTGGACGCGCTGCTGTTCTCCCACCTGCACCCGGACCACTGCGCCGACTTCACCACCCTGGCCGTCACCCGCCGCTACCACACGCACCCGCCCCACGACACGCGTGCGCGCAAGCTGCCCGTGCACGCGCCGGTCGAGGCGCCCGAGAGGTTCGCGCGCGCCTACGCCGAGACCGCCGAGGAACTGCTCACCACCGACCTGTCGGACGTGTTCGAGTTCCACGCCCTCGCCGACCGCGGCGTGACGCGCGTCGGGCCGTTCGAGATCACCGCCGTCCGGGTCGAGCACCCCACCGAGTCCTACGGGTTCCGCATCGCCGCCGGGCGGACCACCCTCGCGTACACCGGTGACACCGGGCCGTGCGACCAGTTGCGGTTCCTCGCGCAGGACGCGGACGTGCTGCTGTCCGAGGCGACGTGGACGCACACCGGGGACCGGCCGCCCGGCAGGCACCTGTCCGGCGTGCAGGCGGGTTCGCTCGCGGCGGCGGCCGGGGTGGGCCGGCTGCTGCTCACGCACGTCGCGCCGTGGACCGACCGCGAGGCCGTGCTGGCCGAGGCGCGCAGCCGGTTCGAGGGCCCCGCGGAACTCGTCTCACCGGGCGCGGAGTACGTGGTTGACGAGCCGGTGGCCCGGGTAATCGGCGGCCATGGCAACTGACGTCGTCGACCTCATCCTGGCGGACCACCGCAGGTTCGAGGAACTGTTCCGCGCCCTGCGCGACCGGGGGTCCGACCGGTCGACGCTGCTCGGCGAGCTGGCCGCGTTGCTCATCGCCCACGCCGAAGCCGAGGAGAGCGAGGTGTACCCGGCGCTCAAGCGCTACAAGGAGGTCGACGACGACGAAGTCGACCACGGCGCCGAGGAGCACGCCGAGGGGCACCAGGCCCTGCTCGCCCTGATGGAGATCTCCGACACCGAGTCCGAGGAGTGGGAGGGCAAGCTCGAAGAACTGGTCGAGGCGCTCAACCACCACATCGACGAGGAGGAGCGCACCATCCTCAACGGCGCCCGCGAGCAGGTCGCCGAGGAGCGCCGCGCGGAACTGGGGGAGAAGTTCCTGGAGATCCGCCAGGACCGCATCGACGACGACTGCGGGGACCTGGAGTACGTGCGCAAGGTGGCGCACGCCACGGCCGACCGGATCGACTAGCTTTTCCCCCGTGTCCAACGTCGAGGTCCGCCGCACCGGCCAGCACGAGTTCACCGCGACCAACGACCGGGGCGCGTCGGTGCGCGTCGGTCGCAAGGGCGCCGAGGGCGCGTTCACGCCCGTCGAACTGCTGCTGGCCGCTGCGGCGGGCTGCGCGGCGGTGACGGTGGAGACGCTGGTCACCCGCCGCGTCGACGGCGACCTGGTGGCGCGCGCCGACGACGTGCGGCCCGAGGGCGCGCACCAGCTGGACGCCGTCCCGGTCACCCTCGACTACGACGTCTCGTCCTTGGACGACGCGCAGCGCGCGGTCCTGGAGACCGCGGTCCGCCGCGCGGTCGACGAGCTGTGCACCGTGACCCGCACCCTGAAGCAGTCCCCGCCCACCCCCCTGAACCTCCCCTGACCCTCGCGGGTCAGGGGGTGGCCACGCCGTTCCAGACGGCGGAGGAGCCGCTGTGGCCGATGCGGACCACCTGGACGGTGGTGGCGACGCCGGCGGCGATGACGAGGACGCTCACGACCACCGCGATCCGCCGCCACGTCCTCGGCACGGGCGTCGTGCTCTCCGTCGCCGCGCTGCGCTCCCGGTCGGCGAGCCGACCCGCGACCAGCAGCGCCACGACCACCACGCCGAAGCCCAGCGCGAACGGCAGCAGGTCGTTGCCCAGCTCCGCGTGCCGGTCGATCTGCGGGTTGCCCAGGTCGGCCATCCTCGCGTACAGCTGGTCGCCGGAGGCCTGGGCCAGCGGCACCGAGCCCACGCCCATCAGCGTCACCCCCGCCAGGGGCCACGAGTACTTCTGCCGCCACCGCGGCACGACGGCGGCCGCGACCGCGCCCAGGGCGGCCAGCGGCAGCAGCACCACCACCGCGTGGACCAGCAACGGGTGCGCCGGTGGACCGAAGATGGTCACCAGGTCGTCTGCGAGTGCCATGCCTCTCCCTACGCCGGTGGGCTGTCCCCGGGTTCCGCGCAATAGGGTAGTGCCGTGCTGAGGACCGATGGCAGGAACGACGACGCGCTGCGCGACATCCGGATCACCCGCGGCTTCCAGCAGTGGCCCGCGGGGTCGGTGTTGATCGAGTTCGGGAACACCCGCGTGCTGTGCGCGGCCAGCGTGACCGAGGGCGTGCCGCGGTGGCGGTCCGGCTCGGGCCTGGGCTGGGTGACCGCCGAGTACGCGATGCTGCCGTCTGCGACGCACACCCGCAGCGACCGCGAGTCGGTGAAGGGCCGGATCGGGGGACGCACGCACGAGATCAGTCGCCTGATCGGGCGTTCCCTGCGCGCGTGCATCGACCTGGCCGCGCTGGGCGAGAACACCATCGTCATCGACTGCGACGTGATCCAGGCCGACGGCGGGACCCGCACCGCGGCGATCACCGGCGCGTACGTGGCCCTGGTCGACGCCGTCACGTGGCTGGGCGCGGCCAAGCGCCTCGCCGACCCGCAGCCGCTGTCGTGCGCCGTGTCGGCGGTGTCGGTCGGCGTGGTCGACGGCCGGGTGCGCCTCGACCTGCCGTACGAGGAGGACTCGCGCGCCGAGGTCGACATGAACGTCGTCGCGACCGACGCGGGCACCCTGATCGAGGTGCAGGGCACCGGCGAGGGCGCCACGTTCGCCCGCTCGACCCTCGACCGGATGCTCGACCTGGCGCTGGCGGGCTGCGCCGAGCTGAACCGCGTGCAGGCCGAGGCGCTGGCCCTGCCCTACCCCGGCGTGCTGCCCGAGCCGAAGGCGAAGAAGAAGTGAAGCTGCTGCTGGCGTCCCGCAACGGGAAGAAGCTCGGCGAGCTGCGCCGCATCCTGCTGGCCGAGGGCCTGGACGGCATCGAGGTCGTCGGCCTGGACGACGTGCCCGGGTTCCCGGAGGCCCCGGAGACCGAGCCGACGTTCGAGGGCAACGCCCTGGCCAAGGCGCGGGACGCGTACAACGCCACCGGCCTGCCGTCGGTCGCCGACGACTCGGGCATCGCCATCGACGCCCTGAACGGCATGCCCGGCGTCCTGTCGGCCCGCTGGTCGGGTGCGCACGGCGACGACGAGGCCAACACGCGGCTCGTCCTGGGTCAGCTCCGCGACGTCCCGGACGAGCGGCGCGGCGCGGCGTTCGTCTGCACGGCGGCGTTCGTGAACGGCGACGTCGAGACGGTGGTGCGCGGCGAGTGGCGGGGCACGATCACCCGCGAGCCGCGCGGGACCAACGGCTTCGGCTACGACCCGGTCTTCGTGCCGGAGGGCCACGACGTGACGTCGGCCGAGCTGTCCCCGGAGGAGAAGGACGCCCTCTCGCACCGGGGACGCGCGCTGCGCCTGCTGCTGCCGCACCTGCGGGAGCCGGCCCGGGGGTAGTCCGTCGCGCGGGCGCCGACCTGGTGGTCAGGAGGTCGGCAGCTCGCGCAGCAGCTTGGCCACGTGCCCGGTCGCCCGCACGTTGTAGAGGGCCTTCACGACCCTGCCGTCCGGACCGACCAGGAACGTCGACCGGATCACGCCCATCACCGTGCGGCCGTAGTTCTTCTTCTCCCCGTACGCGCCCCACTCGGTGAGCACGGCGCGGTCGACGTCGGACAGCAGCGGGAAGTTGAGGCCCTCCGCCTCGGCGAACTTCGCCAGCTTCTCCGGCTTGTCGGGGGAGATGCCCACGACGTCGTAGCCGGACGCGGCCAGGTCGCCGATGCTGTCGCGGAAGTCGCACGCCTGCTTGGTGCAGCCCGGTGTGCTCGCGGCCGGGTAGAAGTACACGACCACGGATCGGCCGAGGTGGTCGGACAGCGAGACGGGCTTGCCCGTGCTGTCGGGCAGGGTGAACGCCGGGGCCTGGTCGCCGGGTGACAGGCGCTTCTGCTCGGTCATCGCACAGACGCTACAAGAGCCGCCGCGCGGTCAGCCGGTGCCCTCGAACACCGCGCTCGGCTCCTGCCCCGCACCGTTCGGCTCGACCGCGACCCGGATGGGCACGGGGTGCTCGGGCACGGCGAACGCCACGGTCAGCACGGTCTCGCCGCCGGCCGCGACCTCGGGGACCGCGGCGGCCACGCCGCCCAGTCCCTGCACGGAGTCGCGCACCTCGGCGACCTGCTCGCCGTTGACGGAGGCGCGCACGACGAGCTGGTTCGTGCGGTACGGCACGGTGGTGCCGTTGACCAGGGTCAGGGTGAACACGGCGGTGCGCGGCGACTTCGGGAACGAGGTGTCGCTCGGCTTCAGCGACGAGGGCGGCGACACGGTGACGGCCATGCCGTTGGCCCACACCCGCTGCGCGCCGAACGCGGTGTGCGCCGAGGTGGCGGACGAGTCCTGCGCGGCCACTTCGGACGGTGGCTCGACGGCGGGCAGCCCGGTGTGGTCGGCGCACCCGGTCAGGGCGAGGACGAGGCACGCGCCGGCGGCCAGTCTGGCGATCTCCACGAACCTCCCCTTCCTGCCCCGGCGGTGGGCTGATTGCGTCCAGCCACCACCATGGCGGGGAGGAGGGGGGAGCGGGGGCCGATCCAGGGCCTTGAAGCGCACCTGGTGCCTGCCTGTGGCCAAGCCGTGATGACGCGCGGCTGCCCGCGTGGGCGGCGCCACAGCGGGCGGCACCCACGCGGGTCGGCGGCGGCCGAAACCCCGAACGGCGGACCGCCCGGGAGTTGACGAGCGCGTCGGGGGGCGTGCGCGCTCATACCGATCATCGCGGTCCGGTGGCGAACCGCTACACCTCTACTTCGGTCTTCACTCGTTCGGATGAACGTTGGGCGATCTGGGCGAGGAGTTCGTAGGACCGGAGCCGGTCGGACTGCTCGGCGACCATCGTGGTCACCATCAGCTCGTCGGCGGCGGTGTCGGCGAGCAGCGCCTCCAGCCCCGCCTCCACGGTCGAGGGCGACCCGATGACCTGCGAGGCCATCCGGTCCTCCACGATCAGCCGCTCCACGTCGGTGTACGGGTAGGCGTCGGCCTCCTCGTTGGTGGCCATCGGCCCGGGCCGGCCGCTGCGCAGCCGGAGGAACGACAGGGCGCCGGGCTGGGCGAGGTACCGCGCCCGCTCGTCGGTGTCGGCGACCAGCACCGAGGCGCACACCAGCGCGTACGGCTCGGACAGCCGCGCGGACGGCCGGAACCGCTCGCGGTACAGGGCCAGGGCGGGCAGCGTGTTCTCGGCGCTGAAGTGGTGGGCGAACGCGAACGGCAGCCCGAGCAGGCCCGCGACCTGCGCGCTGTACCCGCTCGACCCGAGCAGGAACACGTCCGGCTTGTTGCCCTGCGCGGGCACGGCCAGCAGCTGCTCGGTGCCGTCGAAGTACCCGTTCAGCTCGGCCAGCTGCTGCGGGAAGTCGTCCACCGACAGCGGGCCGGTGGTGCGGCGCAGCGCCTGCGCGGTGCGCTGGTCGGTGCCCGGCGCGCGGCCGATGCCGAGGTCGATGCGACCGGGGTGCAGGGCGGAGAGCGTGCCGAACTGCTCGGCCACGACCAGCGGCGGGTGGTTGGGCAGCATCACGCCGCCGGAGCCGACCCGCAGCGTCGTGGTGGCGTCGGCGACGTGGCCGATGAGGATCGCGGGGGAGGAGCTGGCGATGCCCGGCATGTTGTGGTGCTCGGCGAGCCAGAACCGGGTGAAGCCGAGCCGCTCGACGAGTCGGGCCAGCTCACGGGTGTGCGCGAGGGCCGTGCGCGCGTCCGTCCCCGTGGTGATCGTGGCCAGGTCGAGTGCGGACAGCGGCACGTCGCGGAGTCGGCTCATGCCCGTGGACAACGCCCGGGGCGCCGGATGTCTTCCGCCGTCCGGTGTGACCGTCGCGACCGCGCCGGCGGGAAGCGCCCCGGCGTCGGGGGCGTTGACCAGGACATGGACGTGGTGGTCATCGGCGCAGGTCAGGCGGGCTTGTCCACCGCCCACTTCCTCGGGCGGGCCGGCCTGGACCACCTCGTCCTGGACGCCGAGGACGGACCCGGCGGCGCGTGGCGGCACCGCTGGCCGACGTTGCGCATGGCCACCGTGCACGCGATCCACGACCTGCCGGGGACGCCCTTCGCCGAACCCGACCCGGACGCGCCCGCCAACGAGGCGCTGCCCGCCTACTTCGCCGAGTTCGAACGCCGCGAGGGCCTGGACGTGCTCCGCCCGGTCCGGGTGCGCGCCGTCCGCGACCACGTCCCCGGCGACCGGCGCGGCCCGCTCGACGTCGAGACCGACCGGGGCACCTTCACCGCCGACACCCTGGTCAACGCCACCGGCACGTGGACGCGCCCGTTCGTGCCCCGCTACCCCGGCCAGGAGCTGTTCCGGGGAAGGCAGCTGCACTCCTCGCGGTACCCCGGGCCGGGGGAGTTCGCCGGCGAGCACGTCATCGTCGTCGGCGGCGGCACGTCCGCGGTGCAGCAACTGCTGGAGATCGCCGCGCACGGCGGCACCACGACGTGGGTGACCCGCCGCGAGCCCGAGTTCTCCGACGAGCCGTTCGGCCCCGAGATCGGCCGCGCCGCCGTGGCGAGGGTCGAGGAGCGCGTCCGCCGCGGCCTGCCGCCGCGCAGCGTGGTCAGCGTGACCGGCCTGAGCCTCACCCCGGCCGTCCGCGAGGGGCTGCGCACCGGCGTGCTGGCCCGCAGGCCGCTGTTCGCCCGGATCACGGAGGACGGCGTGGTGTGGCCGGACGGCCGGTCCGAGCGCGCCGACGCGATCCTGTGGGCCACCGGTTTCCGCGCCGCCCTCGACCACCTCGCGCCGCTGCGGCTGCGCGCGCCCGGCGGCGGCGTCGTGCTGGACGGCACCCGCGTCGTCGCCGACCCCCGCGTGCACCTCGTCGGCTACGGCCCGTCGGCCAGCACGATCGGCGCGTCCCGCGCGGGCCGGGTCGCCGCCCGCGAGATCAGGGACCTGCTGTCCGCGCGGCGGGCCGCCTGACCGCCTGGCCGGACCGCCACCCGCCGAGCTTCTGCCCGGCGACCCGCAGGCCCACGCCCAGCTTGTAGCGCAGCACGTCGAGCCTGCCCACGTCGCACCGCGCCAGGAAGTCGCGCGCCGCCTCCTCCTCGAAGAACCACGGGAACAGCGACGACGGGTCGTTGAACCCCTCGAACAGCTGCTCCCCGATGCCCTCCCGCCGCGACGCCGCGAGCAGCACGTCCCGCTGGAAGTCCCGCAGCGGCGCCAGCAGGCCGTTGGTGAAGTCGCTCGTGAACCGGCCGCGCTCCCACCACTCGTCGAACCGGTCGGTCAGCCACGTCGCGGTGTAGGGCCCGTCGAACGCGGTCAGCCGCTCGGCGAAGAAGCGGGCCATCCGGGTCGCGTTGTTCGCGCCCTGCCCGGTCAGCGGGTCGTTGAGCACGACCGCGTCGCCGAGGCCCAGCACGTGCCGCCCGGACGGCAGCACGGCCACCGGCCGGCGCACCACCGGCACGACCTCGCCCTCGATCCACGCCACCGGGCTGGTCGCCCGCGCGGGCCGCAGGAACGCCGACTCGTGCGGCAGCAGGTCGTCCACCAGGCCCTTGAGCACGTCCACGCCCTCGTCGGCCGTCGTGACGCCGCGGAACCGGTCCGCCGGTCCGCCGGGCGCGGCCTCCAGCACGACGCTGCGCGACTCGCCCACGTCCTTGTCGTGGAACGGCACCCAGAACACCTCCACGGTGCCCGGCAGGAACGAGAACACGCCCCCGCGGTGCTCGGGGCGGGCCTCCATGTCGTAGCCGTGGACGTTGACCATGAACAGCCTGCGCTGCGCCCGGGAGTGCGCGCACCGCGCCGGGTCGCGCTCGAACAGCCCGGTCAGCGACCGGCACCCGGCGGTCACCACCACCAGGTCGTGCGCCGCCGCCAGCCGGTCGAGGTCCGCGACGGTCACCTCGCCGACCACCACCTCCGCGCCGCGCCGGGCCAGCTCGGCGAGCCCCTCGGCGAACTTCAGCCGCTGGTCCACGGCCAGCGCGGGTTTGCGCAGCGGCGCGTCCACGGAGAACGCCACCCCGCCGGTCCCGGTGAACAGGTCGAGGTGGATGCGGCGCATCCGGTACGCCTCGGGGTGGAAGTCGAGTCCCAGTTCGGCCTCGTACTCGACCTGGTCGCCGAACAGGCAGGCGGTGGGCCGGCCCCGGTCGGCGAGGAGTTCGTCCGCGGTCCGGTCGGAGTGGATGGTCACCCGCCTGCCCGCCCGCAGCAACGCCGCGGCTAATACGAGACCCGCCTGACCAGCACCGATGACCGCTATTCCGCCCACGACTACGAATCCTCGGTGGACCCGCGCGTTCCGGCCAATAGCACGATCGGGTCTTATAGCCTGATAGAGGTGCACAGGGCGTTGCGCGTGGTCGTCGGGTTGTCACTCGGATTCCTCACCGCGGGTGTGAACGTGCTGGTCGTGGCGTTCGCCCGGAAGTGGGCCCGCCCGGTGGCGCGAGCGGAACGCCGACGTCTCGCGTGGGCGCTGGACCTGGACACCGCCGAGCCGACGCAGGAGCGGGCGGTCCGGTACCTCGCGGTGCGCTGGCTCGTCGGCCTGTTCGGCGGGGTCGTGCTGGCGTGGCTCTACTACGGCCTGGCGATGGTCGGGGTGATCGCGTACCGGCTGGTCGCGGGCGCCACGGGTCCCGAGCTGAACGCCGACGACGACTGGGTCGAGTACCTGTGGACGGCCCTGGTCGGCGTGGTCCTGCTCTACATCGAGGTGCAGGGGATCATCGGCGTCGCCGCGCTGGAGGAGAGGGTCGCGCACCGGTTCCTCGGGCCGAGCGAGGCCGAGCTGCTGCGCCGCCGCATCGACGAGCTGGCCACCAGCCGGGCGGGCATCGTCGCGGCGGTGGACGCCGAGCGCCGCCGCATCGAGCGGGACCTGCACGACGGCGTCCAGCAGCGGCTCGTCGCGCTGGGCATGCTGCTCGGCCGCGCCCGCCGCAAGCCCGAGCACGCCGCCGAGCTGCTCGCCCAGGCGCACGAGGAGTCCCGGCACGTGCTGGAGGACCTGCGCGAGGTGGCCTGGCGGGTCTACCCGTCGGCGCTGGACTCGCTGGGCCTGGTCGAGGCGCTGGAGGCGGTGGCGGACCGCTCGGTCATCCCGGTGCGGATCAGCTGCCCCGCGCTGACCGCCGCGCCGCAGGTGGAGACCGCGGTGTACTTCGTGGTGTGCGAGGCGGTGACGAACGCGGCCAAGCACTCGGGTGCGACGATGATCGACGTGGACATCGACGAGGGCGGCGGCGTGGTGCGCGTGCGGGTCGTCGACGACGGTGTCGGAGGAGCGGACCCCGCGGGCGGCGGGCTGGCCGGCCTGTCCCGACGGGTGCTGGCGCTGGACGGCGAGTTCACCGTGACCAGCCCGGCCGGCGGTCCCACCGAGATCAGGGCGGGCATCCCGTGCGCGTGATCCTGGCCGAGGACTCGACGCTGCTGCGCGAGGGCCTGGTGCGCCTCCTGGTCGAGGAGGGGCACGAGGTGCTCGCCGCCGTCGGCGACGCGCGGGCGCTGCTCGACGCGGTGGCCGCGCACCGGCCGGACGTCGTGGTGACCGACGTGCGGATGCCCCCGACGAACACCGACGAGGGCCTGAAGGCCGCGCTGGAGGTCCGCGAGCGGTTCCCGGGCGTCGGCGTGCTGGTGCTGTCGCAGTACGTCGAGCAGCGCTACGCCGTCGACCTGCTCACCGGGCACGCCGACGGCGTGGGCTACCTGCTGAAGGACCGCGTGGTCCAGGTGGAGGAGTTCCTCGACGCGCTGAGCCGGGTGGGCGCGGGCGGCGCCGCGTTCGACCCGGAGGTGGTGCGCCGGCTGCTGGCCCGCACGACGAGCCCGCTGGACGTGCTGACCGCGCGGGAGCGGGACGTGCTGGCGCACATGGCCGAGGGGCACACGAACAACGCGATCGCGGATCGGCTGCACGTGTCGCGCAGCGCGGTGGAGAAGCACATCAACTCGATCTTCGACAAGCTGGGGCTGTCCGCCGACGGCGGTTACAGCCGCCGGGTGCTGGCCGTGCTGCGCTACTTGCGCGCGTGATCCTTCTTCTGCTGCACCACCCGGGACACGACGAACCAGACGACGGCGATCACCACGAGGCCGAGCACGACCTTCGACACGACGCCCAGGTACTGGTCGACGAGGTGGTAGTTCGCGCCGAGCAGGTAGCCCGCGAGGATCAGGGCGGTGTTCCAGATCAGGCTGCCCGCCGCGGTGAGCAGGGTGAACTGGAGGATCGGCATCCGCTCCACGCCCGCCGGGATGGAGATGAGACTGCGGAAGACCGGCACCATCCGGCCGAAGAACACGGTGGCCTTGCCGTGCCGGTTGAACCACTGCTCGGACCTGTCCACGTCGGACGCCTTCATCAGCGGCATCCTGCCCGCGATGCGGCGGATGCGGTCGCGGCCCAGCGCGGCGCCCAGGTAGTACAGCAGCAGCGCGCCCACCACCGAACCCGCGGTGGTCCACAGGATCGCGGCGACGAGGCCCATCCGACCCTGGCTCGCGGTGAACCCCGCCAGCGGCAGGAACAGTTCGCTGGGCAGCGGCGGGAAGAGGTTCTCCAGCGCGATGGCCAGCCCGGCGCCCGGTGCGCCGAGCGTTTCCATCAGGTCGGTGACCCACGAGACGATGTCCATGTTGTCCACGTTACGAACGCGCCGCCGTGCCCACCATGAAGCCGGCCGCACGATCGGGTGCGGAAAACCTCAGTGCGGCCGCGCGGCGAACGCGGCCAACCCCTCGGCGTACCGGCGGATCACGGCGCGCAGGACCAGCCGGTAGAGCCACCCCGTGCCGCGGACGTCGGGTTCGAACGACGAGCACCAGCGGATCACCGTCCCACCGCCGTCCGGCGCGAGCTCGATGGACGCCCGGTAGTCGTGGATCGCGAGGCCCGACAGCAGCACGTAGCCCACCCGCCGGTTCGGCGTCAGTTCGACGATCTCCTCCCTCGTGAGGACCTTGCGGCCTTTGTTGTGGAATACCCGGATCTCGCCGACTCCACGCGCGTCGCCCTCGCGTTCCCGCTCCCAGCGCACGACCGGTGACCAGTCGGGCCAGGTGGAGCTGTCCGCGGCCAGCCGGTACACCGCCTCCGGCGGCGCCGCGCTGCGCGCCCGCACATCCACTTTCTGTACCATGCGGTACATGTACCATTCGGTACATGTCGGGACAAGGGGCCGCGCGGCGGCGGTTGCTGGACGCGGTCGTGGCGCACCTGGCCGAGCACGGGCTGGGCGAGGTCAGCCTGCGGTCGCTGGCGACGGCGGTCGGCACCAGCCACCGGATGCTGCTCTACCACTTCGGGTCCAAGGAGGGCCTGCTCGTCGAGGTGGTCAAGGCCGTGGAGGCGCGGCAGCGGGAAGTGCTGGCGGGGCTGCCGGCGGACGACCCGGCCCGAGCCGCCCGGGAGTTCTGGCGCGTGCTCACCGACCCCGCGCTGCGCGCCCACGAACGGCTGTTCTTCGAGCTCTACGGACAGGCCGCGCAGGGCAGGCCCGGCACGACGGCGCTGCTCGACGGCATCGTGTCGGACTGGGTCGAGCCGGTGGCGGCGGCCGAACGGGCCCGCGGGTTCCCGCCGGACGTGGCGACCGCCCGCGCCCGGCTCGGCCTCGCCGTGGCGCGCGGCCTGCTGCTCGACCTCGTGGCCACCGGCGACCGCGAGGGGGTGGACGCGGCCATGGAGCAGTTCATCCGGCTGGTGAACCCCGACTAGGCTTCGCGGGCGTGAAGCGCATCCCCGTGGTCGTGGTGGCGGGATTCCTCGGCTCCGGCAAGACGACGCTGCTCAACCACCTCCTCGCCGCCGCGCGAGGCACCCGGATCGGCGTGGTGGTCAACGACTTCGGCGCCATCGGCGTGGACGCGATGAGCGTGGCCGGGCAGGTCGACTCCACCGTGTCGCTCAGCGGCGGCTGCCTGTGCTGCGCGATCGACGTGAGCGAGCTGGACGGCATGCTCGCCAAGCTCGACTCGCTGGTCGACGTCATCGTGATCGAGGCCAGCGGCCTCGCCGAGCCGCAGGCCATGGCCCGCATGGTGCTGGCGAGCGAGAACCCGCGGCTGTCGTACGGCGGGCTCGTGCTGCTGGTGGACGCCGCCGAGCCGCCCGCCGACCTGGCGCGGCACCTGCGCGTCGCGGACCTCGTGGTGCTCAACAAGGTCGACCGGGTGGCCGACCCGGACGCCGTGGCCGCCGGGGTGGACCGGCTCAAGCCCGGCGTGCCCGTGGTGCGGGCGACGTTCGGGCGGGTGGACCCCGAGCTGCTGTTCGACCGGCGGGAGCGCACCGCCGTCGGCCAGCTGTCCTTCGACGACCTGCTGGCCGAGTCGGACGGGCACGCCGAGCACGACCACGTGCGCTACGAGAGCGTCGAGTTCACCGCAGACGCCGTGAACCCCGCGCGGCTCATGGCGTTCCTCGACGCGAGGCCCGCCGGGCTGTACCGGATCAAGGGGTTCGTGTCGTTCGACGTGCCCGGCCACCGGCAGCGGTTCTCCCTGCACACCGTGGGCGCGTTCCTGCGGTTCGAGCGCTCGGCGTGGCCGGGCCCGCGGCGCACCGAGCTGGTGCTGATCGGCACCGGTCTCGACGCGGCCGGGGTCCGCGCCGCACTGGCCGCGTGCGTTGAGCCCGACCCGTCCTCGGTGGACCCGCAGTCGATGCTGGAAGTCCTGCGCTACCTGGCGTGAGCGGGCCCCCGGCGGGTGTCAAGGCGCTGGTCGAACGTGGAGTGTTCGCCTATGCTGAATCAGTCAGGCCGATTATGATTCAACACTGGGGGTGGTCATGACCACGAACGTCGGGGCGCTGGTCGAACGCGCTCGTGTTGCCGCAGGCCTCAGTCAACGGGCTCTCGCCGACGTGACCGGCATCTCGCAGCCGACCCTGTCGCGCATCATCTCCGAGGACCGTGTGGCGAAGATGTCGGAAGTCGTGGCGATCGCCTGGGCGACCGGCCACACGGTCGCGCAGCTCACCGGAATGAGGGCGGTGGCCGACCGGGTGGAGTGTGTAGCACGGGCCACCAACGATTCGGGCATGGACCGCATGCGCGAAGCGCTGCTGCACTTCCTGGAACTGGACGACTACCTGAACGATCAAGCCATCCCCACCGCGGTATGACGGGAGAGCGCAGGGCGTGAACGCAGAAGCCGAGGGGCGCCTCGCGGCCACCCGGTTCCGCGAGGAACACCACTTGGGGCTGCATCCGCTGGGTGACCTGGTGGCCATCATCGAGCACACCACCCGGATCGACGTGGCTGTGCTCGACGCGGGCCCCGACGAGCACGGCCTGACCATGCGGGACCCGGCGAGTGGCACTGTGTTCATCGGTGTCGCTCGCACCAGGAATCCGATGCGACAACGCAGCACGCTCGCCCACGAACTCGGCCACGTGTGTTTCGAGGACTGGAGCGACGGCACGGAAGGGTGGAGCGAACGGACTCCCGTGGAGATCCGGGCCGACGCTTTCGCCCGGCACCTGCTCCTTCCGGTCGACGGCCTGCGCGAGTTCCTCGGGGACCGGACGGAGATCACCCGGTCCACCCTGTCCGCGATCGTCCAGCGGTTCCTGGTGTCGCCCGCACTCGCCTCCATCGTCCTGCACCAAGCCGACCGCATCGACGACGACACCAAGCAGGAGTGGATGGCGCTGTCCACCTCCCACCTGGCCACGCGGTTCGGCTGGAGCGACCAGTACCGCGCCTTGCAGGTTCAATCCGACCAGCGCAGGGCGCCTCAGCAGTTGCTCGCCCGTGCGATCAGGGGGTATGCCGAGGCCGTGCTGCCCGCGCAGGCCATCGCCACCCTGCGCGGCGTCCCGGTGGAGGTCGTCGAGGCTGACCTGCTGGCGGCGGGCGTCGTGCCCGTCGAGCCTCCGACCGCGTGGGCCGCCGCCGTCGACTTGCCCGATGTGGATGTGGACCTGGCCGCCCTGGACGAGGACCTCGGCGCGTCGAAGGGTGATCCGGGCCCGGTGACGGGGGATGGCGCCGGATGAGCCGCCGGCCGATCATCGATGCCGGACCCGGCCTGAACTTCTTCTCCGTGAACCAGGAGCGCCTCCTGATCGGCGTCCTGGGGCGGCTCAGTGCGCCGGAGGCCGTGCAGGACGAGGTACTGCGCAAATCCAGGCAGGATGCCCGCTTTCGTCCGGCCGCAACGGTCTGGCGGAAGTTGACGCCTCGCTGGGTGGAGATCCTTTTCCGACGACGGAACGCCGGAACTCGCGGCGGCCGTGCACCGGATCACCCGACAACCCATGAAGCAGCGACTGGAGCAGTCCAGGGACTTGGGTGAACTCATGGTCATCGCGCACGCGGTCGTCGCCGCCGAATCCGGTGAGACGGTGACGGTGCTCATCGACGACGGCCAGGGAACGCGCATCGCGACCTCGGAGATCCGTCGGCTCGGACGGCTCCAGGGTGCTGGGCGTACCGTCGGGAAGATCAGTTTGGTGAGCACGCTGACGGTCCTGGAGCGTGCGGCCAACGGCCCGCACATCCCGGACAAGGCCACGATGCGCGACATCTACCAGAAATTGCGCTGCCTCGACGACGGCCTGCCGCCGATCGGAGCGACGGCCCTCCTGTCCCCTGCGCTCTGGGGGTGACACCCCTTGCACGGCGTGAGCGGGCCCCCGGCGGGTGTCGGGGGCGCTGCTGCGACGTGGGCCCGGAGAGACTCGAACTCTCACTGGCACGGACCTAAACCGTGTGCCTCTGCCAATTGGGCTACGAGCCCGCCGGCCGCAGCTTATCGGCACGCGCCGGCGGACCGGTCCCGAGGGACCGTTCCGCCGGTCCGCTCAACGGCTCGCGCGCCTCTCAACTACGGTTGTGGCCAGACCGCAGCTAGGAGGAGATGTGGCCCGCGACCCCGACACCATCCAGCGCGAGATCGAGCAGGCTCGCGACGCGCTGGCCGCGACGCTGGACGAACTGGGCACCAGGGCGAACCCCCAGCGCTTCGTCGAGTCCGGCAAGGAGAGCGTGCGCGCGAAGCTCGACGAACCCAAGATCCGGTACTCGCTGATCGCGGTGGCCGTGCTCATCGGGTTCGCCCTGCTGCGCAAGCTGTTCCGGTGATCCACTCGTTCCGGTGACCTACTGCCCCTTGGCGACGAGGGGCAGCAGCACCTGCTCGACCACGCGGTCGACGAACGGGACGTCCAGCGGGTCGCCGGTGAGCATCAACCGGTAGATCAGCGCGGCGCCCGCGATCTCCACCGCCATGCCGCGCGGCGCGTCGGGGCGCAGTTCGCCCCGGCCGTCCGCGCGCTCCAGGATGCCGCGCAGCACGTCGCGCTGCGTCGTCAGGAACGTCTCGCGGAACGCGGAGGCCAGCTCCGGCTCGTGCGGCAGCTCGCCGACCAGCGCCTGTGCCGCCTTGCCGCTCGGCCCGGACAGGAACGCGGCGAACGCGGCGAGGAACTCCCGCAGGTCACCCGCCAGCGAACCGGTGTCCGGCTCGGCGAGGTTCTGCTGCGCCAGTTGCGTGCAGGTGTCGATCACGAGGTCGAGCTTCGACTCCCACCGCCGGTAGATCGTGGCCTTGCCGGCACGCGCCCGAGCGGCGACGGCGTCCATCGTCAACGCCCGGTAGCCGACCTCCGCCATCACCTCCAACGCCGCCTGGCGCAGCGCGTCGTCCCGTGACGCGTCCCTCGGTCTACCCCGTTGCGGGGTGGTTCTGGTCTCGCTGTACACCGGTGTCGCCATCTCGCGCTCCCGTCGCCTCTTTGGCCGGACATCCTAGGCCGGTTGGATCGGTCCTAGGCATCGATCACCTGGTCGTGAGTGTTGCTCGCTTCACGCCTCCGCTGTGCCGGTGGCGCGAGCCCCGCACGGGTGTGCAGGTACGCCACCGAGAACGCGAGCGCGTCGCCGTCGAGCAGGTGCACCACGGTGCGGTCGGCGTACCGGCCCGCGATCTCGTCCGCGAACTGGTCGGCGGCGAGCCGCGCCGCGATCAGGCCGGGCGCCGTCGCGGCGAGCTCCCTGCCGTCGGCGCGCACGACGACGGCCCAGTCGTCGCCGTGGCGCCGGTAGTTCGCGGTGATGGGGAGTCTGGACATGCCTGCGCCCTCCGTCGGTCCTCTGTTCCCATCTGACCGGCGTTTCGGGCCGAGCACGTCGTCTGTCCCTCTAACGAGTGAGAGGCCCCGGAGTTGCCTCCCACCTGCGGGGGATGGCGTTCCGACGCCGTTCGCCGGGCGTCGGGACGCCGAACGAACCATTACCCGGTCGTGTACTGAGAGTGCGTGATCGCTAACGCCGGGAAATGAGGTGCCGATAGGCCGAACGGAGCAACGTCGTCAGCCTTGGAGGTCTGCGTGAGTCGTCGAACCGCCGTCGCGGTGAGCCTGTCGCTCGGTCTGCTGCTCGTGCCGGGGGTGGCCCTGGCTTCCCCGTGGTCGTCCCCGTGGTCGTCGCCCGCCGGTCCGTCCGGGCGGGGTGACGTCTGCGATCGCGGCGAGCCGCCGTGCCACACCACGACGACCCAGTCGACCACCACCCAGCCGACCACGACGACCACCGGGGTCTCGGGCACGTCGGCGACCTCGACCACGACGACCACCACGCAGGTCTCCGGCACCTCGGCGACGTCCACGACCACGACCGCCGTGTCGGGCACGTCGGCGACGTCGTCCACGACCGACCCGGTCACGTCCGCGACGTCCACCGGCCCCACCACGGGGCAGCTCACGTCCACCACCGCCGCCGTCGCGCCGGCCGGGGGGCGGTCCGTCCTGGGCACGGCCTCGAACGAGCGGCAGGCGTTGGCCGACACGGGCGCCACCCCCGCGCTGACGGCCCTCGCCGGTCTGGCGACCGTGCTCGCGGGTGCCGTCCTGCTCCTCTTCGGCCGCCGCGGGCGAGGCGCCTGAACCCCTACCCCAGCCGGGCCGCCACGCCGCGCCACACCACGTCCATGACGTAGCGGGTGGCCAGCTCGGGGCCGACGTCGGGACGGCGCTCGCACCACAGGGCCAGCCGCTCGGTGGACCCGACCACGATCTCGGCGAACGCCTCCGCCTCCACCGCGTCGACGTCCGGGGCGAAGGCGAGCAGCACCGCCGCGATCAGGTCGGTCTGCTGCCGCCGGATGCCCTCGACCTCCTCGACGGCGGACGGCACCGTGATCGCCGCCTCGTGGCGCAGCAGCGACCACGACTGCTTGTGCCCGGCGATGAACTCGAAGAAGGCGAGCAGGCCGCGCCGCAGGACCTCCTCGGGGCCGTCCGCGCCGGCGATGGCCTGCTGCGTGCGCTCCAGCAGTTCGGTGCGCGCGCGGTGGATGCAGCCGATGAGCAGGCCCTCCTTGGAGCCGTAGTACTCGTACAGCATCGGCTTGGACACGCCGACCCGTTCGGCGATCTCGTCCATCGAGGCCGCCAGGTACCCGCGCTCGGCGAAGACGGTCTCGGCGACGTCGAGCATCTGCGCCTTGCGCTGCGCCTTGGGCATCCGGCGGCGCTTCGGCCGGGCGTCGGCACGTTCGGCGTCGGCGCGCCCCGCGGAAGTCACGAACCACAGACTACCGGAGGTAACTTACTTCGAGTAACCTACTGAGCAGTATGTAGCCGGACTTGGAGGACGGGCATGCACCGAGAGGTCAAGGTCCTGGTCATCGGCACGGGTTTCTCCGGCCTGGGCATGGCGATCGAGCTCAAGCGCAGCGGGGAGCGCGACTTCGTCGTGCTGGAGAAGGCGGCCGACCTCGGCGGCACCTGGCGGGACAACTCCTACCCGGGCTGCGCGTGCGACGTGCCGTCGCACATGTACTCGTTCTCGTTCGAGCTGAACCCGCGCTGGTCGCGCATGTTCGCCAAGCAGCCGGAGATCCGGGACTACCTGCACCGCGTGGCCGAGAAGTACCGCCTGCGCGAGCACATCCGGTTCGACAGCGAGGTGGCCGGCGCCCGGTGGGACGAGGACGCCAAGGTCTGGCACGTCTCCACCGGGAACGGCGACACCTACACCGCGAAGGCCGTCGTGGCGGGCGTCGGGGCGCTGCACATCCCGAACGTCCCGGTGCTGCCCGGCATCGAGAAGTTCAAGGGCAGGGCGTTCCACTCGGCCCGGTGGGACCACGAGCACGACCTCGCGGGGCGGAAGGTCGCCGTCGTCGGCACCGGCGCGAGCGCGATCCAGTTCGTGCCGCGGATCGCCGACCAGGTCGGCCGCATGACGATCTTCCAGCGCACGCCGCCGTGGATCATGCCCAAGATGGACCGGTCCATCAGCGGCTGGGAGCAGAAGCTGTTCGGCGCGCTGCCGTTCACCCAGCGCCTGTACCGCGATTACGTCTACTGGGTGCGCGAGTCCAGCGCGCTGGGCTTCGCGGTGAACCCGAAGATCATGGAGTTCGCCCAGGGCATCGCCCGCCGCCACCTGCGCGGCCAGGTCGAGGACCCGGTGCTGCGGGAGAAGCTGACGCCCGACTACACCATGGGCTGCAAGCGCGTGCTGATCTCCAACGACTTCTACCCGGCGCTGGACAAGCCCACCGTGGACCTCGTGACCGACGGCATCGCCGAGGTGCGCGAGCACTCGATCGTGGACAACGCGGGCGTCGAGCACGAGGTCGACACGATCATCTACGGCACCGGCTTCCACGTGGTCGACTCGTACGACTACCTCGACATCACCGGCAAGGGCGGCGTCGACCTGTCGACGAAGTGGCGCGAGGAGGGCATCGAGACCTACTACGGCATCACGGTCTCCGGGTTCCCCAACTTCTTCTTCCTGCTCGGCCCGAACACCGGCCTCGGCCACAACTCGGTGGTGTTCATGATCGAGTCGCAGATCCGCTACGTCCGACAGTGCCTGGACCTGCTGGACCGGCACCGCGCCGACGAGCTGGACGTGCGACCGGACGTGCAGGCGCGGTTCAACCGGCAGTTGCAGCGCAAGCTCACCAAGGGCGTGTGGACCGAGGGCGGCTGCAAGAGCTGGTACCTGGACGCGCAGGGCGTCAACCGCACCGTGTGGCCCGGCTTCACCTGGCGCTACTGGATGCGCACCAGGACCGTGAACCCGGCCGACTACACCCTGACCAGGGCCCGCCGCGCCAAAGTCCCCGCTTGACCCCGCGAGTCGTACGTTCAGCCCGCGCGAGTCGTACGTTCAGGCCCGGTGTGTCGAACGTTCAGGACCCCCGAGTCCCCACTTCTGGATGGAGAACTCGGGGGTCCTGAAGTTACGACTCGCCGAGTGCGAACGTACGACACGCGCGGCGCGAACGTACGACTCGCGGTCAGAGGCCGGCGGCCTTGGTGCGTTCGGCTCGCAGGCGGGTCACGTCGGCCAGTTCGAGCGGAGCCGGCTTGACGCCCGTCGCCCACTCGATCAGCAGGTCGGCGATCTGCGGGTTGCGCGGCAGTACGGGACCGTGCAGGTAGGTGCACAGGATGCGCCCCTGCACCGCGCCCTCCACCGAGCCGTCGTTGCCGGTGCCCACCTTGACGTGCGCCAGCGGCTGCGCGGACGGCCCGAGCACGGTACGGCCCTGGTGGTTCTCGAAGCCCGTCAGGACTCCTTCGAACAGGCCGTTCGCGGGCGTCGCGACCACCTCGCCGATCGCCCGGCTGCCACCCGCGTGCGACGTCGAGTCGAGCAGGCCCAGACCGGGGTGCGTGACCTGGTCGGCCCGGGTGAACGACTCGCCGAAGATCTGGATGCCCGCGCACACGCCGAGGACCACCGCGCCGCGCGCCGCCGCCCGCTGCATGCCCGGGTGCTCCCGCAGGTGCCGCACGGCCAGCGTCTGCGCGGTGTCCTCGCCGCCGCCGACCACGTAGATGTCGCACGAGTCGGGCACCGGCTCGCCGAACCGCACCGTGACGATCTCCGCGGCGATGCCGCGCCACGTCATGCGCTTCTCCAGCACGACCGCGTTGCCGAAGTCGCCGTAGGTGCCGAGCAGGTCGGGCAGCACCAGGGCGATCTGGACCTTGGACGTCGTCACTCGGCGGCCCTCGCGTTCAGGTCCCGGAAAGCGGTGTAGTTGGCGATGACCTCGACCGGGCCCGGCGGCATCTCGTCGATCGCCTTGAGCGGGTCGGGCACGATCGTGTGCTGCACCTCGGCGTAGGTGAGCCGCACGGCCAGGTCGGTGGCGCGTTCGCCGGACGCGATGACCCGACGGCCCTGCAACCTCTCGAACGGCACGTCCCACAGCCACGACAGGTCGCGGCCGTCGGCCTCGTGCGCGTTGATCACCAGCACGGCCGGGTGGTCGGCCTCGCGCACCACGGTCAGCGTCTCGCTCCAGCCCGCCGGGTTCTTGGACAGCAGCAACCGGGCGCGGTGGCCCGACCGCTGGATCGTCCGGTACCGGCCCGCCACGTTGGACACGCCGCGCAGCCGCTGCACGGCCTCCTCGACCGGTACGCCGAGCGCGACCGCCGCCGCGGCGGCCATCACCGCGTTGGCCTGGTTGAACTTGCCGGGCAGCCGCAGCGACAGCTCGACCTTCGCGCCGTTCGGCGTCACCAGCCGGCCGTCATCGGTGATCCAGTTCGGCCGGGGCCGGGCGAGGTCGCAGCCGGTGCAGTACCAGTGCTCGCCCTCCCAGCGGATCGGGTCGCCGCAGCGCGGGCACGAGGCCGCGTCGTTGTGCCAGCCCGTGCCGGTCGCCACCCAGACCACGTTCGCGCAGTCGCGGGCGGCCGAGGTGACCATGATGTCGTCGCAGTTGGCGACCACGGTCCCGGTCACCGTCCCGAGGGCGGTGCGCAGCGAGCGCTCGATCGTGCGGACCTCGCCGACCCGGTCGAGCTGGTCGCGCGACAGGTTCAGCAGCACGGCCACGGTGGGCGACGCCGCCCGCACGACCTCGGGGAAGTACCCCTCGTCGACCTCCAGCACCGCGTACGGCGCATCCGGTTGCTTGGACAGCGCGGTCACGTGCCCGTCGGGCATGTTCGCGCCACCGTGGTTGGTGGCCACCTCGCCCAGGTAGGACACGGCGCGGCTGAGCATCATCGTGCTGGTGGTCTTGCCGTTGGTCCCGGTCACCAGTGCGACGGCACGACCCTGGGTGAGGTGCGCCAACGCCTGCGGGTCCAGCCGCAGCGCGACCCGGCCGCCGATCATGCCACCGGCGCCGAGGCCCATCTTCTGCGACAGCTTCGAGCTCATGTTGCCCAGTCGCACGGCGGCTGCGGTGCGCAGCGGCAGGCGGGCTGGGTCTGCACCTGGAGTGTTCGGCAAGCGACTTCCTGCACGGTCAGGGGTGGGGGAGTGCCCCGATGCTACCGGGGGCGGTTGCCGTCCAGCTCCCGCAGGGTCCTGATCAGGTCCACCGTGCTGAGCTGGCACAACTGCGCCATGTACTCCAGCGCGGGCAGGTCCAGGTGCACCTCGGGGGAGTGCCCCGGCACGAGCTGCGCCAGTCGGCCCTGCGCCCACCGCCGCAGCGGCAGCAGCTGCGGTCGCGTGTCGGCGACGACCGCGCTGAGGTTCACCGCCAGGTGACCCGCCGGCGCGTCCCCGAACACACGTTCGTGTACCCGGGCCAACACCTGGTGCGCGGGGACGCCCAGGGCGACGCAGATCTCGACCAACCGGACCACCGAGCACTGGCGCGTGCCCAGCTCGTAGGTGGCCAGGGTTTGCAGCGAGATGTCGCTCTGCAGCCGTCGGTTGAGCTCCTTGCGGGTCCATCCGCGCTGCTTGCGCAGGCTGCGCAGCTCGTCGCCGAGCACGCGCTGGTACGCCGCTGTGTCGATCTGCACCGTCGATCCTCCGTCCGCGGGGGCCCCGACAGACCCCACGCAGATGGAAAGCGCGATACGGCGATTGCTTACGCGAGTTGTCCCATTTATCGCCCGATCGGGCTAATGGAGAGGTACCGAAAGTAGTGTTTCACGGGGTCAGGGCACGGGTGACGCCCTGCTCGGCCGGACCGAGGAACCGGGGGTCCGGCTTGGCGACGACGCCGTCCCACATCGCCTTGCCCGCCGCGAACACCTCCCGGAAGTGGCCGTAGGCGGTCGTCGTGGCCCAGCCCCGCGACGTGTCGTGGCCGACGCCGTGCGCCTCCAGGCCGGCCGACCGGCACAGCGCCACGGCGCGCGGCAGGTGGAACCCCTGCGTCACCACGGTCACCCGCTCGACGCCGAAGACCCGCTTCGCCCGCGTGCACGAGTCCCACGTGTCCAGTCCCGCGTAGTCGGCCACGACCACCCGCTCGGGCACGCCGCGGCGGACGAGGTAGTCGCGCATCGCGCTCGGCTCGTCGTAGTCGGTCCTGCTGTTGTCGCCGCTGACCAGCAGGACCTCCACCTTGCCGGTCCGGTACAGCTGCGCCGCCACGTCCAGCCGGCCGGCCAGGAACGGCGTCGGCGTCCCCGACCGGGTCAGTCCGGCACCCAGCACCAGCGCCACCGGGGCCTCGGGCACGTCCGCCGCGCCGTGCACGTACGGGGCGCTGCTGGTGCGCACCCACACCCACGGCGTGGCGGCCAGCACCGCCAGCAGCCCGGTCACGAGCAGCGCGAGCCGCCACCGCCGCCGCAGCAGCCGTGCGCCGGCCGCCGGCAGCGCGCGCACCCGTCCCGCGAAGTCCCCCACGAACGCCCCCCCCCGAGTCCTGTCGGTCGACCGAGTCCCGTCAGTTGACGCAGCGCACCCCGTCGGCGGTGATGGGCGGCTGCGGCGTGGTCGTGTCCGGCTGCTGCCGCCTGGCGCCGTCCAGGCCGACCAGCGGCCCGCCGGTGAGGCCCTGCACGCCGGGGCCGTCGTAGTCGTCGCCCAGGAGCACCAGCGCCTGCCCGGCGGGCACCTCGGGGTCCTCCTCGACGTCGATGCCGCCGAGGAAGTCGGCGACGGCCCCGGCGCCCGCCTCGCCGCCCGCGCCGTGGCGGACCACGGAGGACAGCACCTCCTCGGTGGCGTTGCCGGAGCCGCCGTCGACGTAGCCCTCGGCGACGAGGGACTTGAGCACGCGGCCGGCCAGCCCGCCGATGCCGGAGGCGTTGCGCACCTCGACGGTCACCGTGCCGGGGTCGACGATCGGTGCGGTGGAGGAGCCCACCGCGGTCGGGTCGGAGCCCAGGTTCTTGAAGAACTTCTTCACGTCGCGCTCGTTCACCTCGACCGCGAGGCCGTCCTCGGGCGTCTGGAGTTCCGGGTCGCCGGTCGGGATCGTCTCGAACTTCAGGTTGCCGCCGGTCAGGTCCTTCATCTGGGTGGCGAACCGCAGCACGTCCCAGCCCTCGTCGAGCACGATGGACTTGCTCAGCGCGTCGATCAGGTCGCTGAGCCTGCCCGGGTCGGACAGCGTGCCCGCGGACAGGACCTGCTTGGCCAGGCCGGCCATGAACACCTGCTGGCGCACGATCCGGTCGAGGTCGCCGCGCAGCAGCCCGTACCGCTGGCGCACGAACGCGAGCGCCTCGCGGCCCTGGATCTTCTGCGGCCCCGCGGCGAAGTCCGCGCCCGAGAACTCGTCCTGGGTGGCCTGGTTGAGGCACACGTCCACGCCGCCGACGGCCTTGGTGATCTCGTAGAACCCGACCAGGTTGATCTCGGCGTAGTGGTCGATGGTGACGCCGGTGAGGTCCTGGAGGGTCGCGATGAGGTTCTTCGCGCCGTCCTTGCGGGACTTGACGTCCAGCTGGGCCGGGTCGGACTCGCCCTCGCGCTTGAGGCGCTCGATGGCGGACTCCTTGCCGTACCCGTACGCAGAGTTGATCTTGTGGCGACCGTAGCCGCCCGCGATCTTCACGTACGAGTCGCGCGGGAACGACACCGCGACGGCCTTGCCGCCGTCGTTCGGCACGTGCATCAGGATCAGCGTGTCGGTGTTCAGCCCGCCGGCCGTCTCGTCACCCGCCTGGAGCTCGTCCAGGATCTCCCGGGGCAGCGGGTTGCCCTTGGCGTCGGTGCGGCTGTCCATGCCCACCATCAGGATGTCGACCGAGCCGTCGGCGGGCTTCTCGCCGCCGCCCTCCAGGCCGATCACGTCCGTGGTGCTGATGTTGTCGGTCAGCGCCTGGAAGTTGGCGTACGCGTACCCCGTGCCGAGCAGCACGGCGACCGAGGTGACGGCCAGGATCGTGCGCCCGATGAGCGCGCCGCCGCTCACCGCCGAGGTGGTCGTCGGGCGCTTGCGCGCGGCCGCGGGTGCGGTGCGGGCGGGCGCGGCCCGACCTTCGGCGCGGTCGCGGTCGGCGCGGGCCCGGTCGTCGGGGCGCGGTCGTTCGGTGGGGTGCGGTCGTTCGGTGGGTCGCGGTCGTTCGGTGGAGCGGTCCGGCGCGGGGACGCGACCGGCCGCGGGCCGACGGCGCTCGCCCGAGCGCTCGTCCTCCACCGGGCGCGCACCGGACCGCCCGGCGGCGGGCGCGCGGCGTTCGCGGCGCGGTGGCGGCTCGGACCGACCGGCCGGTGTGACCGGCTCGACGTGCTCGGTGGCCTCGTCGGCGGACGCGCGGGCGCGCGCGGGGCGCCCCGGCGGCGGGTCGAGGCGACGGCGCGGGTCGGGTTCGAACGGGGCGCCACCACCCCCGCCACGCCGAGGTTGACCTGCGGAGGAACCCCGCGGGGGAACTGGTCGCCCGCGGAATCCGTCGGGCTCGCCTGGCCCCGGCGGCCGGTTGTCCACTCCCACTCCTCCCTGGTACCCGGGTACGCCTCCAAGGACGCCTCAGGGGGCGCCCGGGTTGCGCACAGCGTCGCACAGGCCGTCCCCGGTGACGTCGTGATACCGGGTTTGGCCGCGCCCTGACCAGCGCGGTAACCCGATTGTGAGGTCGGGTGCACCGCGTTCGTAGACTGTGCCCCCGTGCTGACCATGCAGGACGCGCTGCTCGCGCTGACCAGGTACTGGACCGACCGGGGCTGCATCGTCGTGCAGCCGTACAACACGGAGGTCGGCGCCGGTACGTTGAACCCCGCCACCGTGCTGCGGGTGCTCGGTCCCGAGCCGTGGCGGGTGTCCTACGTCGAGCCCAGCGTGCGGCCCGATGACGCGCGGTACGGCGAGAACCCGAACCGGCTCCAGACCCACACCCAGTTCCAGGTGATCCTCAAGCCCGACCCGGGCGACCCCCAGGAGCTGTACCTGGGCAGCCTCGAAGCCCTCGGCATCGACGTGCGCGCCCACGACGTGCGGTTCGTGGAGGACAACTGGGCCTCGCCCGCGCTCGGCGCGTGGGGCCTGGGCTGGGAGGTGTGGCTCGACGGCCTGGAGATCACCCAGTTCACCTACTTCCAGCAGGCCGGCGGCATGTCGCTGGACCCGGTGTCGGTGGAGATCACCTACGGCATCGAGCGCATCATGATGGCGCTCCAGGGCGTCGACCACTTCAAGGACATCGCCTACGCGCCCGGCATCTCCTACGGCGAGGCGTTCGGCCAGGCCGAGTACGAGATGAGCCGCTACTACCTCGACGACGCCGACGTCGAGGCGACCAAGCGGATGTTCGAGGAGTACGCGGCCGAGGCGCGCCGCATGCTCGACGCCCGCCTGCCCGTGCCCGCGCACAACTACGTGCTGAAGTGCTCGCACGCGTTCAACGTGCTCGACGCGCGCGGCGCGATCAGCACCACGGAGCGGGCCCGCGCGTTCGGCCGGATGCGGGGCCTGGCCCGCGAGGTCGCCCAGCTGTGGGCCGCGCGCCGCGAGGAGCTGGGCCACCCGCTCGGCCTGGCCGGGGCGCCCGCGCCGGCCGTGCTGCCGGAGGCGTTCGCCGAGGTCGCGGGCTCGAACACGCTGCTGTTCGAGATCGGCGTCGAGGAGTTGCCGCCGCACGAGGTGACCCGCACGGTCGAGGCGGTCGCGAAGGCGGTGACCGACAAGCTCGGCGCCACCCGCCTCGCGCACGGCGACGTCGAGGTGCACGGCACGCCGCGCCGCGTCGTCGTGCTCGTGCCGGGCGTCGCGGCGCGCGAGCCGGACGCCGAGAAGACCGTGCGCGGACCCCGTGTGTCGGCGGCGTTCGACGCCGACGGCAACCCGACGAAGGCCGCCCAGGGCTTCGCCCGGGGCCAGGGCGTCGACGTGTCCGAGCTGGGCCGCGTCACCGAGAACGGCGTCGAGCACGTCGCCCTCGCGCGCACCGACCCGGGCCGCGGCGCGGTGGAGGTCCTCAGCGGACTGCTCGGCGAGGTCGTGGCCGAGCTGCGCGCCGAGAAGAACATGAAGTGGAACGACCCGAAGCTGTCGTTCACCCGCCCGATCCGCTGGCTGCTCGCGCTGCTCGGCACGACACCGGTCCCGGTGGCCGTGTCGTCCCTGGCCGCCGAGCCGAGGACCCGCGTGCACCGCACGGCCGACACCCCCGTCGTGGAGGTGTCCACGGCGGACGGCTACCCGGAGTTCCTGGCCGGGCACGGGATCGACGTGTCGGCCGACGCGCGCCGGGCGGCGATCGTGGCGCGGGCGGAGGAGCTGGCCGCGTCCGTCGGCGGGGTCGTGGACTTCGACGGGGTGCTCGACGAGGTCACCAACCTGGTGGAGCGGCCGACGCCGATCCTCGGGTCCTTCGAGGAGCGCTACCTGGAGCTGCCCGCGCAGATCCTGACCACGGTGATGCGCAAGCACCAGCGCTACCTGCCGGTCCGGGCGGCCGACGGGTCGCTGCTGCCGCACTTCGTGGCCGTCGCCAACGGCGAGGTCGACGAGGACCTGGTGCGCGCGGGCAACGAGGGCGTGCTGCGGGCGCGCTACGAGGACGCCGCGTTCTTCTGGCGGGCGGACCTGCGCACGCCGCTCGCGGACATGAAGTCCGGGTTGGCCAAGCTCACGTTCGCCGACAAGCTCGGCTCGATGGCCGACCGGGCGGCCCGCATCGCGGTGCTCGCCGGGCGGTTGGCCGAGGAGGTCGGCGCGGCCGACAAGACGCTGGCGCGGGCCGGCGAGCTGGTGAAGTTCGACCTGGGCTCGCAGATGGTCATCGAGCTGTCGAGCCTCGCGGGCGTGATGGCCCGCGAGTACGCCGAGCGCGCGGGGGAGACCCCGGAGGTGGCGGCGGCGCTGTTCGAGATGGAGCTGCCCCGGTCGGCGGGCGACGCGCTGCCGTCGTCCACGCCGGGCGCGCTGCTGTCGCTGGCGGACCGGTTCGACCTGCTGGCGGGCCTGTTCGGGATCGGCGCGAACCCGACCGGCAGCTCCGACCCGTTCGGCCTGCGGCGGGCGGCGCTGGGCGCGGTGAGCGTGCTGCGGGCGTTCCCGGAGCTGAAGGGCATCACGCTGCCCAAGGCGCTGGCGCTGGCCGCCCGCGGCGTCGCGGAGCAGGGGCCGGAGCTGTCGGCGGAGTCCCTGGAGGTGGCGCGCGAGTTCGCCGTGCGGCGCTACGAGCAGCAGCTGCTCGACGCCGGCCACGACCACCGGTTCGTCAACGCCGTGCTGCCGCTGGCCGACGCGCCCGCGGTCGCCGACACCACGCTGGCCGAGCTGACCTCGCTGGCCGGTGACCCGGACTTCGCCGCCCTGGTCGCCGCGCTCCAGCGGGTGCGGCGGATCGTGCCCGCCGACACCGCGGGCGAGTACGACCCGCAGGTGCTCACCGAGCCGGCCGAGGTGGCGCTGCACGAGGCGCTCGTCGAGGTGCCCGCCGGTGTGACCGGGCTCGCCGCGTTCGCCGCGGCGGCGTCCGGGCTCACCGCGCCGGTGAACACGTTCTTCGACGAGGTGCTGGTCATGGCCGAGGAGGAGCGGGTCAAGCGCGCCCGGCTCGGCCTGCTGGCCGCGATCCGCGACCTGGCCGCGCCGGTGCTGGACTGGCAGGCGCTGGGTACCGCCCTGGGCTGAGCCCCGGTGGCAGGTTCCCCGACCTGCGGACATGCGAAAGTCCCCGCCCCTCGGTCGAACCGGGAGGCGGGGGCTTTCGGGTCACTACATGTCGCGGTTGTCCTCGGCGTGGACCACCTGGGAGTAGGCGGGCGACTTCGAGGCAGCCACGACCTGGTCGTGGGCCGGCGAGACCTGTGCTGCGGCGGCCGGCCCGGCGCCCAGGGCGAGCAGGGCCGCGGCGATCGCGGCCATCAGCGCTGCGGGGACGATTCTCACGCTGTCTTCTCCTCACACAACCGGCCAAGGTTCGGCAGGCGACACCTTCGCACAAAAATAGCAGGAAGACGAGCCCTGCTTTGACCGTGCCGGCTCCGTAGTCAATCGGGTGCGGAGGGTGATATTTCGCCTGAAAGTAACGTCTCGACCAGCGGGTTCGATGTCCCGTGAAGGGCTCCGACACGACTGGTGCGGACCATTTGGAGCCGGCTCGTTGCTACGTCTTGACGAACCCGTACGCCGGGGGATGGAATTCCGCAACATTCTGTTTCCGGTCATCGACGTCCATGTGCCCGTGCAAGGGGTTGGCGAATGCGAAGGCTAACCGCAGCCGTGTCCAGCGGCCTGCTCGTCCTGTCCGTCGCCTCGTGCTCCGACGCACCCGACCCGCTCGCCCCGGCGACCGGCGCACCCGCCGTGAAACCGGTCGTCGGCGTCATCCTGCCGGACCGGTCGTCGTCGGACCGCTGGGACGAGCAGGACGCGCCGCTGCTGAACCAGGCGTTCAGCTTCGCGGGCATCGAGGGCGACATCCAGAACGCCGACGGCGACGAGGCGAAGTTCGCGAGCATCGCGGACGAGATGATCGCCCGCGGCGTGAAGGTGCTGATGACGACGCCGCTGTCGCCCGAGGGCGGCGCGGCCGTCGAGCGGAAGGCCCGGGACGCGAACATCCCGGTCATCAACTACGACCGGATCAGCCTCGGTGGGTTCGCCGAGTACTACGTCTCGTTCGACAACCTCAACGTGGGCGAGCTCCAGGCGGAGGGCCTGCTGCGCTGCCTGGGCGAGAAGCCGGGCGCGAGCATCATCGAGATCCAGGGCGCGCCGCAGGACAACAACGCGACCCTGTTCGCGGACGGCCAGCGCCGCAAGCTCGGCCCGAAGTACGACAGCGGCGCGCTGCAGCTGGTCGACAGCAAGGCCATCGACAAGTGGGACCCGGTGATCGGCAAGGCGACGTTCGAGCAGATCCTCAACGGCAACGGCGGCAAGGTCGACGGCGTGGTGGCCGCCAACGACGGCCTCGCCGGCGCGGTCATCGAGGTGCTCAAGGCGAGGGGCCTGGCGGGCAAGGTGCCGGTGACCGGCCAGGACGCCACGCTGGAGGGCCTGCGCGCGGTCCTGCGCGGCGAGCAGTGCATGACGGTCTACAAGCCGATCCGCGACGAGGCGGAGGCCGCCGCCCGGCTGGCCATCGCGGTGGCGCGCGGCGACCTGGCCGGCGCGGACGACCTGGCCACCGGCAACACCCGTGACCTGGTGTCGCGGCGGGACGTGAAGTCGGTGCTGCTCGGTGCCGACCTGGTCGCCCGCGACAACGTGCGGGCCCTGGTCGGAGAGGGTGCGGTGAAGCCGGCCGAGCTGTGCGACGGGGACACCGCGGACGACTGCGCCGAACTGGGCATCCTGGTCAACTGACCCGCGAGTCGAACGCCCAAGCCCCGCGAGTCGAACGTTCGGGACCCCTGAGTTCCACGTTCGCGGCGCACACCGCCGGCCGTGAGCGCGTGACTCGCCGGGTCAGTCGTCCGGGTCCAGGTCGTGGCGGCCGGAGATGAACTCCTGCACGCGGATCTTGGCCCGGATCAGGGGTTGCCGGAAGCGGGCCTCGCGGCGGTACGCGCGGCGCAGCTTGCGCGAGCCCTCGGTGTAGCGCCAGCGCGCCCACGGCGATCCCGGACGGGCCAGGCGCACGGCCCCGATCTCGGGCAGCACGGGCACCAGCAGCCCGAGCAGGCCGGTCCACACCTTGCCCTTGAGCAGCGCCACGACGGCGAACCCGAAGTTCACCAGGATCAGCACCACGCGCAGCGGCCGGCCCTCGCCGTAGAACTCGTCATAGCCGAGCGGCCGGGCGCCGAGCAGCAGCAGGCCGGTCATGCCGACGGCCAGGAACACCGCGTCGACCGACAGCCGGCCGTCCTTGGTCCAGTACACGTCCCGCAGGTGCAGGATCAGCGCGAACTCGTCCAGCACGAGCGCCGCGCCCACGCCGAGCAGCGCGGCTGCGGCAACCCGCAGGCCGTGCTCGTCGTCCGGCACGGCCAACCCGGTGACCCCGCCGAGCATCATGAACACCGCGCCGAACACGACGTGGTGGATGTGGGTGCCGCCGGGCGTGAAGTTGCCCGGCCACCAGCGCACACCGGCCCGGATCATGCGGACGCTGATCCGGATGAACACGAACGTCAGCACCAGGCCGAGGAAGAAGAACAGCAACCGGGACTGGGGCAGGTCGAGCGGGTACATCACCCCATCTTCACCCCGGAGGGCTACGAGAAGCTGACGCCACCCTGGATGTCGCCTGCCTGCAGCACGTTCCCGTGCACCGTGCCCGAGATCTGGTTGACCACCCGGCCGGTCTGGGTGACGGCCCCGTACTCGCGGCCCAGCGCCTCGGCGAAGTCCGGATCAGCGGACGTGGTCCGCTCCAGCACCTCGCTCAACGCCCTGACCTGTGGCGAGTCCTCGGGTTGCCCCTCGGCGGCGGTCAGCGCCGCGCTCGCCTCGGAATCCCCCGCGAACCTGGCCCGGACCAGGTCGTACAACCCGGCCACCGCTCGCGTGGCGAGCGAGGCGGCGATGGAGACCAGCATCGGCTCCGGCATGGCAGACCCCCTGTGATCGAGCCCGGGCCCACCGTAGCAGTGCGACTCGCCGCATTCTGCCGCTCGACTGCGAGCGGCCGGTCGTGGTTGACTGTCTGCGGTCGTACCTTTCTGTGTTCGTGTTCCACCACGCTCGCGGAACGGAGTTGCGGGCGCTGAACACTCCTCCTGGAGGGCCGGAGCCCGCAGCAGCGGACCCGGTGGTCGCAAGCGCGATCCGGCACCTGTTAGAGGAGAAGTAGCAAGATGGCAGTTCAGGGCACCGTCAAGTGGTTCAACGCGGAGAAGGGCTTCGGCTTCATCTCCCCGGACAACGGTGGCGCCGACGTGTTCGTGCACTACTCGGAGATCCAGAGCAACGGTTACCGCACGCTCGAGGAGAACCAGCGGGTGGAGTTCGAAATCGGCCAGGGCCAGAAGGGCCCGCAGGCGCAGGCGGTTCGACCGCTCTGACCCTCTCCGGGTCCTCGCCGACCCGGAACCGGATTCGGGCCGCCACTCCGGCGACGGGGTGGCGGCCCGTTTTCGCGCCCTCCGGCCTGCTTCAGCTGGTCAACGCCGGTTCCGCGGCGGTACCGGCGGGGGTGTCGTCGGGCGTGCAGCCGTGCTCGCCGTAAAGCCGCTGACCGACCAGGCGCGCGCCGTCGAACAGGAAGAACGCGGTGGTGCGCACCCGGAACGGCCGCCCGACCGGCTCCCCGCCGCCCAGGTAGGTGCCCGCGACCTCCAGCTCCGCGATCGCCGCGTCGTCGGCGTGGTGCAGTGCCACGAGCGTGCTGCGCCGGTCGGGGACCGCGCGGAGCACCCGCGCGTAGTACCCGGCCACCTCCTCCCGGCCCTCGAACACCTGGCCGGTCGAGACGACCTCGCACCGCGGGTGGTCGAAGGCCCCCACGGCGGTGTCGAACTCGTGTTCGTTCTCCGAATCGAGCAGTTCCAGCACGATCGCCTCGCGCAGGGCGCGCAGTGCCTTGGACGCGGTCACGACCCGCGACCCCCTCTCGAACCGGTAGGAAGCGACCCAACACCGGTCCCGCCCGACCAGTCAAGACGCTGCCCTCAGTCGGCTCCGCCGTCCCGCCGCGGTTCCCCCGCCGGCGCGGGCGCCCACGCCCGATCGGCCCAGCCCGCCCGCCGACACCCGTCCGCGTGCGCGACGGCCGGTCGGGCGCACTCGTGCCCGACCGCGCCGACCGCCGTTCACGGGCGCATCTCGTACACCCCCGACAGCGCCGCCACCGCCTGCCACACCCGGTCGAACCGGCCGCCGTCCACGACCGGCTTGCGCACCACGCCCAGCGCCCACGCCTGCTGCGCCCCCGTGGACGACGCCTTGCCGTGCAGGGCGACGGCGTAGGCGGAGAAGTCGCGCACCAGGACGTCGAAGACCTGGTCCAGCAGGTCGTCGTCCACGCCTGCGGTCGCTGCCTGCTCCAGTACCAGCTGCCCGTACACGACGAGCGTGAACAGGTGGCCGAGGTTGAGCAGGAAGTCCAGGTCCCGCTGCTGGGCCTCGTCCGGGGCGGCCTCGGTGAGCAGGTCGCGCAGTGCCCGTGCCTGCTCGTGGAACAGCGCCGCGTTCGGCACGCGGGCGTGCTCGCGGTAGGGGGCCTCCCAGTCGTGGAAGCGGACCGTCCCGAGGCCGCGGGCCGGGCCCTGGCGCCAGAAGAACGCGTCGTCGGCCGGGTCGTGCCGGGTCGGCACCGCCTCGTACCCGGTGGGGGCGAACAGGTAGTTGGGCATGAACTTCAGCACGAGGGCGAGGTTGACGTGGACCGTGCCCTCCAGCTTCGGCAGCGCCCGGATGTCGCGGGCCGCCATCGAGAAGTAGGTGTCCTTCTCGAAGCCCTTGGCCGCGATCACGTCCCACAGCAGGTCGACGACCCGCTCACCCTCGCTGGTGACCTTCATCTTGGTGACGGGGTTGAACAGCAGGTAGCGGCGGTCCTCGGGGGACGCGCTGCGGAAGTAGTCCACGGCGCGGTCCGAGAACAGCTTCATCGCGGCCAGGCGGGCGTAGGCGTCGACGAAGTTCTGCCGCACGTGCGGGAACTCGGTGACGCGCTTGCCGTAGAGCACCCGGTTGTGGGCGTGGGTCACGCTCTCGTGGAACGCGTGCTCGCCGATGCCGATGGACGCCGTGCACAGGTTGAACTTGCCGACGTTCACCGTGTTCAGGGCGGCGCTGAACGCGTCCGCGCCGGTGTGCAGGACGTCCTCGGCGCGCACCGGGTAGTCCTCCAGCCGGAACTCGCTGACGAACATCTGCGAGTCGACCACGTTCTTGACCAGGTGGAACGCCTCGTGCTGCGAGTCGACGGCGAAGAACACGTACCCGTCGGGGCCCTCCACGTCGGCGCGGCGGCCGAACACCGAGACCATGCCCGCGACGTTGCCGTTGCCGATGTAGTACTTGCCGCCGTTGGCGACGAAGCCCGTGCCGGTGGGCGTGAGCACCATGTCGGTGGAGTAGACGTCCGCGCCGTGCTCCTTCTCGGACAGGCCGAACGCGAACACCGCGCCGTCGTCCAGGAGCGCCGCGGCCTTCGCGCGGGCGGCGGCGTTGTCGCTCATCCAGATCGGGCCGAGGCCGAGGACGGTGACCTGCCAGGCGTACCAGTACTGGAGGCCGTAGAAGCCCAGCACCTCGCTCAACGCGGCGTTGCGGGCGGCGTCCCAGCGCTTGTCGGGGTTCCCGCCGGCCTCGGCGGCCGGGGTGCAGAAGGTCGCGAACAGCTTCTCGCGCGCGACGAAGTCGAGGAACTCGGCGTACCAGACCCTGGCCTGGTCGTCGGCGATCAGCCGGCGCTTGCCGCGCTCCTCGAACCAGTCGATGACCGCGCGCAGCAGGCGGCGGCTCTCGGGGTCCAGGTGGCCGGCGTCGTAGGTGTCGGGGTTGAACAGCACCGGGGGTTCTCCCTTCGTCGTCGCCGCACGTTACCAGTGAGTAACTTGCTGGACGCCGGGCGCTCGCCCCAGGAGCCGCCGGACGTCCTCCGCTGTGCTGTTCGTCACAGTGGAGGGGGTCACGCCTCCGCCGGGCCGCGTCGGCGCCCGGCGCTCACCGCTCGGTCCCGCGCGACGACCTCGCGATGAGCCGGTAGAGCGGGCGGAGGTCGTCGGTCAGCGATCGGCCGTCCACCACGAGCGGGTCGAGCTGGTCGAGCAGGGCGTCCGGGCGCGTGGGCACCGGCTCCGCGACCTCCGGCACCGCCGCGGACGTCGTCCGGCGCACCCAGAACCCGGCGAACTCGTCGACCTCCGGCTCCGGCACGGGCTCCACGGGCACCGGCTCCTCGTGCGGCAGGGGGGCGCGCAGCTCCCGCAGCCGGTCCAGCAGGTCCTCCCGCGACCGGCCGCGCCAGGCGAGGATCTCGAACGGGTCGGTGTCGAACGACTCGGCGAGCAGGTAGCAGGTCGCCGCGAGGTGCTTGCACGGCACCTCCCAGTCCGGGCACGTGCAGTCCATCGACATCTCGCGCAGCGTGCTCGGGAACAGCGCGAGCCCCAGGTCGGCGAACACGTCCTCGATCTCCGGCGGCATCTCGCCCGCCAGCAGCTTCGCCGCGAAGACCGCCCGGTCGGCGAGCGCGTGCTCGATGCGCGACCACTCCTGGTCGGTGAACTTCCGGACCCCGACCCGCGCCCGGTACGGCTCGCGCCGCGTCCCCATCACCAGCGCCACGACCAGGCTCGTCGACAGCGACAGGCTCATCACCTGCCCGGTGCGCGCGTACCCCCGACCCCGCGCGAGCCGCCCGCCCATGCCGAACGACTCCAGCACCTCCACGAACCGGCGCGACCACCACGTCCGCGCCACGTCACCGCGCTTGCTGCGCAGCGTCAGGCCGCCCTCGACGCGGATCGCCCGGCGCGCGGACGGCCGTTCGCCGTGCCAGTCGCGATCAGGCACCGACGGCCTCCCCGGACAGCGCGAACAGCTCGCGCAACTCGTTCGTGGACAACTCGGTCAGCCAGTCCTCGCCCGCGCCGACCACGAGCTGCGCCAGGCCCCGCTTCTCCTCGATCATCCGGTCGATGCGCTCCTCCAGCGTCCCGACGGTGACGAACTTGCGCACCTGCACGTGGTTGCGCTGACCGATCCGGAACGCCCGGTCGGTCGCCTGGTCCTCCACCGCCGGGTTCCACCACCGGTCGAGGTGCACGACGTGGTTGGCGGCCGTCAGGTTCAGCCCGGTGCCGCCCGCCTTGAGCGACAGCACGAAGATCGACGGCCCGTCCTCCCCCTGGAACCGCCGCACCATCTCGTCCCGCCTGCCCTTCGGCGTCCCGCCGTGCAGGAACAGCACCTCGGTGTCGAACCGCGCGGCCAGGTGCGGCACGACCAGCGAGCCGAACCCCGTGAACTGGGTGAAGCACAACGCCTTGTCGCCGTCGGCCAGCGCCTCGTCGAGGATCTCCTCCAGCCGCGCCACCTTGCCCGAGCGGCCCGCGACGCGCGACCCGTCGCCGAGGAGCTGCGCCGGGTGGTTGCAGACCTGCTTGAGCCGCGACATCGTGGCCAGCACCAGGCCCTTGCGCTTGACGCCCTCCGCCTCGGCGATGCGCCCGAGCATGTCGTCCACCACGGCCTGGTACAGCGACGCCTGCTCGGGCGTGAGCGTGCACAGCTGCGTGACCTCGATCTTGTCCGGCAGGTCGGTGATGACCCGCGGGTCGGTCTTGAGGCGGCGCAGCACGAACGGCCCGGTGATCCGCCGCAGCCGCACGGCCGCCTCCTCGTCGTGGTGGCGTTCGATCGGCACCGCGAAGCGGGCGCGGAACGCGCTGATCGTGCCCAGCACACCGGGGTTGACGAAGTCCATCACGGACCACAGCTCGGCCAGCCGGTTCTCCACCGGCGTGCCGGTCAGCGCCACCCGGTGCCGCGCGGGCAGCGACCGCACCACCTGCGACTGCCTCGTCGAGCTGTTCTTGACGTTCTGCGCCTCGTCGAGCACCACCCGGTCCCACTGGACCCCGGCGAGCGCGCCGGCGTCGCGCGAGACCACCGCGTACGTCGTGATGACCAGGTCGCAGTCGACGTCGAGCACCCGGTCCGCGCCGTGGTGGACCCGCACCTCCAGCCCGGGCGTGAACCGCGCGGCCTCGCGCTGCCAGTTGCCGACCACGGACATCGGGCACACCAGCAGCGTCGGCAGCCGCGCCCCGTGCTGCCGGTTGTGGGCCTCCAGGGCCAGCAGCTGCACCGTCTTGCCCAGACCCATGTCATCGGCCAGGCACGCGCCCAACCCGAGCCGGTCGAGGAACGCGAGCCACGCCAACCCGCGCCGCTGGTAGGGGCGCAGGTCGGCCACCAGGCCCGCCGGGTGCTCCACCGGTTCCAGCTGGTGCTCCACCCGGCCCGACAGCAGGTCGCCCAACCAGCCCGTGGCGTCGACGCCGTTGAGCGGCAACGGCAGCTCGGCGTCCTCGGCGTTCATCAGCAGCACCTGGGCGGCCGTCATCTGCCCGCCGCCGCGCTCCAGGAACGCGAGCCCCGCCGCCAACCGCTCGCGGTCGACGTGCACCCACTGCCCGCGCACGCGGACCAGCGGCACCTTGGCGCGCGCCAACGCGGTCAGCTCGGACTCGCTCAGCACCTCGTCCCCGAGCGCCAGCTCCCAGTGGTAGTCGACGAGCACCTTGAGCCCGAGCTCGCTCTCCTTCGCGACCACGCCCGCCGTGCCCCGGCTCTCGGCCTCCAACCGCAACCCCAACCGACGGGGCTGCCGCCACCACGAGGGCAGCAGCACCCCGAACCCGGCCTGCGCCAGCAGCGCCGCGTGTTCGAGGAACTCGTGGGCGCCCTCGACGTCCAGCTCCACCTCGGCCGGTCGCTTGGCCCGGAGCGCCCGGTCGAGCGCCGGGTACAGCCGGCTCGCCCGGCCGAGGTCGCCGAGCAGCACGTCCTCGGCCCGGTCGACCCACCGCCGCAGCACGGTCGCCTTGCCCCGCCACACCTGCTCGGCGTGCACCAGGACGCTCGGCTCGTCCACGGCCTGGAGCAGGAACTCCAACCGCCAGCCGTCCTCCAGGTGACCGCCGTGGTCGGGCGAGCTGAGCCGGAAGCACGTCCGGACAGGACTCTCGCGCAACCCCCGGGACCGCCACCCGTCGAGCGCGTCACGCAGCCGGGCGACCTCGCCCTCCACCTCGTCGTCCGCGTCACCGCCCACCTCGTGGTACGCGCCCACGACGTCCGGCGGGCCGGCCAGCGCCCGCACGAACGCCCCGACCACACCGCCCCGCCGGGAGCCGGTCCCGGCGTCGGGCAGCGCGGCCCGCACGTCCCGGTCCACGAGCGCGTCGAGGACCCCCGGGACGACGTCCTCCGCGCCGCCCGCGGCCAGGAAGGCCGGCGGCGTCTCCGCCACCAGCGCCGCCCACCGGGTCGAGTCGGCCCCGGACAGCGCGGCACGCCACCGGGCTCGCCCCCGGTCGTCGATCGAGGGCAGCACCCGGCCCCGCCGGACGAGGTCGCGCCCGAACCGCGCCACGTCGTTCAGGAAGCGCGCGGAAGCGCCCAGTCGGCAGTCGGCGAGCCCGTCGGCGACCTCGCCGTCCCACCGGACGACGGGGACCTCCCACTCCCGCCACCGCACGACCCCGCGGCCGGACCCCTCGCGCACCAACCCGGGAGAGGCCACCGGCCCGGAGGCGAAGGAGGGCAACCGGACCGTCATCGCCCCGCCCGGGACGCCCCCGACCAGCGACCGCAGGTCGTCGCCGTCGACCGCGAACGGGTGGGCGACCACCCGCCGGCCCACACGCCCCTCGACGCGAGGGGGCAGCACCGAACCCTCGGCCCAGAGGGCCACCCGCCCACCACTCACGCCCACGGCGTGCAGCACGAACACGGGGCCACTCTAGGCACCGCCCCCGACACCACCCGGCCCGCCGCGTCCGCTCCCGGTCTCGGGACCGCGTGGCCGGTCGGGTGGTGTCGATGGCCGGTCACCGGTACTGGTGGGCCCGGGAGCGGGTCAGCGCGGTGACGCCCACGCCGGCCAGGCCGACCTGGAGGGCCGCCTCGACCCAGTCGACGCCGCTCGTGTCGGACACGCCCAGCACCGAGGCCGCGAAGGTCCCCACGAGAGCCGCCGCGATGCCCACCAGCAGGGTCGTGAGCATCGAGATCCTCTGCCTGCCCGGCACGACCAACCGCCCCAGGCCGCCGACGACCACACCGATGACGAGCGCCGAGATGAGCCCGGTGATCTCCACGAGACGTCCTTTCCCCGATCTTCGAAGTCCACGTCGAGCATCACCCCGCCTCCGCCCCGCGCGAATCGGGTGTGCCCCCGACCCGGCCCTGATCCCGACCCTGAACGCCGAACACCTCGGCGGCCCGCTCCGACAGCGCCCGCCCCGGCACGTCGGGGTCGCACCCGACCTTCGCCAGCCTCGACCTGAGCGACGCGGGCGAGCGCTCCAGCCGCCGGGCGAGGTCGCGGATCAGCTCGGCCGTCCCCGCGCCCGGGGCCGCGCCCAGCCAGGCCGCGCGCAGCGACTCCTCCGCCTCCGCCGTCCACGGCTGGTTGGCGTTGGCCGGACGGCCCCGCGCCGACCCGGAGGACGGGGCGGCCAGCGTGCCCAGGGCGTCGAGCACCTGGCTCAGCAGCTTGCCGATCCGCGCCCCGGCGTCCGCGGGCAGGCGCAGGGCGCCCTCGGCCACCAGCGCGCCCGCCGTGTCGGTGCCGGCCAGCTCCAGGGACAGCTCCGGGTCCGCGGTCGCCACCAGGCGGTAGGTGGTGGAGCCGATGCGGACCGAGTTCTCGTACGTGGTCGTCGTCATGGTGACGACGCTAGCGAGGGGGTCCGACAATCCGGGGTCGGCGGCAGAGGTCGCAGGACCGGTCCGCCGGGGATTCACCCGTCAGGTACGGCTTGAGGTGCTCGGCGATGGCCCGCGCCAGCGACGGCGGCACGGCGTTGCCGATCTGGCGGGCCACCTCGACCTTCGACCCGCACCACTCGAAGGAGTCGGGGAACGACTGGAGCCGCGCGGCCTCCAGGTGCGTGATCGGCCGGTCCACGCGGTGCCCGGACAGCCCGGGTTCCCACTGCGGGTGCAGGTAGCGGCCCTTCTCCGGCTTGTAGAACTCGGTGCGGATGGTCAACGACGGCGCGTCCCACCGCATCCGGCCCATGACGTCCGTCGTGCCGGTCTTCTTCTCCCGCCAGCACCGGGGCAGCAGCTCGTCGGGCAGGTCGAACCGGCCACCACCGGGTGGGACGTGCCGGTACCGCTCCAGCGACAGCGCGGTCGGCGTGCGCCCGATGTGCAGGTCCGCGCTCGCGAACGCACCGGGCAGCTCACGGCCGAAGAACTCGACCACCGACGCGGGCAGCGCCGTCGTCAGCGGCTTCTCCGGCAGGCCGCGCAGCACGTCGCCCACGGTGTGCCAGCGCTCGCGCGGGTGCGTCGGCGAGGGCAGCGGGATGCGCCCGACCCGCGACCCGATCACGATCGCCCGCCGCCGCCGCTGCGGCACGCCGAAATCCGCCGCCAGCAGCACCCCCGCCGACAGCTCGTAGTCCTCCGTCTCGGCCTGGAGCAGCGCGAACTCGGTCGAGGACAGGAACCGGTCCACGTTCTCGATCACGAACACCGCGGGCTCCGCGCGCCGCACGAACCGCAGGTACTCGCGCCACAGCGAGTTGCGCGGGTCGTCGACGTCGCGCGACCCGAGGTTGGAGAACCCCTGGCACGGCGGCCCGCCGACGATCACGTCCGCCTCGGGGATCTCCTCGTCGGGGATGGAAGCGATGTCGGACCACCGCATGTGGCCCTCGCCGAAGTTCGCCGCGTACGTCGCCGCCGCGTGCAGGTCCCACTCCACCGCCATGACCGGCGCGTAGCCACCGGCCGCGACGAACCCGGAGGTCATGCCGCCACAGCCGGCGAACAGGTCGATCATGGACAGCACGGACCTCACGGTAGCCGACCGGCCCCGCCCGCACCCCGCCGCTCCAGCACCGCGGCCCGCACCCGGTCCGCGGCCTCGGTCGGGTCCTCGTGCTCCCACACCCGCACCGACAGCCACCCCTCCTCGGCCAGCCGCTGGTCGGTGTTCGCGTCGCGCGCCCGGTTGGCCTCGATCTTGGCGCGCCAGAAGTCGCCGTTGCGCTTGGGCCACGTGCCGTGCTCCGGGCAGCCGTGCCAGAAGCAGCCGTCGACGAACACGGCCACGCGCGCGGGTCCGAACACCACGTCCGCCTCCCGCCGCACGGCGCGCACCGGCCGCCGGTGCACCCGGTAGCGCAGGCCGAGGCGGTGCAGTTCACGCCGCAGCGCCACCTCGATCCCCGTGTCGCGCGAGCGCTGCCTGCTCATCCGGGCGCGGACGTCGTCCGTCGTCTCCAGGTTCGGCACCGGGCCATGATGGCTCACACCGGGTGCAGCACCTCCCGCAGCCTCCGCGCGGCGCGGTCCAGCGCCGGACGCGCGTGCAGCCCACTCCCGGACGACCCCGTCCCGCACGACCCCGACCGGGACGACCCCAGCCCGAGGTCGACGAAGAAGAACGGCGGCATCGCGTGCGCCAGCAGCGCTTCGGAGCGCCGCGGCCCGCCGCGCGGGGCGAGCAGCAGCCGGTCGACCCACGCGTCCACCCCGAACACCAGGTCCGCCAACGGGTGCGCGCGCACGTCCAACCCGTGCCCGCGCAGCACCGCGCGCACGTGCGCGTCGCGCAGGAACGCCAGGAACTCGCGCACCACCCGGTCGCGCACCGCCGCCCCGCCCACCGAGGCGGCGACCTCGCGCGCCGGCGTCCACAGCATGGCCCGCGCCCGCTCGTCGGCCGCGCAGAACTCCCGGAACTCCGGCCACGTCGGTAATCGGCCCAGCGACTCGACGGCGTGGTGCGCGACGAGCGTGAACGGGAACCGCGGCCGCCAGTCCGGCACGCCGGGCGACCGGGGCGCCGGCGCGCTGCGGCACGCGGCCTCGACCTCCTCGGCGGTCACCCGCTCGACGGCGGCGCACTCGTGCGCCATGACGAGCGCCACCACCTCGTCACGCCGGCCGAACCAGCCGTTGAACGCCCAGCGGCTCTCCTGGGTGACGTTGAACAGCCTGCGGACCTCCGGTGCGGTGGTCATGGCGGGGAGGCTACGGACGACCACCGACAGCGGTGGCGGAAGCGCAGGTCAACCGACCGACAGGTTCGCCCGGTCCGCCGCCGAACGGCCCGCGTCCCACCCCGCCGCGCTGCGCACGGGCGTCGTCTTCGCGACCGTCCGCGTGAACATCGCCCCGAAGTACTCGTCCACCGCCTTGCGCCGCTCGGCCAGCACGGGCAGCAGCCGGTCGTCCTCGGGCACCGCGTTGGCCGCCTCCAGCCGTTCCCCGACCCGGTGCGCGTAGGAGAGCAGGAAGGACTTGCGGTACGCCGCGGACCGCGCCTCGTCGCCCTTGCGCGCCCCGTCGCCCGCAGCCACCATCGCGCGCGTCGCCTGCACCAGCAGCGACGCCGACAGCAGCTCCACGATCTCCAGGTCCAGCTCCTCGCCGACCAGCGCCACGAACCCCAGGTCGTACACCACGGCGCGGCACCGGTTGGCCCGCGCGACGACGTGCACGACCTGCGCCTTCCCGTCGAAGTACTTCCGGTCCAGCCACAGCCGCCGCGACGTCGTCGTCGCCGCCTCCACCGGCATCCGCTCCAGGGCGTGCCGCGTCACCAGCTCCTGGGCCTTGGTCGACAGCGCCTCCGCCTCCTCGGGGAACGCGGTCGACTCGGCCTTCGCCAGCAGCCCGCGCACCCGGTTGAGGACCTTCGGGTCCACGCCGCGGTGGTCGAACGCGGCCATCGGCGTGCCCGGCCGCGGCACGATCACCGGCAGGCCCGGCAACGAGATCAGCACGCCGAGCACCGCCACCGCCGCGGCCACCGCGTCCTCGCGCAGCTCGATGTGCCGCCGCGCCCACTGCTCCAGGTGCGGTTCGCCGGTGTCCCACCAGACCTCGGCCCCGATGCCGTCCACCTGGGCCCGCCAGCGCGGGTGCAGGGCGGTGTGCCGCGCGGTGTCCGCCGCGACGGCGTCCACGAGGAACGACAGCGCGCGCTCGTCCGCGTCGCGCCGCACCGCCTCGTACACGTCGTGCGGCATCCAGCCGTGCTCCCAGACGTGCTCCAGGGCACGCCGCAGCACCTCGCCGACCGCGGCGTCCACGTCGGCGGCCGGCAGTCCGGAGGTGCGCGGCAGCCTGGCCCGGCGGTTCGCCGCGGCCCGCCACAACGTATCGTGCAGGGAGTCCACGAACGCCGATTGTCCTCTTTCGGGTGCGCTGTCGACGAACCTGCTGCGTGCCGCTCCCCACACCGGGCCGCACGTGCCAGCCTCGCGCTGTGAGCCGGAACACGCAGCGCCCGACGCGTCGACCCTTCGTGGTGGTGCACCGTCCACTGGGGACGCCGCTGACACCGGTCCAGCAGCGCGTCGTCCACCGCTGCCGGGCCCTGTCCCAGGTGACCGACCCCCTCGACGCCGAGCTCACCGTCAGCACCGCCGTGGCCGACGCCCGACCGGACGAGGAGTTCTGGGCGGGCCTCATCGAGCACGCCGTGTCCCACCCGAGCCGCCGCAACCACGCCCTGCTGCGCGTCCTGGCCGCCGCGCTCACCGGCCGCCCCCGCGAGTGGGCCGCCGGCGCCGTGCTCCCGGCCTCCCCGCCCCTGACCGCAGGCGGGGCCTGGATCTGCGACCGCTCGCTCGACGCCGGCTACCTGGCCCTGGTGTGCGCCTACGCGTTCGCCGAGGACGAGCACGCCATGGTCTTCCTGATCGACGAGCTGTCCGGAGGCGTCGTGCGCAAGGCGTTCGTGACCCGCGACCACCTCGCCGCGCGGACCGCCCTGGCCGCGCGGGGCGAGCTGACCGCGATCGGGACGGAGGCCGCTCACTGGCTCCTGGCCAGGTCCTACCACCGGTTGGACCGGGACACCCGGATGGCGGTCGACGTCGACGTGCAACGCACCAGACTGCTGGTCGACCGGCGAATAGCGCTCGCTTTCAGGTGAAATGCCGCGCATTGTGACGGTCCTCATCCGCCCCACTGGTCCGGTTGAATCTGGAGTTCGTTCATTCAGGTCTTTATCAGGGGTGCCCCGCGTCGTACGGTCGTGGTGGTCGAAAACACACGCCACGGGGGTGCGTATGTCGCGATCGGGTGAGGCGCGGGACGGCCGCGATTGTTCCTACAACCTGCTGTCCGGGGAGGTCCGCGGAGGTGTCGTCCAGGCGGCGGAGGTGCACGGCGACATCGTGTTCCACAATGCACCGTCCACTCCGGCCCCGGTGCCACGCCAATTGCTGGCCGCTCCGGCGCATTTCACCGACCGTCGTGACGAATTAGACCAATTGGCCGGCTTCCTGGGGGAGAGCAGGAACCACGGGACGCGCATGCTCGCGGTGCTCAGCGGTCCCGGTGGCATCGGCAAGACGGCGCTCGCGCTCCAGTGGGCCCACGACGTGGGGGACCTGTTCGGCGACGGTCAGCTCTACGTGGACCTCGCCGGGTTCAGCGGTGCGCGACCGGTCCTGCCGGAAGAGGCGCTGGGCCTGTTCCTGCGCGGTCTCGGCGTGCCGTCCCGGGAAGTGCCCGCGGACCTCGCCGAGCAGGCCGCGCTGTACCGCTCGCTCACCGCGGACAAGAAGCTCCTCGTGCTGCTCGACAACGCCCATTCGGCGGCCCAGGTCAGGCCGCTCGCGCCGAACTCGCCCTCCAGCGCCGTTCTGGTGACCAGCCGCAGCCGGTTGACCGGTCTGGTCGCCGAGGGGGCGCGGCTGCTCGATGTCGGACCGCTGGCCACGTCGTCGGCGCTGCGGTTGCTGGCCAAGGTCGTGGGCAGGCGCGTCGACGACGAGCCCGATCCGGCCAAGGCCCTGGTGCGCATGTGCGGTGGCCTGCCGATCGCGGTGCGGGTGGCCGCGGCGCGGCTCGCGACCAGGCCGAAGTGGTCCGTGCGGAAGGTGCTCGCCGAACTGGGCGACGAACGCCGTCGGTTGTCGGTGCTGTCCGCGCCCGAGCTGTCCGTGCAGACGACGTTCGACGTCTCCTATCGGACGCTCCAGCCACCTGCGGCGACCCTCTACCGCAGGCTCGGCCTGCACCCCGGGCAGGAGTTCAGCGCCTCGGTCGCCGCGTCGGTGCTCGACGCCGACGACGACCCGCTGACGTCCCTGGAGGAACTGGTGGACGGCAACCTCGTGGAATCGGTGGGTGAGGGCCGCTACCGGTTCCACGACCTGCTGCGGCTGCACGCCCGGAACAAGGCCGCCGCCGAGGACGGCGCCGCCGGGTCGGAGCGGGCCGTGCGGCGGATGGTCGAGTGGTACCTGATGGGCGCCATGGCGGCCGACCGCGTCGTCACGCCGCACCGCAGGCGGCTGGACTACGCGTTCACCACGGAGCCGGAGGACGTGCCGGAGTTCGCGGACCGGGAGTCCGCGCTGGCCTGGTTGGAGGAGGAACGACCGAACCTGGTCGTGTGCGGTCGCGTCGCCTCGGAGAAGAGCTGGTGGGAACTCTCGTGGCAGCTCGCGGACGTCATGTGGCCGCTGCTGTTGCACAAGAAGCACTACCGGGACCGGCTGGAGGTCGACGAACGGGGAATCGAGGCCGGGCGGCGGTGGGGCAACGCCTTCGCGGAGTGGGAGATGCTGAAACGGTTCGGCATGGCGTGCACGACGCTGGGCCGGTACGACGAGGCGCGCACCAGCCTGGAGGCGTCCGCCGGTCTCGCCCGATCGATGGCCGACCCGCGGGCCGTCGCCGCGGTGCGGGAAGCCTCGGCCCTCCTCCAGGTCGCACGCGGCGACCTGGAGGGCGCGGCCGTGCTGTTCGCGGACCTGGCGGTGGACTACCGAGGGATGGCCGAGGACCGGGGCCTCGGCCTCACGCTGATCAACCTCGGCGGGGTGCTGCCCAGGCTCGGCAGGACCGACGAGGCGATGGCCGTGCTCGACGAGGCCGAAGCGCTCCTGGGCGGACTGGTCGAGCCCGACCCCTACAACGCGGCCCGCGTCGTGGTGGCCCGCGCCGAGGCGCACCTGCTGGCCGACCGGCCCGCGCAGGCCGAGCGCGCGGCGCTCGACGCGGTGAAGGCGATGGACGCCCTGGGCTCGTCGAGGGGATCCGCCGATTCGCACCGGCTGGCGGCCCGGGCGCTGGAGCGGTCGGGGCGGGTCGAGGAGGCCGCAGAGCACTGGGCACTGGCTCTGCGGCTCTACCGCGGCATCGATTCCTCACGAGCGGCCGAGATCGCCCAACGGCTCGAACGGCCCGGCGGCGACCTCGAGCCACCCGCACGCGACGGCTGACCGGACCTCGCGGTGTCGACCGCACCACACGGGCAGTCCGCGTCGAGCCAGCGCGCGCAGGTCCAGGCGCGACACGTGCCAGGCGTAGAACGACCGCGCGGCGGAGAGCACGGCCCCCGCGTGGCCCAGGCAGCGCGCCGGGACCCCCGCGGGCCTCAGCTCGACCACGTCGTCGAACTCGGTGCGCACGACCACGAGGGCGGGCGACACCGCGACGAGCAGGGCGGCGAACGGGTTGACCTCGCGCAGGAACGCGGTCACCTCGCGTCCGTCCACGTCCGCCGCCGCGCACACGACGACATCGGCCAAGCTGTCGCGCCCGGTCGACCACCGCACGACGGGATCGCTCACCGCACGCCTCCCGACGGCGCGGGGACCGGGGGCATGGCGCGGTGCCGACCCGGTTCGGGGATGTCGAGCAGCCGGTACATGACCCGCCGCAGCTCGGCTGACGACCGGCCGGGCTGCGAGGTCAACCGCTCCCGCACCGCCTCGCCCAGTGACGCGGCCCGAGGCGCCGCCGCCTCGAACTGCTCGCGCACCGGGACCCCGGGGCGGAACCTCGGCGCGGCCCCGCGCAGCAGCTCGTGCGGTGATCCGCTGCTCGTCGCGCTCTGCACCGGTGGGGCCACCAGCACGACCGGCCGGTCGACGGCCGCCGCGTAGACGCCGACCGAGCCGTGGTCGGCGACGACCTGGTCGGAAGCGATGAGCGCCACCCGCCAGTCCACCTCCGGCCCCAGCACGACCAGGCCCGCTTCCCGGCACCCCGCGAGCCACGCGTCGACCTGGCGCCTGCCGTGACCGAACCACGCGGCCGGGTGCACCAGCGCGATCACGTGGACCCCCTGCGGCGTCAGTTCCTCCAGCAGGTTGGGCAGCAGGTCCTCGAACCGCGCGAACAGCGAGTGCAGCCCCCACGTCGAACTGACCACGACGACCTGCTCCCCGGGCTCCACGCCCAGGGCGGCCCGGTACTCGTCCCGGTGCGGCAGGCTCGCCACCAACCGGTCGTAGCACGGGTCCCCCGCCACCACCGCCACGTCGACCGCCTGCGGGCACTGCCGCCGCAGCACCTCCCGTTCGTCGTCGTGCGCGAGCACCACCGCGCTCGGCACCACACGGCCGTTGTGCACCAGGCGCTGCGCGTCCAACCCGTAGACGGCCTGGCCCTCGCCGGTGGCGAACGCCTTGCCGTACCCGGCGCCGTGCGGCATCACCACCAGCGGCGCGTGAACCTCGTGCAGCCCTCCGTAGGCCGCCGCGATGGCCAGGTCGAACCGCTCCCGCACCGCCATCTCCCAGGGCAGCACCAGCCCGCCCTCGGCGCGCAGGAAGTCGCCGACCCCGTTGCCGAACGCGTCGGGCGCCTGGGTGAACACCACCTGCACCCTCGTGTCGCTCTCGATCAATTGCACGGCCTCCAGCAACCGCTGCCCGCTGGTGACCGTGTGCACCACGGCCAGCACCGACGAGCAACCGGCTCGACTCACCCACTGCGGCGCGTCGAGCCCTATCGGCACCCGGGGCCACTCCTGTCCCGTCATGCACTCCCCCTCGCGTAACGACCCTCGGGAAGAGGTTGACAGCCGGTTTTGCCGCGAACTTGCAGTTCGCTTGCAGCCTGCCGATCATCGTCGGTCCTGTCGCCGATTCGGACGAACAATGGTGAAAGTCCTACGGGGGATCTCGACGGTGAAGCACACTGGGGGCGTAGCCACATCGGGCCAGCGAAAGGTGACGCTGGTGGACTTCAAGATCATGGGCAAGACGCGATTACACATCGACGGGAAAGATCACGACTTGGGGCCCGCCAAGCACCGCGGAGTCCTCGCAATGCTCCTCTACTACTTCCCCCAGTCTGTGCAGATCGACCGGATCGCGCGGGTCGTCTGGCCAGGCAATGCGCCTGATCAGGTGCGGAGCAGCCTCCAGCCGATCATCAGCAAGCTGCGGGCAATTCTGGCCAAATCCGGGACAGGTGCTTCCATCCTGAAGGAAGGGCACGCGTACCGGCTTGTCGTCGAGCCGCCCGAGGCGGTCGACTACTACCGTTTCCGCAAATTGGCGGATCAGGGCCTGGTGGCCGCGCAAGCGGGCGACCATCGAGCCGCGAAGGAGTTGCTCCGCGCGGCGCTGGCGCTGTGGGACGGGCGTCCGATGCAGGAACTGGAAGGCAATTGGGCCGACCGTTGTCGTGACCAGATGGAGACGTTCGACCGATTGCCCGCCTTGTACACCCTGTTGGACTGCCAGCACCGGCTGGGCGAGCACTTGGAGGTCATGGCGGAGGCAGGGAGGCTGACCGCCACCCTTGCCCCTGACGAGGCGTTCGCCGGCCTGTACATGCGTTCCCTGGACGCCCTGGGGCGGTACTCGGCGGCCCTCCACTTCTACGCCGCGTTCTGCCACAGGCTCTTCGAGCACATCGGCGCGGAACCGGGACCGCAACTCCGCGACCTCTACCGATCGATCCTGCGCAAGCAGAACAGCACGGCGTCCTCCGGTGTCAGGCCACCGCACCAGATCCCGCTCCCGGCGCGCAACTTCATCGGCCGTGAGGAGCTGCTGGCCGAACTCGACGCCCTCCTCGACGGCGGGGGCGGTCGCGTGGTGGCCCTCCACGGCATGCCGAGCGTCGGCAAGAGCCAACTGGCGTTGAAGTGGGCGGCGCGCCGCCTCGGCAGCTTCCCGGACGGCAACCTGTACGTCGAATTGCGGGGGTACAGCGCCGGGACGCCGGTCGCGGCCGACGACGTGCTCGCCTTCCTGCTGCGCTCACTCGGAGCCGAGCGGATACCCGCCACCGGCGACGAGCGCCGGTTGGAACTGCGCCGGATCATCGGTGGTCGTCGGCTGTTGATCCTGCTCGACGACGCGCACGAGAGCACGCAGGTGCGACCGGTGCTCGCCGCGACACCGAACTGCGTCACGCTCATCACCAGTCGCACACGCCTGTTCGGCCTCGGGGTCCTCGACCACGTCGACCTGAAGCCCGTACCGCCGCTGTCGTCTTCGGAATCGGTCTCGCTGCTGCGCAAGGAGATCGGCCGCACGCGGGCCGACGAGGACCCCTCGGCGGTGCGGGACCTGGCGGGGCTCGTCGACGGCTTGCCGCTGGGCTTGCGGATAATCGCGCAACAAGTCGCCCACCGCCCCGGCACTCCCATCGCGGACCTGGTCGAGGAGTTCCGCGGTCACGACGGCCTGGGCGTGCTGGGGGCGGTGCACGACAGCGATGACGCCAGCGCCACGCTCCCCGTCGCGTTCTCGTGGTCCTTCAAGTACCTGCCGGACGACACGGCGCACGTGTTCCGACTGCTGGGTTTGAACCCCACCACCGAGTTCGGCGTTGACGTCGTGAGCGCGCTGCTCGGCGAACCGGCGGAGGTCGTGGGTGCCCACCTCGGTGTGCTGGTTCGGCACAACCTGCTCGACCACGGAACCGCGCCGAAGCGGTTCCGGTTGCACGACACCCTGCACGGTTTCGCGCTGCTCCTGGTCCGCCGGGACGAAGCCACCGATGTCCGGGTGAGCGCGATGAAGCGGATGCTGGACTGGTTCCTCGCCTCGTCGGGTGTCGCGGCTCACGAACTGGACCCGCAAACCTCTCCTGTGCCGCCGTTGCCGGGCATGTCCACGACCGGGGTGGTGCTGAACGGCCAAGCCGAGGCGTTGAGGTGGCTCGGCGAAGAACGCGCGAACCTGGTCGCGGCCGTGTCGCTCGCCGTGCGGCACGGCTTTCACGACCACGCTTGGCGCATCTCCGCGAACTTCCACGAGGCGTATGACCGATCGGGTTACTACGAGGACGTCCTCGTGAGCCACCGCGTGGCTTTGAAAGCGGCCACCGCGTTGAGGGACCCCGAGGCGATCAGCGGCACCCACAGCAACCTCGGAATGGTCCTGTACCGCTTGGAAAGGTACGTCGAGGCCAGGGAGCACTTCAAGACCGGTGCGGAGATCGCGGAGCGGATCGGGGCCCAGGAGATTCAACTGATCTGCAGCCACAACCTCGCGAGCATCCACCTGGCATTGGGCGAGGTCTCCGCGGCGATCGAACTCCACCGGAAGACCCTCGAAGCGGTACGCGCATCCGGTTACCAGGACGGCGAAGCTTACGCGCTGAACGAGCTGGGCAACGCCTACCGGAAGGCGGAACAAGACGACCTGGCGCTCCGGTGTTATTACGAGGCATTGGCGATAAGGCGTTCGATCGGGCACCTGCGTGGTGTCGCGACGACGCTGACCGACCTCGGGACCCTGCACCTCGAGCGCGGCGGTCTGGAGGCGGCTCTGCTCCACCTGCGTGAGGCGTTGACGCTGCACCCCGTTGGTGGTGACCGCGGCCGAATGAGTGAAGCGCTGGTCGCGCTCACCGAGGTCGAGTACAACCTCGGTCGATTCGACGACGCGATAGTCCACGCTGAGTCGGCGGCGGCTCTGTGTGACGCGATCGGCGCACGTGAGAGGCGCGGGCATGCCCTCCGGCTGTGGGGCGACGCCTTGGCAGCCATGGGTGAGGCGGACGAGGCGGAGGAGCGGTGGCGTCTTGCGGAGGAAGTCCTCCGCGAGAGCGGGAGCATCGGTGCCCGTGGCATCGGCGACCACTTGGCGGTGCGGAGTCGCACTCGTGCGCCGGTTCCCCACCCACGTTCAGTCGCCCCCCATTTGGGCGTATCGACGTCACCTGAGGTGATTGAGCAGGCCTCTCAACGAGGGGAGATTCATACTGATCGGTGAACTTTAAGCCCTAAAAATGCATAATAATTTGCCCTGAACCAGTCTTTGGGGGGCCTTGCGGCGGGGTGTCCCCTGGACGGGTGACCCCGCCCGGGTTCGCCCCGGTGGTCCATGGTCAAATTGCGCTGTGATGCTCCAACTTCGTGCCCTGCGGAACCCGCGCGTCGTGCTCGCCGTCCTGGCGACCGTTTCCGGCTTCGGGGCAGTGGTGGTCGTCGCCCCCGTGATAGCCGAATGGTTCTTCACGTGCTGGCCTGGCCGTATTGGATAGTTGGCTAAGCTAAACTTTTGAGAGGGGAACATGCCGGTGGAAACCCACTTATGTAGAGGTCGAAGATTCAGCGTCAGAACCCCTGTGGCCCCTACGTGACCGAAGGGGCGGAGAGTTCGTCTCCGCCCCTTCGGCGTGCATCCGGCAGGTTGGATCAATATGCGTACAACACAAAAAGGACCACCGGTCAGGGTGGCCCTCTTCGCTGTGTTGTGCGCCGCCAGGGACTCGAACCCCGAACCCGCTGATTAAGAGTCAGCTGCTCTGCCAGTTGAGCTAGCGGCGCTCGGACCTTGTTGCTCCGTCCGACGTGGAGAACATTAGCACAGCATCTCTCGCGGCTCCCAATCGCCTGGTCAGGGCGGGTGTGCCCGCCTTCGTCCGGGGGGAACTTCGCCTTGGTAACGATCCAGCATCACGGGCAACATCGTCAACCCTCCGGGCGTCCCCTTGTCAGGGGATGCCGAAGCACTCGTGTGCAGTCAGTACCGGCGTTCCGGAACTTGAGCGGAGGACGTGGGATGGCTCGTAGCCGGGGGGCGCGCGGAGCGCTGGGGATCGTCGCGATGGGGGTGGTCGTGACGATGATCACTGGTTGTTCGTCGGGGGAGGCGAGCACGGGGGCGGCCGGGGAGCCGTCCGGAACGTCGACGTCGTCCGCTCCGCCACCCAAGCCCGTGTCGCTGAGCACCGGGCCCGCGGACGCGGCGGTGGACGTGCCGCCCGGGCAGCCGGTCGTCGCCACGGCCGCGGACGGGAAGATCACCTCGGTGTCGCTGACCAACCCGGAGGGCGTGGCGGTCGCCGGGCAGGTGAGCCCGGACGGTCTGCAGTGGACCAACACCGAGCCGCTGGGATACCAGAAGACCTACACGCTCGCGGTGACCGGTCAGGGGGCCGACGGGGCGACGGTCACCAAGACCTCGACGTTCACCACGGTCAAGCCGCGCACGCTGACCTACCTGTCGGTCAACCCGCTCGACGGCACCACGGTCGGCGTCGGCCAGCCGCTCGCGTTCTACTTCGACGAGCCGATCGCGGACAAGCCGGCCGCCGAGGCGATGATCTCCATCACCACGGAGCCCAAGGTCGAGGGCGCCTTCTACTGGTTCGACGAGGAGACCGTGCACTGGCGCCCGCAGAACTACTGGACGCCCGGCACCAAGGTGACCATCAACGCCAGGATCTACGGCAAGCACGTCGGCAACGGCGTGTACGGCGAGGAGGACCGGGTCGTCACCACGACCATCGGCGACGCCGTGGTGCACGAGGCCGACGGCGCGACGCACCAGGTCGTCACCAAGGTCAACGGCCAGGTCGTGCGCACCATGCCCACGTCGATGGGCGACGCCCAGAACCCGACGCCCACCGGGACCTACGTGCTGACGGAGAAGCACGCCCACATGGTCATGGACTCCCGCACCTACGGCCTGTCGCTGGAGGCGGGCGGTTACGTGACGCCGGTCGACTGGGCGTTCCGGATGTCGAACAGCGGCATCTTCTTCCACGGCGCGCCGTGGTCGGTGGGCGACCAGGGGCACCGCAACGTCAGCCACGGCTGCCTGAACCTGTCGCCGGAGAACGCCAAGTGGGTGTTCGACAACTCGAAGCAGGGCGACGTCGTCGTCGTCACCAACAGCGGCGGCCCGGCGCTGCAACCCTGGGACGGGTTCGGCGACTGGCAGATCCCGTGGGACCAGTGGGTCAAGGGGAACCGCTGATCACAGGTCCGTGACACGACCCGCCGCCACCTCCAGGCGGCGGGTCGTGCGCACCGCGGTCAGCATCCGCCGGTCGTGGGTGACCAGCAGCAGCGTCCCGGTGTAGGACTCCAGGGCCGCTTCGAGCTGCTCGATCGCGGGCAGGTCGAGGTGGTTCGTCGGCTCGTCCAGCACGAGCAGGTTCACGCCCCGCGCCTGGAGCAGCGCCAGCGCGGCACGGGTGCGCTCACCCGGTGACAGCGACGCGGCGGGCCGCAGCACGTGCGCCGCCTTCAGCCCGAACTTCGCCAGCAGCGTGCGCACGTCGGCGGGCACGAGGTCGGGCACGGCCGCGCCGAACGCGTCCAGCAGCGCCTCCGGCCCCAGGAACAGCCCGCGCGCCTGGTCGACCTCGCCGACGACCACCCCGGAGCCCAGCGACGCCGACCCGGACGTCACCGGCACCCGGCCGAGCAGGGCGCCCAGCAGGGTGGACTTGCCCGCACCGTTCGCGCCGGTGATGGCCACGCGGTCCGCCCAGTCCACCTGGAGGTCGACCGGGCCGAGGGTGAAGCCGCCGCGGGTCACCACGGCCGACCGCAGCACCGCCACCACCGAGCCGGACCGGGGTGCGGCGGCGATCTCCATCCGCAGCTCCCACTCCTTGCGCGGCTCCTCCACGACGTCCAGCCGCTCGATCAGCCGCTCGGTCTGCCGGGCCTTCGACGCCTGCTTCTCGGTGGCCTCGGTGCGGAACTTGCGGCCGACCTTGTCGTTGTCGGGGGCCTTGCGGCGGGCGTTCTTGACGCCCTTCTCCATCCACGCCCGCTGGGACCGGGCGCGGGCCTCCAGCGCCGACCGGGTGTCGGCGTACTCCTCGTAGTCCTCGCGGGCGTGCCGGCGGGCCACCTCGCGCTCCTCCAGGTACGACTCGTACCCGCCGCCGTAGGTCCGCACCTCCTGCTGCGCCAGGTCCAGCTCCACCACCCGGGTGACGGTGCGCGCCAGGAACTCCCGGTCGTGCGACACCAGCACGGTGCCCGCCCGCAGCCCGGTGACGAACGCCTCCAGCCTGGCCAGCCCGTCGAGGTCCAGGTCGTTGGTCGGCTCGTCGAGCAGGAACACGTCGTACCGGCTGAGCAGCAGCGACGCCATGCCCGCGCGGGCCGCCTGACCGCCGGAGAGGGCCGTCATGGGCTGGTCGAGCGACACGCCGAACCCGAGCGACGCGGCGACCTCCTCGGCGCGCTCGTCCAGGTCCGCGCCGCCGAGGGCCAGCCACCGCTCCAGCGCACCGGAGTAGGTGTCGTCGTGGTCCTCGCCCGCCGTGAGCAGCTCGGTGGCCCGGTCGAGGGCGGCCTGCGCGTCGGCGACGCCCGTGCGCCGCGCCAGGAACCCGCGGACCGTCTCGCCGGGGCGCCGGTCCGGCTCCTGCGGCAGGTGGCCGACGGTGGCCGTGGCGGGGGAGAGGCGGACGGTGCCCTGTTCGGCGGGCAGCAGGCCGGCCAGGGTGCGCAGGAGGGTGGACTTGCCGGCGCCGTTGGCCCCGACGAGCCCGATCACGTCACCGGGCGCGACCACGAGGTCCAACCCGGAGAACAGCACGCGGTCACCGTGCCCCGCGGCCAGGTCCTTCGCGACGAGCGTGGCGCTCACAACAGCTCCCCTGGGCAAAAGAAGACGCCCCCCGACGTGGTGTCGGAGGGCGTTCCGCTTGGGGTGAGTGACGGGACTTGAACCCGCGACACCTGGGATCACAACCCAGTGCTCTGCCAGCTGAGCTACACCCACCAAGACCGGTTGACCCGGCGGGGAGAAGCATACAGTGCCGTCCCACCGAGTTCGAAATCGGCCCTACCCCACCCCGTCGGCGGCCAGGAGTTCGCTGGCCACGGCCTGTGCCTGCTCCGAGGTCGGCCCCGGCTGCGGCACGAACGCGGTGCGCCGGTAGTACGCCAGCTCCCGGATGGACTCCCGGATGTCGGCGAGCGCCCGGTGCGCGAGGCCCTTGCCCGGCTGCGCGTAGTAGATGCGCGGGTACCAGCGCCGGCACAGCTCCTTGATGGACGACACGTCGACCATCCGGTAGTGCAGGTGGGCGTCCAGCTCCGGCATGTCGCGGGCGATGAAGCCGCGGTCGGTGGCGATCGAGTTGCCCGCCAGCGGCGCGGTGCGCGGGTCGGGCACCCACTCCTTGACGTAGGCGAGCACCAGGGCCTCGGCCTCGGCGAGCGACACGGTGGACCGCCGCACCTCCTCGGTGAGGCCCGACTTGGCGTGCATCTGCACGACGACGTCCGGCATCGAGCCGAGCGCGGTGTCGTCGGCGTGGATGACCACGTCGACCCCTTCGCCGAGCACGTTCAGCTCGGCGTCGGTCACCAGCGCCGCGATCTCGATCAGCGCGTCCTTGCCGAGGTCGAGGCCGGTCATCTCGCAGTCGATCCACACCAGTCGATCCATCACCCGCGCGAGCCTAGTCGCCTGGTGGCGCGGGTCCGTGCCCCTCCTGCCGGAGGCCGCTACCGATCCGGTCACGCCCGCACCGGGTCGGCGTCGGGCGTCGCCGGTTCCGGCCGCCGGCCGCGCACCTTCATCGACAGGAACGCGGCGCCGATGCTGAGCGCGCCCGCCACGTACCAGGCGGGGGCGTAGTCGCCGAGGTGGTCGCGGGTGAGGCCCGCGGCGGTGGCGGCGAACGCGGCGCCGATCTGGTGCGAGGCGAACACCCAGCCGAACACGACGGGCGCGGACAGGCCGAACACCTCGCGGCACAGGGCCACGGTCGGCGGCACGGTGGCCACCCAGTCGAGTCCGTAGAAGATGATGAACACGAGCATCGACGGGTGCACCGAGTCGTGGAACAGCTGCGGCAGCACGAGGAGCGACGCGCCGCGCAGGGCGTAGTAGACGGCCAGCAGGACGCGGCTGTCGACGCGGTCGGTGAGCCAGCCGGACAGCACGGTGCCGGCGATGTCGAACACGCCGACGAGGGCGAGCAGACCCGCGGCCGTGGTGGTGGGCATGCCGTGGTCGTGCGCGGCGGGGATGAAGTGGGTGCCGACCAGGCCGTTGGTGGTGGCGCCGCAGATCGCGAACCCGGCGGCGAGGAACCAGAACGGGCCGGTGCGCGCGGCGGAGGTCAGCGCGCCGATCGCGCGGCGGGCGGCGCCGGGCCCGGTCGCCGGGACGGGCACGACCTCGGTGCCGCCGTAGGGCGGGACGCCGACGTCGGCGGGGTGCTCGCGCAGGAGCAGCAGCACCAGCGGCACCACCGCGAGGGCCGCCGCGGAGACCACCAGGGACGCCGTGCGCCAGCCGGACGACTCGGACAGGGCGGCCACGACGGGCAGGAACACGAGCTGGCCCGTCGCGCCGCCCGCGGTGAGGACGCCGGTGACCAGTCCGCGGTGCTTGACGAACCAGCGGCCGGTGATGGTCGCGACGAACGCCAGCGCCATCGAGCCGGTGCCCAGGCCCACCAGCACGCCCCAGAACAGCACCAGCTGCCACGCGGTGGTCATGAACACGGTCAGGCCGCTGCCCACGGCGACGAGCGTCAGCGCGGACGCCACGACGCGGCGGACGCCGAAGCGCTCCATCAGGGCGGCGGCGAACGGCGCGGTCAGGCCGAAGAGGAGCAGGTTGACCGACACGGCGAGGCCGATGGTGCCGGTGGACCAGCCGAACTCCTCCCGGAGCGGCTGGATCAACGCGCCCGGCGTGGCGCGGAACGCCGCCGCGCCGACGAGTGCGACGAACGCGACACCCGCGACGACCCACGCCAGGTTCTGCTTGCTGCGGACACCACCCGGAAGGCTCACGCCGAGAAGGGTGCGCGACCGGGTGGGTCGACGGAAGTGGCCTGATGGCCATCATGTGCAAGAATCGGGCCATGGAGCGCCGACACCCGATCGCCGTGCTCGCCCTGGACCACGTCGTCGGGTTCGACCTGGGCGCGCCTACGCAGGTCTTCAACGCCGCCCGCGACGAGGACGGGCGGCGGCTGTACGACGTGCGGGTGTGCACGCCGGGCCGTGCGCCGGTGCGCAGCTCGGCCGGGTTCACGGTCACCCCGGACCACGGCCTGGAGCTGCTCGCCGAGGCGGACACGGTGGTCGTCTCCGGTGTCGGTCACGGCTCGCGGGTGCTCGCGGACGGCACGGTCGAGCCGGAGGTGCGCGACGCCCTGCGCGCCGCCGCCGACCGGGGCGCGCGGGTGATGTCCGTCTGCACGGGCGCGTTCGTGCTCGCCGCCGCCGGTCTGCTCGACGGCAGGCGGGCCACCACGCACTGGGCGCACGCCGACAACTTCCGCGGGCTGTTCCCGCACGTCGACCTCGACCCGGACGTGCTGTTCGTCGACGAGGGCGACGTGCTCACCTCCGCGGGCGTCGGCGCGGGCGTCGACCTGTGCCTGCACCTGGTCCGCAACGACCACGGCAGCGAGGTCGCGAACATGGCGGCCCGCCGCTGCGTCGTCCCGCCGTGGCGGCCGGGCGGCCAGTCCCAGTACATCGTGCGCCCGGTCCCAGAGGTCGCCGACACCTCCACCGCGGCGGCCCGCGCGTGGGCGCTGGAGCACCTCGCCGAACCGCTCGACCTGCGTTCGCTGGCCGACCGGTCGCGGATGAGCGTGCGCACCTTCACCCGCCGGTTCCGCGAGGAGACCGGCGCGAGCCCCGGCAAGTGGATCACCCAGCAGCGCGTGGAGCGGGCCCGCCACCTGCTGGAGACCACGGACCTGGCGATCGACCAGGTGGCGCGGCACGCCGGGTTCGGCACGGGCGCGGCGCTGCGCCAGCAGATGACGGCGGTGCTGGGCGTGCCGCCGAGCGTCTACCGCACCGCGTTCCGCTCGGCCGTCTAGCGCCTCACCGCTCCAGGAAGGGGCGGAGCAGGTCGGGCACGGCGGCGTCGGCCAGGGCCAGGCCGTCGGCCTCCCCGATGTCGACCGCGTGGTACGCGCCGTCACCCGCCGCGGTGGTGGCCGAGACGGTGAGCAGGTTCGCGCGGCGCTGGAAGAACGAGCGGGAGAAGCGCCAGCCGATGATGCCGGTGCGTTGCAGCGCCACGGTTTCGCGGATCGCGGAGCCCTGGCGGACGACCAGGTAGCGGTCGGTCAGCGCGTGGCCGAGGGAGCGGTAGCGGTCCCAGCCGAGCAGCGCGGAGAACGGCACGAGGGCCAGCACCGCCTGCCACGTCCACGCCGGCGCGGTCCAGGCGAGCACGCCGGCGAGCACCAGCAGCGGCACGACGGCGCGCACGAGCCGCCTGCGCAGGGCGGCGATCGGGTGCCGGCGCAACGGGACCAGCGTCGGCGACGACTCCTGCCGCAGCACGGTCGCCGACACGCGGTGGGCCTCCGCGACCGGGGCGGCGGGCAGCAGCAGGTTGCTCTCGCCCTTGCTCCCCAACCCGGTGGTGACGGTGCGGGCGTGGGCGCCGCGACCGGCGCGCAGCAGCAGCGGTTCCACGAGTTCCACGCCGCGCAGCCGCTGCTCGGCCACGGACACCGAGCGCGTGGTGAGCAGTCCCCGTCGGACGCGCACGGTGTCGTCGGGCTCGCGGGTCAGCCGGTAGCCCCAGAACTGCACGACGTACACGAGCACCGAGCCGAGGGTGGCGATCAGCGCCACGACCCCGGTGACGAGCGCGACGGTGAGCAGCACGGGCTGGTCGACGACCCAGTGCGCGGTGTCGGTCAGCGGGCCGAGGACCTCGACTTCCAGCTCCCGCGCGAAGTTCATGGCGAACCCGAACAGCGCGCCCGCCGCGACCAGGCCGGACAGCGTCAGCGGGGCGTAGCGCAGCCAGCGGGTGTCCCATGTGGACAGCACGACGCCGGGCCGCGCCTCCCCTTGCCCCGCGGGGGTTTCCGGGCGCGCGACGGTGAGCAGCAGCACGCGCAGCCGTTCGGCCTCGGCGGAGGACACCGCGTCGAGCGTCAACCCGTCCTCGCCCGGCTGGTCGCGCTGCCCGGTGCCGACGCGGACGGCGGACAGCCCGAACAGCCGGTGGCCCAGCTTCGCGGTCAGGTCGACGGTGCGGATGCGGTCGCGCGGCACGGCGAGGCGCTTGCGCACGAACAGGCCGGTGCGCAGCTCGACCTGCTCGGTGGTGATGCGGTACCGGGTGGTGATCCAGCGCAGCAGGCCGAACAGCACGATCGCCACGACCACGCCGACGCTGCTCAGGATGCGCCACGTCTCACCGGTGCCGAGCACCAGCAGGCCGACGAACAGCGGCACGAGGCCCAGCAGCTCGTTGAGCGGTCGGACGATGAGCATCCGCACGTCGAGGCGGTGCCAGTCGACGACGGGCTCGGCGTACGCCGGGGCGGCGGGGAAGTCTGCGGGTGCGGGTGGGGCCGCGGGTGCGGGAGGGTTGGCGGACGCGGGCGGCGGCACGTCGGCGGTCACGTGGCGTCACCCGGCGTCGCCTGCGTGGTGGTGGTCAGCTCGTCGGCCAACCGGACCGCGTCGTCGTGGGCGAGGCCCTCGATGTGCACGGGGCCGGCGGCCGACGCCGTCGTGACCGTCACGGTGGACAGCCCCAGCAACTGCTGGAGCGGCCCTCGCTTGGTGTCCACGGTCTGGATGCGGGACACCGGGGCGATGCGCCACTCCTGGTTGAGCCAGCCGGCCAGGGTGTAGACGGCGTCCGGGGTGGCCTCCCAGCGGTGCACCCGGTACCGCCAGCGCGGCATCACCAGGGTGTGCGCGGCGCCCAGGACCAGCGTCCCGACCGCGGCGGCGACCTGCCACGGCGACCGGACGAACACCAGCGCGACCGCCTGGGGCGCCAGCAGCACCAGCCAGCCGATCAGCGCGTGGAGGGTCCAGAGGGTGATCGACTTGCGGCTCACCTGGTGCCGCGGCGCACGCAGGCGCAGGACTTCGCTGCTCACGCCGTCCACTGTGCCTCAAGGCCGGGTCCGCACGTGCGCGAACCCGGCCTTGAGCGGTGTCACGGCTGCGCTGAGTAGGGTGGGTGGAAGACCGTCGAGGCATCGGCCGTCGCGGCGTCCAAGGCGGCCGCGGTGGGTGCGGCGACGACGACTGCGAGGCCGGCGCAGAGTGCCAGCGCGGCCAGGACCTTGCGCAGGGAGGGCACGACCATCGTCGAACTCCGTTCGATAGGGCGCGGCGCGCCACGGGCGAGGGGCCGCGCCGCGTGACACCCGCCGGCGGCGGCGCGTCCGAACCTCATCGCACCACCGCCGCTTCGTCGGGAACGCAGGGGGAAACGTCCAAGCGGAGCATGGCACACCGGGTCATCGCGGTCATCACCCACTTTCGTCGTCCTCCACTGGGCAGCCCTCCGGGAGTGCGGCCTCCACCGCACCCGGTCGTCGCCCACCGCACGGGCCGGGGGCTCACGCCAGTTCGCGTTTCAGCACCTTCCCGGTCGCGTTGCGGGGCAGCGCTTCGAGGAAGACCACGTCGCGCGGGATGGAGAACCGCGCCAGGTTGTCTCGCACGTGGTCGCGCACCGCGTCGGCGTCGAGCGAGCCGGGTTCCTCGCGCACCACGTACGCGGCGAGCCGCTGCCCGAACCGCTCGTCCGGCACGCCCACGACGGCGACCTCGCGCACCCCGTCGAGGGCGGCCAGCAGGTCCTCGACCTCGCGCGGGTACACGTTCTCGCCGCCGGAGACGATCATCTCGTCGTCGCGGCCCGCCACGTACAGCAGGCCCTCCTCGTCGCGGTGCCCCAGGTCACCGGTGGACATGAGACCGTCGCGGACCTCCTTGCCGCTGCCGTTGGTGTAGCCGTCGAACAGCATCTCGTTGGCCACGAAGATGCGGCCGGTGACGCCGGGGGGCACCGGTCGGCCGTCGTCGTCGAGGACCTCCAGGCGGGTGCCGCGCGGCGGCCGGCCCGCGGTGTCGGGGTGGCGGGCCAGCTCGTCGGGCCGGGCGATGCTGACCCAGGAGACCTCGGTGGAGCCGTAGAGGTTGTAGAGGACGGGGCCGAACACGGCCAGGCAGCGGCGGGCCACCGGCGGCGGCAGCGCCGAACCGCTGGAGGCGATCACCCGCAGCGCCGGCAGCGCGGGCCGCGACTCCAGTTCCAGGACCCGCTGGAGCATCACGGGCACCGCGAACAGCGCGTCGCTGCGGTGGGTCCGGGCGTCGTCGAGGGTGAGCGCGGGGTCGAACTTCCGGCGCAGCACCAGCGTCGCGCCCAGCACGAGCGCGATCTGGAACGCCGCGAGGCCCCAGGTGTGGAACAGCGGCGCGGGCACGGAGAACCGGTCGCCCGCGCGGAGCGGGATGCGCGAGAGCAGCGCGGCGGCCGGGGTGAGGCTGGCCGGTTCGGGTCGCCTGGCGCCCTTGGGCGCGCCGGTCGTGCCGGAGGTCAGCACGACCATCCGGCCGCGCGGTGGGCGCCTGGGCAGGGGCGTCGCGGGGGAGGCCGCGATCAGGTCCTCCAGGGTCCTGCCCCCGGCGGTCCCCTCGACCCAGGCCACGAGCCGGTGGACCTCGCGCGGCGCGTCGACCAGCAGGTCGCCGAACTCGGTGTCGGCGACGACGACGGCCACGTCCTGCTCGCGCAGCACGGTGGCGACCTGGCCCGCGCTCAGGCCGGTGTTGAGCAGCACGACGTGCGCGCCGAGCTTCACCGAGGCGGTCACGGTCTCCACGAACCCGCGGTGGTTGCGGCACAGCACCGCGACCTTCGTGCCCGCGCCCACGCCGAGGTCGCGCAGGCCGTGGGCGAGGCGGGTGGTGCGCTCGTCGACCTCGGCGAAGGTCAGCGCGCCGCCGTCGTCCACGATCGCGGGCCGGTCGGGGTGCCGGGCCGCGCCGTGGGCGTAGCCGAAGGCGATCGTCAGGTCCCACCGGAGGTACGCGCCCAGCACGCCCAGCAGCCGGCCCGGCGCCATCGGCCGCACCACCCCGGCGCGCACCAGCGTGACCAGTGCGCGCAGCGCTCCCGCGACCCGGTTCACCGGACGACCCGCGGGGCGAGGCCGGTGGAACCCGTCGAGCCGGTGACGAAGTAGGTAGCCACAGCCCGATACTGGCATTACCTACCCACGAGTAGGAAGAGTGCGCGGTGAAATCGGGGCGCGCCCGGTCAGTTCTCGGGCGTGCCGGACGCGTTCACCACCGCGTCGCGCAGGGCCGCGCGCAGGCGGCCGACCTCCAGCGGTGTGAGGACGGCCGCCTCACCCGGCGGCACGGTCACCACCACGTGCCCCTGGCTCACGAAGACCGTCATGTCACGGCGACGGGACGCGATGTCGCGGCACGCGATCTGCCACTCCTTGCTCATGCCCACGGTCCCTCTCCCTCCCACTGCTCGACACGGGTGCTCGGGCCGACCCGGGCGCTCGCGAAGGGGAGACGCACGCGGGTCGGTGCCATGACGGGAAAGTCCCGGGCAGCAGTGCCGAGCTGCCGACAGCGTCGCACGAGGTCGCCGATCGGGTCACCTGGGTGGGTGAAAAACAGCGGACCCTCAGCGGATCGTGATAATCGGGCGGCGGTCCGACCTGGGGCGGCACCCGGTCAGAGGCAGGACCCGTGGTCCGGGCGGTGCGCGGAGGCGATCAGGCGTTCGAGCAGGCCCCGCAGCAGGTGCAGCTCGTCCGGCGCCAGCTCGGCGGTGAACTCCTCCTCGGCCTCGGACTGGAGGCGTGCGACCTCGGCCTGCACGGCCCGGCCGCGCTCGGTGAGGGCGGGCACGCGCACGCGCCGGTCGTGCGGGTCCGGCTTGCGCACGATCAGCCCCGCCCGTTCGAGGCGGTCCAGCTCCGCGGTCAGCGTCGTCTTGTCCACCGCCAGCGCCTGGCCGAGGGCCAGCTGCGTGCGCGGGAAGTCGGCGTTGGCCAGGGCGCCGAGCACGAGTTGCCCGCGCGGGGTGACGCCGTGCCCGGCCGCCGCCTCCTGGGCGATCGCGCCCAGCTTCTGCGCCGCGCGGTGCAGGAGCCAGTTGAGGTCGGCCCGCTTGGCGCACGCGGACTCGGCGACGGAATCGGGCATGAGGGGATCATACGCCGCAGGTCAGACGTTCCGATCTAAGAAGTTCTTGACTCGGAAGGACTGTGGTCGTAAGTTCTTAATCGAGAAGTTCTTGGGAGGAACAATGTCCGAGCTGTTGCACATCGACACGAGCCTGCGCACCGGGGGATCGGTGTCCCGCGAGGTCACCGGGGCGTTCGCGCGGGCGTGGCGGGCCGCCCGCCCGGATGCCGGCTACACCTACCGCGACCTGGCGGCCGACCCGCTGCCGCACGTCGACCCGGCCGTGCTCGCCGCCCGCGCGGGGTCGGGCGACCGCTCCGCGGAGGAGCGCCTGCGGGCCGAGCTGCTGGCGGCGGACACGCTGCTGATCGGCGCGCCCATGTACAACTTCGGCCTGCCGTCCACGCTCAAGGCGTGGCTGGACTGGGTGATCGTGCCCGAGCTGTTCGTGGACCAGCGGACCGGTGAAGGCCTCCTGGTCGGCAAGCGGGTCGTCGTGGTGACCGCCCGCGGCGGCAGCTACTCGGCGGGCACGCCGCTGCACGCGTTCGACTTCCAGGAGCCCTACCTGCGCGCGGTCTTCTCGATGATCGGCCTGGACCGCGACCTGGAGTTCGTGCACGCCGAGATGACCAAGGCGCACGACGCGCCGGAGTTCGCCGAGCACCGCGGGCACGCCGACGCGTCCCGCGAGGACGCCCACCGCGCCGTGCTCAAGCTGGCCGCCGCCTGACGCGGGTGGCGGGAACCGCCGGGGAGTCGGCTCCCGCCACCCTCGTATCACCCGAACGTGGGGACTTCTCCCCGCCGGCACACTGCATTCCATGTCCGAGCCGATCGCCGCGGCCGTGGTCCGCGCCGCCGAGCTCACCGCCCGCGGCCTGCCCCGGCAGGCGATCGACGTCCTCCGACCCGCGCTGGCCGCGAACCCCCGGCACGCCGAGGCGTGGTGCCGGCTCGCCGCCGCGCACCTCGACGCGGGCGAGCCCGACCCGGCGCTGGACGCCGCGAAGCGCGCGCTCGTGCTGCACGGCGACCACGCGTGGGCGCAGCGGCTCACCGCGCTGGCGCTGAGCGAACTCGACCGCCACGCCGAGGCGACCGTGGCGGCCCGGGAGTGCGTGCGCCGCGAACCCGACGACTGGCGCTGCCACGTGGTGCTCGCCGAGGTGCTGGCCGCCGACCCGCGCGGGCGCGCCGAGGCCGTCGACGTCGCCCGGCGGGCCGCCCACCTCGCGCCCGACGAGGCCCGCCCCCACCAGGTCCTCGGCGACGCGGCGCTGCGCGTGCGCGACTGGGGCACCGCCGAACGCGCCTACCGCACCGCCCTGCGGCTCGACCCGCACGACGACGACGTGCGCGCCAACCTCGCCACCGTGCGCCGCAAGCGCGGCGGGAAACCCGTCGAGGCACCCGGTGACGCGTTGAGCGCCGCGCACGCCCTGGTGTGGCCCGCCCTGTCCCGGCTGGCCGTGCTGCTCGTCGCCGGCGGGCTGCTGTTGCTGCTGGCCGGCATGCCCCGGCCCACGCCCCTGCTGGCCTGGTTCGCCACCGCGCTCCTGCTCGGGGTCCTCGCCGTCGTGGGCCGACTGCTGCTGCGGGCGCGCCGAGGCGTGCGGCGGGCGTTGTTCCGGCTGCCCCGGCACCGGCCGCGCGTCGCCGTCGTGGTGGTGCTGTTCGGGCTGGCCGCCCTCGTGCTGGCCGGTTGGGCGGTCGCGCTGTTCCTGGGCGCCACCACCGTGCAGCCGCTCGTCGTCGCGTGGCTGTGCTCGCTGCTCGGCGGGGCCGTCGTGGTGCTGGGCGGCCCGCGCTGACCCGGTCGGACGACTTCGCGCCGTCCGCCCCGGCGCGCCGCTAGCCTGGGTGGCGTGACCCGACGCGCCCTCCTCGCGATCCTCGCGATGATCGCGGGCTTCGTCGTGGCCGGACCCGTCCCCAGCACGCCGGTCGAACCGGTCGCCGCCTCGGCCACCGCCGACGCCGCGCACCTCCCCGGCACGACGACGCGGTCGACCACCGCCCACCCCGTGCAGCAGGTCGCGGGCCACCTCGGCCAACCGCTGGACGGTGTCCAGCCGCCCGTGCACGTCACCCCCGCCCGGCCGGTGCGCGCCGACGTCGTCGACCCGACCCACCGCACCCCCGAGCGCGACGGCCTCACCCCGCTCGGCGAACGCGCACCGCCACCCACCTCCGGAACCTGAGCCCCCACCCGCCCACCTCGTCCGGAGGTCCCCCAGCCATGCCGCGCCCCGTCGTGCGGCGAGAACTCCTCGTCCGAGGGCTGCTGTCCCTCGGCGTGCTCGCCGCGTCCGCGTTCACCCTGCTCACCGTCCAACCGCGCCTCGGCCTAGACCTGCGCGGCGGGACCCAGATCGTCCTCGAAACCCCGGCGGAGGCCACCTCCGACGCCACCGACCGGGCCATGGAGGTGCTGCGCCGCCGCGTCGACGAACTCGGCGTCGCCGAACCCGTCCTCGCCCGCTCCGGCGACCACCGCATCGTCGTCGAACTGCCCGGCGTGCAGGACCCGACCGAGGCCATCGAGGTCCTCGGCCGCACCGCCCAGCTGCGCGTGCAGCCCGTCACCGGACCGGGCGACAAGCCCACCCCCGACGGCGACTCGGTCGCGCTCGGCGACGTCGTGATGACCGGCGAGGGCATCAAGGACGCCCGCGCCACCCCCAACCAGCAGGGCGTCGGCTACCTGGTCGGCGTCGACTTCCAGGGCGACGCGCCCGGCGCGTGGCAGCGCGTCACCGCCGAGGCCGCGTGCGCCCAGCCCGGCGCGTACGAGCGCCGCGTCGCGTTCGTGCTCGACGACGAGGTCGTGTCCGCGCCGCAGGTCGACCCGTCCGTCGGCTGCGGCACCGGCATGATCGGCGGCAGCACCCAGATCACCGGCCGGTTCGCCCAGGCCGAAGCCGAGGAACTGGCCCTGGTGATCCGCTCCGGCGCGCTGCCCGTGCCGGTCGAGGTCGTGGAGCAGCGCACCGTCGGCCCGACGCTCGGCGCGGACGCCATCGAGGCCAGCGCGCGCGCCGCGATCATCGGCATCGCCCTGACCGGCCTGTTCCTCGTGTTCGTCTACCGGCTCGCCGGCCTCGTCGCGGTGCTCGCCCTCGTCGCCTACGCCGGCCTGTCCTACGCGGCACTGCTCGCCATCGGCGCCACGCTCACGTTGCCCGGCCTCGCCGGGTTCGTGCTGGCGATCGGCATGGCGGTGGACGCGAACGTGCTGGTGTTCGAGCGGTCGAGGGAGGAGTACGCCCGCCGCAAACGCTTGCCACGCGCCGTGGACCAGGGCTTCCGGGGCGCCCTGAGCGCCGTCGCGGACTCCAACATCACCACGCTGCTCGCCGCCGGCCTGCTGTTCTGGCTGGCCACCGGCCCCGTGAAGGGCTTCGGCGTCACGCTGTCCATCGGCGTCCTGGCCTCGCTGTTCAGCGCCCTGGTGCTGACCCGTGTCCTGCTCGCCCTGGTCATGCCGCTGCTGGAGAAGCGACCGTCCTGGTCCGGCCTCCACACCCTCGGCCGCGTCCGGACCTGGCTGACCACCCGCGGCTACACCCTGTTCCGCCGCCCGAACCGCTGGCTGCTGACGGCGGGCGGCGTGCTCGTCGTGGCGGTCACGGGCCTGCTCGTGCGCGGCCTCCAGCTCGGCGTCGAGTTCACCGGCGGTCGGATGCTGGAGTTCACCGCGCCGGCGGCGGACATCGGCCGGGTGCGGGCGGAGCTGTCCGCCGCCGGCTTCGGCGACGCCCAGGTCGTCACCTCCGGCACCGACGGCCTGTCCGTGCGCACCGGCCCCATCGACTCGGCCGCCGCGACCAGGGTGGGCGAGGCCGTCGACCGCGCCACCGGTGGCGCCGAGCAGCTCAGCAACGACCTGATCGGACCCAGCCTGGGCTCCGAGCTGAGGCGCAACGCCCTGATCGCGCTGGCCATCGCGGTGGCCGCGCAGCTGGCCTACCTGGCCGTGCGGTTCGACTGGCGGCTCGGCCTGGCCACCGTGGTCGCCCTGGTGACCGACGTGGTCGTCCTCGTGGGCGCCTTCGCGTGGCTGGGCAAGACCGCGGACGCCGTCTTCCTGGCCGCGCTGCTCACCGTCATCGGCTACTCGGTCAACGACTCGGTGGTGGTCTTCGACCGGGTCCGCGAACTGCGCCGGGGCGGAGGCCGCCCGTTCCCCGACGTGATGAGCGACGCGGTCCTGCAAACCCTGCCCCGCACCGTGAACACGGGCATCGGCGTCCTGTTCGTCCTGGCCGCCCTGCTGTTCCTGGGCGACGGTTCACTGGCCGACTTCGCCACCGCGCTGCTCATCGGCCTGGTGGCGGGCACCGCCTCGACCGTCCTCACCGCCGCGCCGGTGGCGATCGCCCTGGAATCCCGGAGCCCGACCAGGACGCCTGCCCCGCGCGGGAAGGTCCGCACCTGACGCGGCGGGCACCCGTGCAGCACGGTGTCCGCATGACCTCCTTCGCCGCGTACCGGAACGAGGTCTTCCGGGTGCGGTGCGGAGCGCCAGGCGTGCGGACCTCGTGGTGATGGCTCTGAGCTGTGGAAACCCGCTCGTCGGTTCTCGGTGGTTCTTGTGATCGCCTGACGTTGTACGGCCGGGTGACGGCCTGGAAGTTGATCACCATTGCGGGCGCTGCCCCTGATGCGACCACGTGTCAGGGACAGCGCCCGTTGGCATGTCCAGGGCGCGACCCGTCTCGACGGCAAGGCGGCACCGTCGCGGCAGCCGACCGCCGTGCCCGACAAGTGCGCGGTGACCGGCTATGCGATCGTTCCGACCGTGGACCTCACCGGTCAGTAACCCTCTGCCATCGGCAGCGCGCATCATCCTGTGGGGCCGAGTCCGACAGTGGATCAATGCCGGGCACTTCTGGCAGCCGCAGAGACCGCCAAGCGGTTGACGTACATCGATGTCGGGGTACCCCAGGGTCACAACCCCATGATCAGGTACTACCTGGTCGTGTAAGCACCTCCCGCAAGCAAACACGTCTGGTAGTTGAATGTAACGATACGCAACCACGGTCTACTGACTGGGATGGTCCATATCCCTGATCGGGTGGTCTGGTGCATAGTTGAAACGAACCCCTTTGCTCCGCCCGGCGTGCTGCCGACAGTTAGTGCAAGGAGGCGTACACGGGTGGGTGGGGTGGCCGGCGAGATCCGAGATCTACTGGATGATCTTGAGCAGCAGGGTTGGAGGGTGGTGCGTGGGAAGTACTGGAAGTGTTACTGTCCGTGCCCGAAAAAGCACTGGAAGACTGTCCACATCACACCTTCGGACCCTCGCTATCTCATGAACCTCAAGGGAAAGTTGAGGCGCGATACCTGTTGGAAGGAGGTTGGCAAGTGAAGAGGTACTGGATCGAACTGCGTAGTCGCGTGCACACGGGGAGTGGCGATGTGGACGTTGATGTGCTGGAGACGCACCTCGAAGAGTTGATGGACGTGCTCATGGATGAACCGGGCGCCATTGACCCCGACCTCACTGCCACATTGACCACAGGTCAGGTCATCATTTCGATGGCCATTGACGCCGAAAGTGATGGCCAAGCGCTTGAGCGCGCGCTGGTCATTGCTCGATCGGCAGTGCACAAAACCGGCGGGTTCACTCCCAAGTGGATTCAAGCACCCGAGGGCCAGGTCGGGTTCGATGAAGGTTTCGATGCAAGTGTCCGATTGGCCGATTTCAGTGCTTGCTGATTTTTCGCGCCGACACGTCACTCATCACTGAACAAGGCGGACGAGCAACACCTTGCCCCCGGGGAGTCCGGTAGTTCGAGCGAAGTCGACGGGTGCGAGCCGTGGCATCGACCAGACGCGTCTGCTGGAGCCGTTCGGCCGGGTACGGCGTGGTGGGGGACCCGCAGCGGCATCGAGCCGGTGTGACGAGGCTGCCGGGCCTGCGTTCGCGCGAGGTTGGGAGCTGTTCGGCGGTCCGGTCAGGGAACGTCTTTCACGTGAACGTGCTCCCTGCGGGAAGAGCGGCCACATGGCCACTCGCGCTTGGTGCGATCGGTCGAGACCGGCACCGTGGTGGGACCAGGACGAGACACTCCAATCCGGCACGCGGCGTGAGTGCGGCAAGTGGGACTGCCGGGGAGTGGGCGGAGCTTTTGGTCTCCGAATCTGGTTGGGCACGCCGCTGAGAGCGGCCCTGGTCACAGGGAACGACTCATGGCTGTCAAAGGATTCAGGTTCCCGCCTTGTTCGCTGACGCTTCCCACAGGCTTGGTCATGGTGGGCGAGGTCATGCCGGACACCGAGTACCGGACGCGTGAAGAGCGGCTGCCGGTGCGGCAGCGGGGGGACGAGGCGACCGGTAGGCGGTGGTGGTAAGGCCACGATCACCCATCCGTATGAGCCCAACGTCAAGCGCGAGAGCTGTGAGACCATCCTGTTGCTGACGTTCAGCCGGTTCGACCACGATGAGGTGTTGCCGGGGATGCGGCCGGTGGAGCCGGGCAGGCTGACGGTTGAGCCGCGTGTGGCCGCCAGGTCGACGGGCTCGGCTTCGGACAGGGGCGAGCCCACCGGTGGCGACGCCAAGGGCGTCGGTGGACGTTGATCAGTAGCGCGGAGTCGCAGCGGTCCATCGTCGGGGAGATCTTCGACCGGCAACCTCGGTAGCGGAGCCGGTACACGGTCTCGCTGCGGGCGGATGTGTTCCGCAAGGCGGCGGCTCTGGCCGGCTACTACTCGGACTACAGCCTCGCTCCGGCGATGGGTGTGCACCGGTCGACCATCTCCCGGGTCCGGTCGGGGTCCGCACAGCCGGGCAAGGCGTTCATCAGCGGGGCGTTGACGGTGCTCGCGCCCTACGAGTTCGACGACCTGTTCGAGGTCGTCGAACGGGACTGAACGCGCCGCACTCCGCACGCACCTGCCGCCCTCCAGTCGCGACCGGACCCGCAAGGCTGTGGATCGTGTGCTTGCGGGCGACGCGGACGAGGCAGAGCATGATCGGCGGACCGACGACGCGGACGGTGCCGCAGACGGCCGGGGACGGCCCGAGCGGGGGATGAGGGACATAGTGACTGGTCAGTTCGCCGCCTACCAGAACGAGATCTACCTCCAGGGCCTGGCGGGCAACGTGCCGCCGTTCACCACTGACCCCGAGGCGCTGGAGGCGTCCGCCCGGGAACGGCTGGGACCCGGGCCGTTCTGGTACGTGGCGGGGGCCGCGGGGAGCGGGGCCACGGCCCGGGCCAACCGGGAGGCGTTCGACGACTGGCGGATCGTGCCCCGGATGCTCACGGACGCCACCGAGCGGCACCTCGGGACGACCGTCCTCGGGACGCAGATGCCCGCCCCGGTGCTGCTCGCGCCGGTCGGCGTGCAGTCGATCCTGCACCCGGACGGGGAGTTGGCCACCGCACGGGCCGCCGCCGGGCTGGGCGTCCCGTTCGTGCTGTCCACGGCGTCCTCGCACACGATCGAGGAGGTCGCGGACGTCGCGGGGGACGGGGCGCGCTGGTTCCAGCTCTACTGGCCCAACGACCCGGACGTGACCGTGAGCATCCTCGACCGCGCCCGCCGGTCCGGTTACCGCGTCCTCGTCGTCACGCTCGACACGTGGACGCTGGCGTGGCGCCCGCACGACCTGGACCAGTCCTACCTGCCGTTCATCCGCGGCATCGGGACGGCCATCCCGTTCTCCGACCCGGCGTTCCGCGCGGGGCTCGCCGCGTCGCCCGAGGACGACAAGCCGATGGCGATCCTCAAGTGGGTGCAGATGTTCACCGGCACCGACAAGTCGTGGGACCGGTTGTCGTTCCTGCGCGAGCACTGGGACGGGCCGATCGTCCTCAAGGGCATCCAGCACGTGGACGACGCGCGCAAGGCCGTCGACGCGGGCGTGGACGGCATCGTGGTGTCCAACCACGGCGGGCGGCAGGTGGACGGGGCGGTCGCCTCGCTGCACGTGCTGCCGGAGATCGCGGACGCGGTGGGGGAGCGGGTGGAGGTGCTGTTCGACTCCGGTGTCCGCTCCGGCGCGGACGTCGTCAAGGCGCTGGCGCTGGGCGCGAAGGCCGTGCTCGTCGGCCGGCCGTTCGCGTACGGCCTCGCGCACGGCGGCGAGGTCGGCGTGCGGCACGTGCTGCGCAGCCTGCTCGCGGACTTCGACCTGACGCTCGGCCTGTCCGGGCACCGCAGCCCGGCCGAGCTGAACCGCGAGGTGCTCCGGGAGCGGTGACGGGTCGGGGGCGCGCGTCCGATCCGTTCAAGACGGGGGACCACGCCCCCGCCTACCGTCGTCGGCATGATCGACGCAGCACGCACCTTCCTCTGGCACCACGCGCGCGTCCTCGAACAGCGCAGGTTCGCGTTCCTCTTCGACGGCGGTCCCGCCGAGCCCGTCGTGCACGCGGTGCTGTCCCACCGCAACGACGACGGCGGGTTCGGCCACGCCCTGGAGCCCGACGGCCGCGGCCCCACCAGCCAGCCGCTGCACACGTTCACCGCGCTGACCCTGCTGCACGAGGTCGGCGCGGCCGGCGACCACGCCCGCGCCGCCTGCGACTTCCTCACCGGCGTCACCAACGCCGACGGCGGCGTGCCCAACTGCCTCGCCACCGCCCGCGACCACCCGAAGGCGCCGTGGTGGCAGGTGGGCGAGGACAGCGACCTGCTCATGACCGCGCTGCTGGCGGGCGTCCTGCACGACGTCGGCGTCGCGCACCCGTGGCTGGACCGGGCCACCGACTTCTGCTGGGAGCGCGTCGACGGGCTCGACCGGTCCCACCCCTACGAGGCCGCCGCGTGCGCGCACTTCCTCGACGCCGTCCCGGACCGGCCGCGCGCGGAGGCCGCCTCGGCGCGGCTCGGGGCGTTGGTCCGCGACCAGGGGCTCGTGGACCTCGGCGAGGGGCGGGCGCACGAGGGCTACGCGGCCGGCGAGACGCACAAGCCGCGCCAGTACGCGCCGACGCCGGGCAGCCTCGCCCGCCGCTGGTTCACCGACGAGGAGATGGCCGCGGACCTCGACGCGCTCGCCGCGGCACGCCAGGACGACGGCGGCTGGACGTTCCCGTGGCCGGCCTGGACCCCGATCACCACCTACGAGTGGCGTGGCGTCGTCACGATCGAGGCACTGCTCACGCTGCGCGCCTACGGTCGGATCAGCTGACGCAGCGGGACGCCGGCCAGCCCGCGCACCTCGCGGGACAGGTGCGCCTGGTCGGCGTACCCGGTGCGGTGGGCGACCTCGGCGAACGCCACCCCGCCCCGTGCCATCCGCACGGCCCGGTCGAACCGCAGCACCCGGTGCAGCACCTTCGGTCCGTAGCCGAACGCCGCCAGGCAGCGCCGGTGCAGCTGGCGCGTGGACAACCCCAGGTCGTCGGCCAGGCCGGCCGCCGTCACCCGGCCACCGACGCCGACGCCGAGGGCCGACACCACCGGGTCCACCAGGGGGTCGGCAGGGGACCGGCGCAGCCGGCGCACCGCCTCGGCCGCCAGCACCGCGCCGGGGTCGGCGGCCTCGCCCAGCGCGTCCTCCAAGCGGGCCGTCGGACCCCACAGCTCGGCCAGCGGCACCCGCTGGTCGCGCAGCGCGTCCCCCGGCACGCCGAACGCCGCGGGGCCCACGCCCGGCCCGAACCGCACCCCGTGCAGCACGTGCGGCCGCGACGACGACGTCGCGTGCGCCACCGTGTCCGGACCCGCCACGAACAGCTCGCCGGTCGACGAGAACATCACGTCGGTGCACCCGTCCGGCACGACCAGGCCGACCTCGGGCGAGGTCGTCACGCGCCGCCACACGCAGGCGAGACCGGCGAAGGGGCGTTCCGCGTACACCGCGCCAACCTAACCCCCGCCGTTCCGCCCACGCCGTTCCACCCGCCCGGGGCGGCGGGCCGCTCGCGAGAACGGCCCGCCGCGACCGGTCACGTCCCGAACCGCACCCAGTTCACGCTGACGTACGCGTTCGGCTGACCGCTGGTGAACGTGACGTAGACGTCCTGCGTCCCGCTCACCCCGGCGATGTTCGCCGGGATCGTCCGCCAGCTCTGCCACCCGCCGGTGTTGCCGACGGCGAAGCTGCCGATCGGCGCGGCGGTCGGGCTGCCCAGCCTGACCTCGACCAGCCCGCTCACCCCGCCCGCGGCGCCGGACGCCACGCGCGCCAGGAACTGCGTGGCCGTGCGCGACCCGAACCGCGTGCCGGAGAACCGCAGCGAGTTGCCGTTGCGCAGCTGGGCCACCGCCTGACCGCCCTCGGCCGCTTCGATCGTGCCGCCGTTGCGGGCCGTCGCCGACTCGGCCTGCATGTCGGAGAACGCGTCCCAGCCGCTGCCGCCGGGCGGGGTCGTGGTCGTCGTGGTCGGCGGGGTCGTGCCCCCGCCGCCGGCCGACCAGACCGCGACGTAGTCCACCACCATCGAGTGACCGGGGACGGTGGCCGCGGTGGGCGTGCCGAAGCCCGCCACGCCGTTCGGGAACGCGCCGCCCATCGCCAGGTTCAGCAGCAGGAAGTAGCCGGCGTGGCCGGTCATGTTGTTCCACGTCGTCGCGTCGAACTGGTTCTGGTTGACGCTGTGGAACTGCTGGCCGTCCACGTACCAGCGCAGCGCCTTGGGGCTGACGCTCTCGTCCCACTCGAACCGGTACGTGTGGAACGCCGACTGGCACGAGGCGCCGGGGCACGCGCGGCTCGCGCCGAGGCCGTTCGTCTCGTTGCACGGCCCGCCCGGGTTGACGCCGCAGTGCAGCACGCCCCAGACCGAGTTGATGCCGTTGACGTTCTCCATGATGTCGAACTCGCCGATGGCGGGCCAGTTCCAGTAGTTGCCCCGGTAGGGCTGGCCGAGCGCCCAGAACGCGGGCCAGTAGCCGAGGGCCGCGTTGCCGGTGACGTTCGGCATCTGGATGCGGCCCTCGATGGCGAGCTTCCCGCCGGCCGGGGGCCGGAAGTTCGCGCGCTGGGTCTCGATGCGCGCGGAGGTCCAGTTGCCGGAACCGTCGCGCAGCGCCGTGATCCGCAGGTTGCCGGAGCCGTCGAGCTTGATGTTGTTGGTGGAGTTCGTGTAGTTCTGGATCTCCCCGGTGCCCCAGTTGCCCGGGCCGCCCGGGTAGCCGTGGCCGAGGTCGAAGATCCAGTTCGAGGACGACGGCAGGGTGTTGGCCGCCCCGTTGAAGTCGTCGCTCCACTGGAGGGTCCAGCCGGGCGGGGTGGACGGCACGGACGCGTTGGCCGACATCGTGGCGGCGACGGCGAGCGGCACGGCCGTGATCACGGCGGCGGCGATCGCGAGCGCGCGCCGTCGGCGGCTCAGGCTGAGCACCATGCGCGGTGACCTCCTTGTCACTGTGTCCTGCTCATGGGTGTCCTGCGCGGCGGACCTTCATGAGAGCGCTCTCACGATGATCGTTCAATCGGCCGATCGGCCGAACACGCGCGCATCCGCCGTTCCCGGACCCGAACACCGGACCCGAACGCCGGACCGCGGATACCGGCTCCGGATGTCGGACCCGCCGCCTACCATCCGCTCGTGATCACCGAACCCCCGCTGCCCGCCGACCTGGGCGCGCTGTTCGCCGACGCCGCCGGCCGCACCCTGTCGGTCCCGCTGCCGCCCGGTCGCGCCGTGCGCCCCGACGGGGAGGAGGGCGGCCGACCCGCGTTCTGGCTCAGCGACGGCCCGGCCCCCGCCGGCCGGTGGGCCGCGCTGCGCGCGCAGCACGCCCGCTCGGGCCTGTGGCCGCTGCTGCTCGACGCGCTCGACGACGAGGACGACGAGTACCGCCCGTGGGGCAACGGCGAGGTGGCGCCGGACGAGATGTCCTCGCCCGGCGAGCACGACCCGGCCGCGCTGCTCGCGACCTGGTGGGCCGACCACACCACGGCGGACGACGACCCGCTGCCCCCGGCCGAGCGCGACGCCGTCACCGCCCCGCACGGCCGCACGTGGCCCGGCGTCGCACCGGCCGGGCGGAGCACCGCCGACCCGGACCGCGTGGCCGACGACCTGGCCGGGGAACTGCTCGCCGGCCACCCGTCGCTGCGCCTGGGGCTGGTGGCCGCCGAACGCGGGGCCGACGCCCTCACCGCCGCCGGCTGGACCGGTCCGGCCAACTACGTCGAGGACGTCGCGCAGGTCTCGGCGGTGCTGCGCGACTGGGAGGCGCGGTTCGGCGCGCGCGTCGTCGGCGTCGGGTTCGACACCCTCCTGCTCAGCGTCGCCGCGCCGCCCACCACGGCGGAGGCGGCGCTGGCCGTCGCCGCCGAGCACTTCGCGTTCTGCCCGGACAACGTCTGGCAGGGCGCCGAGCCCCGGCCGCTGGCCGCGTACGCCGAACGCCTCGTCGGCGACCACTCGTGGACGTTCTGGTGGGACTGACCGGGGCTCACTTGGCCTCGGCGTAGGTGTCCACCACGACGGCCTTCAGCGGGAAGCGCACCGGCGTGCCCGGGAACACCAAACCGGACGCCTCCTCGCCCGCCGCGACGACGTTCGCCGCCACCGAGTCGGCCTGCCCGGCCGGGCAGTGCACCAGCACCTCGTCGTGCTGGAAGAAGACGAGGTGCGCCTCCGGCGTGTCCTGGTGCAGCCGGCGCCGCAGCGCGCCCAGCAGCGCGGCCGTCCAGTCGGCCGCACTGGCCTGGACCACGAAGTTGCGGGTGAAGCGGCCCCAGTCCCGGGCCGCCCGGCGGGAGCGGCGCAGCGAGTCCTCGTCGTCGTCCGCGCTGCCGGTGGCCTCGCGCCACGCCTCCGACGGCGACGGGCTGGTGCGCCCCAGCCGGGAGCGGACGATGCGGCCCTGCTCGCCCGCGAGGGCCGCCGCCTCCACGTAGCCGACGGCCTTCGGGAACCTGCGCCGCAGCACGGCCATCGCGGGGGCGCCGTCACCGCCCGTGCCGCCGTACATGGCCGACAGCATCGCGAGCTTCGCGCGGCCCCGGTCGCCGTCGAACGCCTCGGCCGCCAGGGTCGTGTACAGGTCGTCCTCGACCGACACGGCGGCGAAGTCGGCGTCCTCGGCGAGGGCGGCCAGGACGCGGGGCTCCAGCTGGGCCGCGTCGGCGGCGACCAGCTTCCACCCCGGGTCGGCGCGCACCGCGGTGCGCAGGACGCGCGGGATCTGGAGGGCCGCCCCGCCCCGGGTGGCCCACCGGCCGGACACCACGCCGCCCACCACGTAGTCGGGGCGGAACCGGCCGTCGGCCACCCAGGTGTCCAACCAGGACCAGCCGTGCGCCACCCACAGCCGCGCGAGTTCCTTGTACGCCAACAAGGGCTCCACGGCCGGGTGGTCGACCGACTTCAGCGTCCACGCGCGGGCCGACGGCACGTCGATGCCCTCGCGGGCGAACGCGCGCACGATGCCGGGAGGGTGGTCCGGGTTGACGGCCTTCCCGCCGAACGCGGCCGTGATGCGGTCCGCCAGCTCGGCCAGCACGCGGGGCCGCGCGCCCGGCGCGGGACGCGGGCCGAGGGTGTCGACGAGCAGCCGGAGGTGGACGTCCTCGCGCCACGGCAGGCCGTGGTGGGTCATCTCGGCGGCGGCGAGGGCGCTGGCGGACTCGGCGGCGAACAGCAGGCGCAGGCCGGGGTGCCCGAGCGACGCGGCGAGCGCCTGCTGCGCCGCGTGGACCTCGACCACCGCCGCCAGCGGGTCCGCCCCGCCCGGCAGGGGTTCCTGCTCGGGTTCGAAGAGGGTGGGCTGGGCGGTGCGCTTGCGCGGCCCGTGGTCGTCCGGCACGGGCAGGCCGCGCAGCCGGGCGACGGCGGCGGCCAGCCCACGCGGTTCGCGGTGGCGGTCCTGGTGGGCCAGCAGCAGGTGCTCGGTGTGCGCGAGGTCGTGGCAGCGCTCGACGCGGACGCCGCGCGCCAGCAGCTCCGGGTAGACCTCGGCGGTGCCCGACCACACCCACCGGGGGCGGTGCCGGGCTTCGAGGTCGCGGACGGTGGCGGCGAGGTCGTCCGTCCGCACGGCGGGACCCGCGGGTGTCCCGGCGTCGGAGAGCGGACGCACCTCGCCCGCGTTCTCCGCGTGGGACACCAGGGCCATGAGCACGCCCTGATTGTGCAAGGCGGGTCCGACAGTCGTCGCACGTGCGGTCACCCGATCGTGCAGCACGCCGCCGGGCACTATGTGCGGGTGGACCGCACCCTGTCGCCCGGCGAGCTGCTCGACCCGCGGCACGAGGTGGTGCCCTTCCTCGGGCGCGCCGGGGAGGTGGCGGCGCTCACCCGGTGGCGGGATGCCGGCGGCGCGCGGTCAGTGCTGCTGCTGCACGGACCGGCGGGCGTGGGCAAGACCAGGCTGGCGGCGCGCGTCGGCGGCGTCCGGGTGGTCGACGACGCGGACCTCGTGCCGTGGCGCGACCTGCACGACCTGCTGCTGGAGGGCGGGGAGCGGGTGCTGCTGGTGGCCCGCGCGACGGGCTGGTGGTGGTCGGCGGTGCGGCAGCGCGCGGCCGATCTGGGCTACGCCGCCGAGGAGCTGGCCCTGGCCGCCGGAGCGGAGCCGCACGACTTCGGCACGGTGTGCGCGTACGTCGCGAACGCCCTGGGGCTGCCCGCGCCCGACGCGGCGACGACTTCCCGGGTGACGTCCTCCGGGGTGGTGCCTCCCGGCGCGACGTTCCACGACCTGCACGTGGCGGCGGTCGCGGCGGCGCACGGCGCGGTGCCCGACGACGACCCGGCGGAGCTGGTCCGGCGGGTGATGAGCGCGGACCCGGCGCCGCCGCGCGGCCGGTTCGCCGAGGACGTGCTGGCCGTGGCGCTGCTGGACGACCGCATCGCGCCCGAGCCGACGGCGGACGCCCTGGAGGTGCTGATGCGCGCGGCGGGCCGCTGGCCGCACGTGCTGCGCCGCGCCGACGAGCTGTTCACCGCCGACCCCGGCCTGGCGGCGACCGCGTCCGCCGCCGCGCTGCGCGTCCTGGTGGAGCTGGGTTCGCCGGCGTCGGCGCGGGCGGTCGCGCGGCACGTGTTCCACGACGCCCGCTTCCACCGCGACCCGCTGCCCGCCCTGCTCACGCGCGCCCTGCTGGAGGACGCCGCGCCGGTCGTGGGGACGGTGGAGCTGGCCGAGCTGCACGGGGCGCTGGCCGCCCGGGCCGCGCTCGCCGGGTTGCGCGAGGAGGCGGTGGGGGCGTCGCGGCGCGAGGTGGTCCTGTACCGGCGCGCCGCCGGGGACGACCCGGAGCACCGGCTGTCGCTGGCCGACGCGCTGGGTGACCTGGGGTTGCGGCTGGTCGCGGTGGGCCGGGCCGGGGAGGCGCTGGAGGTGGCGCGGGAGGCGGTGCGGCTGCTGCGGGTCGTCGTGGCCGGGGACGACGACCACGTGCCGCGCCTCGCGGTCGCCCTGGACCGGCTGGGCCTGCGGCACGCGAGCCTCGGCGACGGGGAGGAGGCGCTGGCCGCGGTGGCCGAGGCGGCGGCCCGGTACGGCGAGCTGGTGAAGCGCGACCCGGCGCTGTTCGGGCCGGAGCAGGCGAAGGTCACGCACCACCACGCGGTGCGCCTGCTCGACGTCGGACGCCGGGAGGAGGCCGTGCGGACCGCGCGGCTCGCGGTGGCGCGGTGGCGCGAGGTGGCGGAGGGCGACCCGAGGTTCGAGGCGGAGTCGGCCCGCGCGCTGCGGTCGGTCGCGTCCCTGCTGGCGCACACCGACGACCTGGCCGGTGCGGACGAGGCGCTCGGCGTCGTCCAGGAGTCGATCTCGCTGCTGCGCAGGCTCGCCCGCGCCAACCCGGCCGACTTCGAACCGGAGCTGGCGTCGGCCCTGGGCGAGGCGAGCGCGCTGCTGCGCCGCCGGGGCCGGTTCGCCGAGGCCCTGGCCGCGTCCGGGGAGGCGGTCCTGCTGCGCAGGCGGGCGGCGCGCGACGCCGATCCGGACGCCGTCGCCAGGTTGGCCTCGGCGTTGGCGGAGCAGGCGGACGTGCTCCGCGAACCGGAGCGCTCGGCGGCGGCGGAGGAGGCCGCGGACCTGCTCAGGCCCCTGGCGGCGCGGCTGCCGGCGCACCGGGTGGCGTTCGCCGCCGCCCTGGCGCGGGTGGCGCGGGTGCTGCTGGACGCGGACCGCGACCACGAGGCGCGCCGCGTCGTGGACGAGGTGACCGCGATCGACCTGCGGCTGCCGAGGCCGTTGCTGGTGGCGCGCGGACCGGGGCTGGCGTCGGCGCTGCACGCCCTGGCCGGCGCGCTGGCCGACCACCGGCACGGCGAGCGGGCGCGGCGCGTCGCCGAGCGGGAGGCCGGGGTGTGGCGCGAGCTGCTGGGCCACCACCGGGCCGCGCCGGCGGCGTACGCGGCGGCCGTGCACCGGGCCGCCGGGTACGCGACCGGGGACGACGGGCTGCACCGGGCGCGGGGAGCCGTGCTGGTGTGGCACCTGACCCGCACGCCGGAGGAGCTGGCCCTCGATGTCGGGTACGCGGAGGCGCTGTCCCGCTACGCGCGCCGGTGCGTGGCGGCGGGTGCGGAGGTCGACCGGGCGCTGCTGCCCGCGCACCGCGCCGTCGTGGTGCTGCGGGCGGCGGGCGTGCCGCGGGAGGTGCTGCTGCGGGCGGTCGAGGTGGTGGACGACGTGGTCCGGGCGCACGCCGACCCGGAGGCGGCGCGCGCCCGGCTGCGCGACGAGGTGGGGCGCGTCAGCCCGTGGTGACCAGGGACCGCAGGAAGAACGCCACGTTCGCCGGGCGCTCGGCCAGCCGGCGCATGAAGTAGCCGTACCACTCGTCCCCGTAGGGCACGTACACGCGCATCCGGTTGCCGGCGGCGGCGATGCGGCGCTGCTCGTCGGGCCGGATGCCGTAGAGCATCTGGAACTCGTAGCTGTCGGCCGACCGGTGCGACGCCAGGTCGTGGGCGATGGCGATGAGCCGCGGGTCGTGCGAGGCCACCATCGGGTAGCCCTCGCCCGCCATCAGCACCTTCAGGCAGCGCACGTACGACAGGTCGACGTCCGCCTTGTCCTGGAAGGCCACCGACTCGGGCTCCTGGTAGGCGCCCTTGCACAGCCGCACGCGCGACCCGGCGTGCGCCAGGTCCCGGCAGTCCTGCTCGGTGCGCCGCAGGTACGCCTGGAGCACCGCGCCCACCCACGGGAAGTCGACGCGCAGCTCGCGCAGGATGCCGAGCGTCGAGTCGGTGGTGGTGTGGTCCTCCATGTCCAGGGTGACCGTGGTGCCCACCGCGCCCGCCGCCTCGCAGATGCGGCGGGCGTTCTCCAGGGCGGTCTTCTCGCCGTCCACGGGCAGGAACTGGCCCACCGCGGACAGCTTCACCGACACCTCGGCGCGGTCGGTGTGCCCGGCCTCGTCCAGTCTGCGCAGCAGGTCGAGGTAGGCGTCGACGGTCGCCGTCGCCTGGGCGGCGTCCCGGGTGTCCTCGCCGAGGTGGTCGAGGGTGACGCGGCGGCCGTCGGCGAGCACCTCGCCGGTGGTGGCCACGGCGGCGTCCACGTCGTCACCGGAGATGAAGCGCTTGACGACGGGCCTGGTCAGCGGCGTGCGCTCGACGAGGCCGCGGATCGACTCCGAGCGGGCGGCGGCGAGCAGCGTTGCGCGGAGCACGGTCACCCCTGGTGCGGGTAGCGGGACGACGTGGGCGCCACGAACGTCTCCTTGATGGAACGGGGGCTGACCCAGCGCAGCAGGTTGTGGATCGACCCCGCCTTGTCGTTGGTGCCGGACGCCCGGCCGCCGCCGAAGGGCTGCTGGCCGACGACCGCGCCGGTCGGCTTGTCGTTGACGTAGAAGTTGCCCGCGGCGAACCGCAGGTCCTCCTGCGCCTTCGCGATGGCCTGGCGGTCGCGGGCGACGACCGCGCCGGTCAGGCCGTACGGGGCCGCGCTCTCCATCTGCTCCACGACGGCGTCGTAGTCGGCGTCGTCGTAGACGTGCACGGCGAGCACGGGGCCGAAGTACTCGGTGGTGAACACCTCGTGGCCGGGGTCCGAGCCGACGAGCACGGTGGGCCGCACGAAGAAGCCGTCGCCGTCGTCGGCGGTGCCGCCGGCCACGACCTCCAGCTTGTCGTCGTCACGGGCCGCCGACAGCACGCCGGACAGCTTGTCGAACGAGCGGCGGTCGATCACGGCGCCCATGAAGTTCGACAGGTCGGTCACGTCGCCCATGGTCAGCGACTCGACCTCGGAGACCAGGTCGTCCTTCACCCGGTTCCACACCGAGCGCGGCACGTAGGCGCGCGACGCCGCCGAGCACTTCTGGCCCTGGTACTCGAACGCGCCGCGGACCAGCGCGGTGCGCAGCACGTCCACGTCGGCCGACGGGTGGGCCAGCACGAAGTCCTTGCCGCCGGTCTCGCCGACGATGCGCGGGTAGGAGCGGTAGCCGGAGATGTTCGCGCCGACCTGGCCCCACAGGTGCTGGAACGTCTTCGTCGACCCGGTGAAGTGGATGCCCGCCAGGTCCGGGTCGGCCAGCGCCACCTCGGACACGGCCAGCCCGTCGCCGGGCAGCAGGTTGATCACGCCCGGCGGCATGCCCGCCTCTTCGAGCAGGCGCATGGTCAGGTGCGCGGCGAAGCTCTGCGTGGGCGACGGCTTCCACAGCACCACGTTGCCCATCAGGGCGGGGGCGGTGGGCAGGTTGCCCGCGATGGCGGTGAAGTTGAACGGCGTGATCGCGTAGACGAAGCCCTCCAGCGGGCGGTGGTCCGTGCGGTTCCACACGCCGGGCGAGGACTGCGGCTGCTCGGCGAGCAGTTGGCGGCCGAACGAGACGTTGAAGCGCCAGAAGTCGATCAGCTCGCACGCGGCGTCGATCTCGGCCTGGATCGCGGTCTTGGACTGGCCGAGCATCGTGGCGGCGTTGAGCGTGGACCGCCACGGGCCGGCGAGCAGCTCGGCGGCGCGCAGCAGGATCGCGGCGCGGTCGTCATAGGACATCGCGCGCCACGCCGGGGCGGCTTCCTTGGCGGCCGCGATGGCGTCCCGGGTGTCCTGCCGGGTGGCGCCGTGCAGGGTGCCGAGGACGGCCCGGTGGTTGTGCGGCTGCACGACGTCGAAGCGCTCGCCGCCGCCGACGCGCTGCTCGCCCCCGATCGTGAGGGTCAGGTCGAGGGGCTCCTTGGCCAGCTCGGCCAGCTTCGCCTGCAGCTGCGCGCGCTCCGGGGTACCGGGGGCGTAGCTGAGGATGGGCTCGTTCACCGGTGCGGGCACCCTGGTCACGGCATCCACGAGCAGCTCCTTCTGACGACGATCCGGGGGTACCCAACGGTAGGACCGCCGACACGACGCTCTGTTGTCCGCACGGCTAGGCTTGGTCACCGGCGGTTGTGGGATCGGACAAACGGGGTGGGGCGGGATGAGCCTGCGCCAGGTGTTGATCGCGTTGGGCGACCCGCTCGTCGAGGTTCAGGCCGCGCCGCACGGGCTGGAGGGCGACGTCCTCGACGTCGTGATCCTCGACCCCGACGACGTGCCGGATGTGCGGCCGGGTGATTTCGCACTGGTCGTCGGCGCTCGCGGTCGCGCGGCGCTGCCGCTGGTCAGGGCCGCCGGAGCCGGGGGAGCGGTGGCCGTGGCGGTCAAGGTGGACGCGCCCGCCCCGGTCCTGCGCCAGGCCGCCGCCGACGCCGGGGTCGCGCTGCTGGCGGTGCGTCCCGAAGTGCGCTGGGAACACCTCGAAGCGCTGGTCAGGGGCGTCGTGCAGACCGCGAGGTCGAGCGCGGACGCGGGTGCGGTGGAGGTGCTCGGCGACCTGTTCGGGCTCGCCCAGACCATCGCGTCGCTGACCGGCGGCATCGTGAGCATCGAGGACACCGCGAGCCGCGTGCTGGCCTACTCGCGCTCCTCCGACGAGGTCGACGAGCTGCGCCGGCTGTCCATCCTCGGCCGCCAGGGGCCCGAGCCGTACCTGTCGATGCTCCGCGACTGGGGCGTTTACCAGCGGCTCCGGTCGGGCGAGGAGGTCGTGCGCATCGACGAGCGCCCCGAGCTGGGCATCCGCCGCCGCATCGCGGTGGGCGTCCACGCGGGCGCGCAGCCGCTCGGCACGATCTGGGTGCAGGAGGGCGAGACGCCGCTCACCGAGGAGTCCGAGCGGGCGCTGCTCGGCGCGGCCCGCGTCACCGCCCTGCACCTCGTGCAGCAGCGGGAGCCCGCGGCGGCGTTCCGGGAGAACCTGCTGGCCTCGCTGCTCGACGGCCGGATGGACGCCGGGTCGATCGCCGAGCAGATCGGCGCCGACCCCGACCGGCCCGCCGCCGTGGTGGTGTTCGCGCTGCGCGGCCAGGAGCACGCCGACCGCACCCAGCACGAGCTGCGCCGCACCGAGATGACCAGCCTGATCTCCGTGCACGCCGCCGCCTACCGCCGCACGGCCCTGGTGAGCAGGCAGAACGGCCGCACCTACGCCCTGCTGCCGGACCTGCCGCCGAAGGCGCCGCTGCTCGCGCTGACCCGGGAGATCGTGGCCGCGGCGCGGCGGCACATGGGGCTGGTGGTGCAGGCCGCCGTCGGCCGCACGGTGCCCGTGGTGGACGAGGTGATGCTCTCCCGGGCCGAGGCCGACCGCGTGCTGGACGCCATGGCGCGCGACCTCGACGCCGAGGTGGCGACCCTGGCGGACGTGCGGTCGCGAGTGCTGGTCAGCGAGACCCTGGCGCTGCTCGCCGAGCACCCGCGCATCCGCGACCCGCGCCTGGACCTGCTGGACGCGGACCTGGCCAGGTCCCTGCTGACCTACCTCGACGAGTTCGGCGACGTGCGCACCGCGGCGGCCCGGCTGCACGTGCACCCGAACACGCTGCGCTACCGGGTGCGCCGTGCCGCGGAGGTCGGCGGGTTCGACCTGGACGACCCGCTGCTCCGGTTGTTCGCGCAGCTGCAACTGAGGCTGACCTGAGGAACCCCGGACCGCGCCGTACCCTGACAGGGGTGAGCACCCAAGCCCGCGGCAGCGACTTCGCTGAGTTGTCCAGGTTGGTCAAGCAGCAAGGTCTGCTGGACCGGCGCATCGGTTTCTACGTCCTGTACCTGGTAGGCGTGCTGTGCGCCTTGGCACTGACCGTGGCCGCCATGGTGCTGATCGGTGACTCGTGGTGGCAGCTGGCCGTCGCGGTCGCCCTCGCCGTCGTCTTCACCCAGATCGCGTTCCTCGGCCACGACGCCGGACACCGGCAGGTGTTCGCCGACGGCCGGGCGAACCACACCACCGGCCTGCTGCTGGGCAACCTCCTCGTCGGCGTGGGCTTCGGCTGGTGGATGGGCAAGCACAGCCGCCACCACGCCAACCCGAACCACGAGGACGAGGACCCGGACGTCGACATCGCCGTCCTCGCGTTCAGCGCCGAGCAGGCCGAGCGCAAGCGCGGCTTCTTCCGCTGGGTCGTCAAGCACCAGGCGTGGCTGTTCTTCCCCCTGCTCCTCCTCGAAGGCTTCAGCCTGCACATCATCAGCACGGCCGCCGCGGTGCGCCGCGAGGTCAAGGGCTGGAAGCTGGAGCTGGTGCTGCTGGCCGTGCACTTCGCCGGCTACCTGACGATCGTGTTCCTGGTGATGTCGCCCGGCAAGGCCCTGGCGTTCATCGCGATCCACCAGGGCCTCTTCGGCGTGTACATGGGCATCTCGTTCGCGCCGAACCACAAGGGCATGCCGGTGCTCCAGGCCGGCCACCAGCTGGACTTCCTGCGCAAGCAGGTGCTGACCTCCCGCAACGTCAAGGGCGGCTGGTTCACCGACATCCTGCTCGGCGGCCTGAACTACCAGATCGAGCACCACCTGTTCCCGAACATGCCGCGACCGCACCTGCGGCACGCGCAGGCGCTGGTCCGCGAGTTCTGCGAGCGCCACTCGGTGTCCTACGCCGAGTGCGGCCTGTTCAGGTCCTACGGGTACGTGCTGAGCTACCTGCACGAGGCGGGAGCCGGATTGCGCGGTACGGGAAAGCTCGCTCCAGCAGGCTCCAGGTAGTGCCGGCCGCCTGGTAGACCCGGCGGCCGGCGGCAGCACGGCGGCGACGAGCACCGTGCCGAACGGCAGGGGCCGCAGCAGCCCGGCGAAGGGCTGCTGCGGCCCTCCCGACCTCGCGGCCCGCCACCGCGAGGTGGCGAACGCCACCACCGCGCGCACCCGGCGGCCCGGCCCGGCGGGTGGGTCGGCAGCCGGACGGCCGCGGTGAACAGGACGACGGCCAGGGCGTGGAACATCGGTCGAACTCCGTCTCCGGAGCGGGGGAAAGGGGACTCCGGCGCTCAGGCCGAGTCCCGGTGCCCCGGGACGGGGACGCCCGGCGGCGTCGGGGTCGCGCAGCCGCGGGAACGCGGCGCGCGGTGACCTCTCGCGGATCGACGGCGACCGCACCCACGCGGGCCCCCGCTCACACCGGACCGACGAGCGCGGGCCGCGCGGGGTGGTCGTAGCGCACCGTCACGTCGGCGTGCGGCTCGTACCCCGCGTACGCGGGCAGCGTCCACCGCTCCTCGTCCGGCACCTGCCGCTCCAGCGCGCCCGGCGACAGCCACAGGTGCACGGTCAGCTCGGCGGGCAGCCACTTGTCCAGCAGCAGCGTGCCGTCCAGCAGCAGCACGCCGCCCGCGCCGAGCACCACGTAGTCGGCGCGGCTGGCCCGGTCGGTCTCCGCGTTCCACAGCGACGGCAGCACCCGCCCCGACCCTCCGGGCTCCAGCGGGTCGAGCACCTCGCGGGTCAGGCCGCCCACGTCCAGCCACGAGTCGCGGAACGAGTCCGGGTCGTGCCGGCCGAACTCCAGGCGCACGGACGCGGGCCGCAGGAAGTCGCCCGCCGACACCCGCAGCACGGGCCTGCCGAGCGCGCGCAGCGGCTCGACCAGCGCGTCCGCCAGCCCGCCCGGCTTGGTGGGCGCGGCGCCGTCGACGATCACCCGGGACCAGGTGTCGCGGGGCAGCGCGTCGACCCGCGCGACCAGCTCGTCCACCAGGGCCTGCGGCGACAGGGGCATGACCTTCAGTAGTCCTCCCACCCCTCGGGCAGCGTGGGCGCGGGCCACGCCGGGTCGGGCGCCCAGTCGCCCCACGCCGGGTCCCACCACGTCGTGCCCGCGGTGAGCATGGCCGCCACCTCCTCGGCGGTGCGGCAGATCGCCTCGGCCTCCGCCGCGTCGTACCTGCCCTCGGCGACGTACCGCTCGAACTCGTCGCGGTCCAGCTCGTGCCAGTCCCCGTCGACCGGTACCCAGAAGTCCAGCGCGTGGTCGAGCGTGTCGAACCCCAGCGCGGTGCGGCGGAACGGGGCCTGGAGGTTGAGGTAGAACCCGGCGAACCGGCGGTCCTCGTCCTGCCAGTACAGGTCGACCGAGTAGGCGTCGCCCGGCCGGTGCAGCTGGAGCCTGCCGTGGCCGCGCCAGTGCGTGCGGCCCAGCGCCTGCCCGTGGTGCGGTCGCGGGTGCGGCGGGTAGCCGAGTTCGGTGTCCGGCACCGTGAACACGACGAGCAGGTCCGGCCCGTCGAGCACCACGCGCGTCGGCGTGACCGACCACGGCCGGCCGTGCAGCACCTCGCGGCGCAGCGCCACGTCCCCCGGTGCGAAGTACCCCATGCGGCCAAGCCTAGGACGCCGCTACACAGCCATCACCGGGAGGACGGGCCGGACGGCGGGGTCCGCGGCGTACGCGCGCCACGCGGCGGCGAGCTTCGCGACGGCGTCGTCCAGGACGGCGGGGTCGGCGGTGAACGCGATCCGCAGCCGGTCGCCGCTGCCGCCCGACGGGTCCAGCGAACCACCCGGCAGGACGGCCACCCCGTGCCGCAGCGCGACCTGCGCGTACGAGGCCGCGTCACACCCGGGCAGCCGCACCCACAGCGTCTGGCCGCCCGGCGCCGGGTCGAACGCCCAGTCGGGCAGCTCCCGGCGCAGCCCCGCGGCGAGGTGGTCGTGCCGCTCCCGCAGCAGCGCCACCCGACGGTCCCGCACCGCGTCGAACCCGGTCACCAGCTCGGCCGCCGCGAGCTGGTCGAGCACCGACCCGCCCAGGTCGTGCACGGCCCGGAACCGGGCCAGCCGCTCCACCAGCGCGGGCCGCGCGCGCACCCAGCCGGTGCGCAGCCGCCCCACACCACCTTGCTCAGCGAACCGACGGTGATCACCTCCGGCGCGTGCGCGGCGGTGGCCTCGACGGGCCCGGCGAAGGCCAGTTCGGCGAGCACGTCGTCCACGACCAGCGGCACCCCGGCCTCGACGGCGGCACGCGCCAGCCGCCGCCGCTCCAGGGCGGGCATCGTGGTGCCGACGGGGTTCTGCACGGCGGGCATGACGTAGGCGAGCGCGGGCCGCTGCCGGGTGAGCGCGTCGGCGAACGCCGCGCCGTCGCCGGCGGGGGAGTGCCGGACGACCGCGGCGGCCTCCCGGAGCAGGTCGAGCGCGCCGGGGTACGTCGGAGCCTCCACCAGCACCTCGTCGCCCGGTGCGACCAGTGCCCTGACCAGCAGCGCGAGCGCCTGCTGCGCGCCCGTCGCGACCAGGATGTGCGCCGGGGTCGTCGGCACGCCCAGCGCGGTGTACCGGGCGGCCAGGGCGGCGCGCAGCTCCGGCCGACCCAGCGGGTGGTAGCCCAGATCGGGTCCACCGAGCCGGTCGAGCGCGCGCCGATGGGCCTCCACGTACTCCGCCGGCGCCCACAGCGGGCCCGCGCAGGCCAGCTGGAGGACGCCGTCCGGCGGTTCCAGCAGGTTGACGAACATCGGGTTGGCGGTCCCGTCGCGGGCCGCGTCCACCGCCGGGTGCCCCCCGGGCGCCACCCACGTGCCGCTGCCCCGCCGCCGGACCAGCCTGCCCTCCTCGCGCAGCAGGTCGTAGGCGGCGACCACGGTCGTGCGGCCGACCGCGAGCCCGGCCGCCAGCGCCCGGTCCGGCGGCAGCGGCGTGCCCGCGGGCAACCGGCCCTCGTCCACCAGTTCGCGCAGGCGGCAGGCCAGCAGCAGGTGCAGCGGGCCCCGGCCCGCCGACCACCGGCCGAGCCGCCCCGCCAGGTCGTCCACCGGTATTGGCCTCATCAGCGGACCAATCTAGCCGTATTGGCGCTGTCGCCCCGGCCCACCGGTCAGCACGATCGGCACATGCGACCGGAGACCCGCCTCGTGCACACCGAGACTCCTCGACCCACCGGCACGCCCCTGGCCGTGCCGCTGTACCAGACCTCCGGGTTCTCGTTCGACGACCTGGAGACCTTCGCCGACGGCATGGGCAGGCCGGACGGCGCGTTCGTCTACACCCGGATGGGCAACCCGACCGTGCGCACCCTGGAGAACGCGGTCGCGGACCTGGAGGGCGGTGCGGCCGGGCTGGCCGCCGCCTCCGGCATGGGCGCCATCGGCAGCGTGCTGCACGGCGTGCTGCGGACCGGCGACCACGTGGTCGCGCAGCGCGACCTGTACGGCGGCACGCACGCGCTGCTGCGCGACCTGGCGGAGCGGTGGGGCGTCACGGTCACCCGCGTGTCCGGGCACGACCCCGACGAGCTGCGCGCCGCGCTGGGCCCGCGCACCCGGCTGCTGTACCTGGAGACGATCGCCAACCCCGCCGGGCACGTCAGCGACCTGGCGGCGCTGGCCGCCGTGGCGCGCGAGGCGGGCGTCCTCGTCGTCGTGGACAACACCTTCGCCACGCCCCTGCTGTGCCGCCCGGTCGAGCACGGCGCGGACGTGGTGGTCCACTCGACCACGAAGTACCTGGCGGGCCACAGCGACGTCATCGGCGGGGTCGCCGTGTTCGCCGACGCCGCGCTCCACCGCGAGGTGTGGGAGCACGCGGTGGAGTACGGCGCCACCGCGGACCCGTTCGCGGCGTGGCTGACCCTGCGCGGCCTGCGCACCCTGCCCCTGCGGATGCGCGCGCACTGCGCCAACGCCGAGGTGCTCGCCCACCGGCTCGCCGCGCACCCGGCCGTGGCGGCGGTGCACTGGCCGGGGCTGCCCGACCACCCCAGCCACGAGGTGGCCGCCCGCCTGCTGTCCGGCTGCGGCGGCACGTTCTCGTTCGACCTCGTCGGCGGTCGCGCGGCCGGGGAGGCGTTCGTCGGCGCGCTGCGGCTGGTGAAGCCGGCGCCGTCGCTGGGCGGCACCGAGACCCTGGTGCTGCACCCGGCGAGCACGTCGCACCGCCGGCTGGACGAGGCCGAGCTGCGGGCGTCGGGCATCGCGGGCGGCACGATCAGGCTCTCCGCGGGCGTCGAGCACGTCGACGACCTCTGGGACGACCTGGCGAACGCCCTCCCGTAGGGCTCAGCCCGAGGCCAGCGCCCGGCGCAGCCGGCCGATCGCCACCTCGCGGCGCGGGTCGGCGCGCGGCAGCAGGCGCACCAGCCGTTCGAGCACCTCGACGTCCTCCGACACCAGGCCGAACGCCCACAGCGCCTCCGCGTCGCCCCGGTCCAGCACGCCGCGCCGCACGGCCGCCGCCAGGTCCTCGCGCTCCTCGCGCACCACCGGCGCCTCGGACCGGGGCAGCAGCTCGCCCCGGTACGCCGCCGCGGCCGGCGCCACGTCGCCCGCCGCCAACGCCTCGCGCACCGCGAGGAAGTCGCCGCGCACGTCCGCGGACAACCGGTACGGCCTGGTCAGCAGCACGCCGCGGAGCCGGTCGCGGAGCCGGTGCAGCTCGGCGCGCACCGTCGTCGGGTTGCCGCGCTCGCCGTAGACCCGCAGCGCCAACTGGTCCGCGGTCAGCCCCTTCGGGTGCAGCGCCAGCGCCAGCAGCAGTTCGGCGTGCCGCAGCGACAGCGGCAGCTCGCGCCCGTCCAGCGAGGCCGAGACCGAGCCCAGGAACCGCAGTACCAGCACAGGGCTCCGGTCGCCCCGGCGCGGCACGCGCAGCAGGTAGCCCTCCTCCAGCGGCTCCAGCCGCGCCTCCCGCCCGTCGGCCAGCCGCACCCGGTCGCCGGACACGTCCACGCGCGCGCCCAGGGCCTCGCCCGACGACGAGGCCAGCACCCGTCCGCTGGGGCTGAGCAGCGCGCCCGGCTCGCCGCGCAGGGCCACGAGGTGCCGCATCCCGGTGGCGCGCAGCCGTTCGTCCCGCGCCTCCTGCCGGACCCGCAACTGGCCCTCCGCCAACCGCGCCGCCGCCGACACCAGCGCCACCACCGCCGGGTGCACGCTGGTCAACGGCCCGCTCACGTCCACGACGCCGATCGTGCGGCCGGTGTCCGGGTCGCGCACGGGGCTCGCCGCGCACGTCCACCCGTGGTAGGCGCGCACCAGGTGCTCCGCCGAGTGCACGGTCACCGGCCGGCCGAGCGCCAGCGCCGTGCCCATCGCGTTCGTGCCGATCGCGGCCTCGGTCCAGCACGCGCCCTCGGCCAGCCGCACCCGCTCGGCCAGGCCGCGCACCGACGCCTTGCCCTCGCACCACAGGACGTTGCCGTCCGCGTCGGTGATCAGCATGACGTGCTCGGCCTCGTCGGCGATGCTCACCAGCGTCTCGCGCAGCAGGGGCAGCGCCGCCGCGAGGGGGTGTGCCCCGCGCAGGTCGGCCACCTCGGCGCGGTCGAGCACCACGGGCGCCTCGTGCCGCTCCGGGTCGACCCGCGCGGCCAGCGAGCGCCGCCACGACTCGACGATCAGCTCTCGCGCGCCGTGCGCCCGGTCCCCGCTCAGCACCAGCTCGTGCAGGTGCGCGAGTCGTCGCGGGTCCGGTCCCATGGGCGCCTCCTCGATCCAGGATGACTGTCCACCGACGTGCCGGGCAAACCGATCGCTGATCCGTTCGGGTGCAACGCGCCTGCAACGTGGGACCGCGCACGCTCCACCCCACCACCGACGCGGGAGGTAGGCATGGCGAGGTACGCGGCGCCCGGGCAGAAGGGCAGCGTCGTGTCGTACCGGGACCGGTACGACCACTTCATCGGCGGCGAGTACGTGGCCCCGGTCAGGGGCGGCTACTTCGAGAACCGCACGCCGGTCACCGGCGAGGTGTTCACCGAGGTCGCCCGCGGCACCGCCGAGGACGTCGACCTCGCGCTGGACGCCGCCCACGGCGCCGCGCGGGCGTGGGGCCGCACGTCGGCCGCCGAGCGCGCGAACGTGCTCAACGACGTCGCCGACCGGATCGAGGACCACCTCGAAGCCCTCGCCGTCGCCGAGACGTGGGAGAACGGCAAGCCGATCCGGGAGACGCTGGCCGCCGACCTGCCGCTGGCGGTGGACCACTTCCGCTACTTCGCGGGCGTCGTCCGGGCGCAGGAGGGCGGCATCTCGCAGATCAGCGAGGACCTGGTGGCCTACCACTTCCCGGAGCCGCTGGGCGTGGTGGGCCAGATCATCCCGTGGAACTTCCCGCTGCTCATGGCCACCTGGAAGCTCGCGCCCGCGCTGGCCGCGGGCAACACCGTGGTGCTCAAGCCCGCCGAGCAGACCCCGGCGTCGATCCACGTGCTGATGGGCCTCATCGCGGAACTGCTGCCGCCCGGCGTGGTCAACGTCGTCAACGGCTTCGGCGAGGAGGCGGGCAAGCCCCTCGCGTCCAGCCGCCGCGTCGCCAAGGTCGCGTTCACCGGCGAGACGTCCACCGGCCGGCTGATCATGCGGTACGCGAGCGAGAACCTGGTCCCGGTGACGCTGGAGCTGGGCGGCAAGAGCCCCAACATCTTCTTCGCCGACGTGGCGGCGCGGCGGGACGCGTTCTACGACAAGGCGCTGGAGGGCTTCACCATGTTCGCCCTCAACCAGGGCGAGGTGTGCACGTGCCCGTCGCGGGCGCTCGTGCAGAGCGGCATCTACGACCGCTTCCTCGCCGACGCCACCGAGCGCACGAAGGCGGTGAAGCAGGGCCACCCGCTCGACACCGCGACGATGATCGGCGCGCAGGTCAGCCGCGAGCAGTTCGACAAGGTCATGTCCTACGTCGAGGTCGGCAAGCGGGAGGGCGCGCGCCTGGTGTGCGGCGGCGAGCCCGCGGACCTCGGCGGCGAGCTGTCCGGCGGTTACTACGTCACGCCCACGATCTTCGAGGGCGACAACAAGATGCGGGTCTTCCAGGAGGAGATCTTCGGCCCGGTCGTCGCGGTGACCCGGTTCGACGACTTCGACGACGCGGTGAAGACCGCCAACGACACGCCGTACGGCCTGGGCGCGGGCGTGTGGTCGCGCGATGGCGGCGTGGCCTACCGGGCCGGCCGGGAGATCCAGGCAGGCCGGGTGTGGGTGAACAACTACCACGCCTACCCGGCGCACGCGGCGTTCGGCGGCTACAAGCAGTCCGGCATCGGCCGCGAGAACCACCGCGTCATGCTCGACCACTACCAGCAGACGAAGAACCTGCTGGTCAGCTACTCGCCGGACGCGCAGGGCTTCTTCTAGGAGCGGGAGGGGGAGCCGGCGCGGACCGGCTCCCCCTCGGCGTCACCCCCGCCAGGGCACCTGGGGGTGGCGGTGGTAGTTCACGCCCTGCACGTCCCACCGCTCGCCCTGTGCGGCCAGCCGGACCTTGAACCCCTCCCAGTCGTGCGTCGACCACGGCGACCAGCCCAGCTCGGCGATCGCGGGCAGGCGCGGGAACGCCATGAACTCCACGTCCGCGGAGTTCGTCAGCGTCTCGCTCCACAGCGGGGCCTCCACGCCGCGCACCGCCTCGGCGGGCAACCCCTCGACGTACGCGCCGGGGTTCCAGTCGTAGGCGTCCTGCACGTCGGTGTACCCGGCCCAGGACAGGCCCAGCGGCGTGCTCGCGTCGTACTTCATGTCCAGGTACGCCTTGTTGGCGGGCGACAGCACGACCTGGTTGCCCCGCGCCGCCGCCTCGACCACGTCCGGCGCGGTGGTCCTGGTGCCCCAGAACTGCGGCACCGCCGACGCGGGCGGACCGGCCTTGACGAACTCGTGCCAGCCGGTGGCGACCTTGCCGTGCGCGGCCACCAGGGGCAGCACCCTGTCCATGAACAGGTCGTAGTCCGGGTCGGTGGTGGCGTGCGCCTCGTCCCCGCCGATGTGGACGTACTTCCCCGGCGTCAGCGCGGCCAGCTCGCGCAGCACGTCGTCCACGAACCTGTACGTGATGTCCTTGTCGATGCACAACGAGCTGAAGCCGACCTCGATGCCGGTGTAGAGCGGCGGTGCGACGCCGTCGCAGTTCAGCTCCGGGTAGGAGGAGAGCGCGGCGTTGGTGTGGCCCGGCATGTCGATCTCCGGGATCACCGTGATGTGGCGTGCGGCCGCGTACGCCACCAGGTCCCGGTACTGCTCCTGGGTGTAGAACCCGCCGGGGCCGCCGCCGACCTCCGTGCTGCCGCCGTGCGCGGTGAGGTTCGGCCAGCTCTTGATCTCCAGCCGCCAGCCCTGGTCGTCGGTGAGGTGCAGGTGCAGCCGGTTGACCTTGTAGAGCGCGATCTGGTCGATGTACCGCTTGACCTCGTCGGGCGAGAAGAAGTGCCGGGCCACGTCGAGCATCGCGCCCCGGTGGGCGTAGCGCGGGTAGTCGAGCACCCGGCCGCCGGGGGCGGTGAACGGCCCGCGCTGCTTCGTCTTCGCCTCGACCTTCGCGGGCAGGATCTGGCGGAACGTCTGCACGCCCGCGAACAGGCCCGCGGCGGTGCGGGCGCGGATGACCACGCCGAGCCGCGTCACGTCGAGCTGGTAGCCCTCGTCACCGACCCTCGGGTCCGCGCCGGCGAGCAGCAGCGTGATGCCGCGGGCGGACGCGCCGGGCACGACGGGCAGCCGGTAGCCGGTGGACGGCCGCAGCACGCCCGCGAGGAACTCGCCGACCTGCTCGGCGCCCGCCGAACCGGGGTGGGTGTGGATGCGGGTGTCCGCGCCGAGGGTGAAGGTCACCCCGGGGCGGGGGGTGGCGCTGACGGGGGCGGGCACGATGTGGCGCAACGGGTTCTCCGGAGCTGCGTGGGCGGGCGTCGCCGCGCCCACCGCGCCCACGACCAGCAGCGCGACGAGCGCTCGGCCGAGCCCGCGTCGTCCGGAACCTGATCTCGGCGACCCCGATGTCCGGGTCGTTGATCTGCTGGGCAACTGACGACCTCCTGGCCGGTGCGGATCACGGGCGGCGGCCCAGTCACCGTTTCAGCCGCACCAGGAGGTGTCAAGGTCCAGACCAATTCAGGAGAGCTTCGGCTTCCCGACGCCCCGCCACACGACGGCGAAGCGGTCCTCCACCCGCCGGGCCAGGCCGTCCTCCAGCCCGTGCAGCAAGCCGAAGGTGAACCCGTTCTCGCCGTCGAGGTGGGCCTTCGCGCCCAGCTCCCGCAGCACCGGCCGCGCCACCACGCTGTCCTGGTGCTCGCCGAGCAGCGTCTGCACGTCCTTGACCTGCTTGCGGTACTTCTTCGCCCGCTTGCCGAACGTCGGCTCGGCCACCTCCACGGAGTACCGCAGCCGCTTGGCCGCCTTGCGCGCCTCGTGCAGGCCCGTGTCGTCGGTCGCCTCCGCGACCCGCTCGGCCAGCCGCCGGTGGGTCTTCGCGACCAGCCCCGGCAGCACCTTCCCGGCCTTCCCGCGGCCCAGCGGCGTGACCGGCGGGTCGGCCAGCAGCGCGTCCACCGCGTCCAGCAGCGCGAAGTACCGCCCGCTGTCCAGCGCGGCCACGGACGCCTCGTGCGCGGCGGCCTCCAGCGGCGCGAAGTGCCGGGTCAGCTGCGCCCGCACGGGACCGAGCACCAGCTCCGGGTCCAGCTCCTCCACCGCGTTCTCGAAGCGGTCGCGCAGCACCTCCAGGTCGCGCGCGTCGCCCAGCACACCCGCGAGCCACTTCAGCTCGTCGGTCAGCGCCCGCGTCCGGTCGCGCTCGACCACCGCGCCGAACGCCTGCAACGCGCTGCGCATCCGCCGGGTCGCCACCCGCAGCTGGTGCACGGCGTCGTCCTCGCCGCGACGCACCCGCGGGTCCTGGTGCCGCAACGCCTCCGCCTGCTCCCGCACGTAGGCGAGGACCACGTCGGCCGCGCTCGTGCCCCGGCCCGGGGCGGGCGCGGCCGGCGCGAGGCGGTCGGCCAGCAGCCGGGTCAGCTTCGCCGACGACGTCGACCGCTCGATCCCGGCCTCGGACAGCCGCGCCTCGACCCGGTCCAGCAGCGCCGCGTCGCCCCGGTCGCCCAGCTCCACCTCGATCTCGCGCCACGAGTCGGCGGTCGAGCCGTCCGCCACCGCCTGCCCCGACACCAGGTCCTCGACCACCTCGGCGAGCAGTTCGCCCTTGGCGTCCACGAGCTGCCAGCGGTGCCGCGTGGTCCGAATGCGGGCCACCGGCGACAGCTCGTCGCCGCGGGCGTGCACCTGCACCAGCGAGGCCAGCTCCTTCGGCGGGCGCTTGGCCGCGCGGCCCGGCGGGAGCCGCACCTCCTCGCGGGTGTCCACGCCGACCGGCAGCTTCAGGTGCCAGCCCGCGTCGTCACCCCCGGTGCGCCGGCGCAACGTCAGCCCCGCCCGCGCCAGTCGCAGGTCCTCCGTGTCGTAGTAGACCGCCTCCAGCCGCAGTTCCTCGGGCCCCGCCACCGCGGTCACGCCGGGCAGGCCGGCCAGGTCCGGCAGCGCGGTGCCACCGGGGGCCTCGTACTTGCGTTCCGTCTCTCGCACCGACGTCGACATGCACCAGGCATACACCGATCGGCCGTATTTCACGCGTCATGACGGTGCGTGACGGCGCGTTGACCGAAACGGTGGGAGTCGACAGCCCGTCCGCGTGGTTTTCCGGTTCTGTACCTGGACAAGGGCCTGCGGTGCGGTTGGCTGGCGGTGTGGCCACCGAGAAGGAACGGCTCGACGAGATCGAGCCGACAGTCGCCGACCTCGTCGCGAACACCAAGATGGTGATCGACGAGGTGAACCGGCTGGGCGCGCGGCTCCAGGTGCTCGAACGCAGGCTGGCCGGTGCCGGCTCGGGCCCGGACGAGGACCTCGACGCGATCACCGGGATCACGGAGACCGTCGAGGCGCTGCGCGCCGCGTGGAACGCCGAGCAGGAGCTGCTGGCCGACTCGGTCCGCGCCGACCTGCGCGCCGAGGTCGCCGAGTACGAGTCGCTCAAGGAGCAGTTGGACGCGGGCCTGGCCCGGCTGGCGTCGGGCCGCATGCCCCGCTTCGAGCGCGACGCCCTCCAGCACGAGGTGCAGAACCTGGAGTGGCGCGTCAACGCGCAGGAGTTCAGCGCCTCCGCCGCCGTGCAGCGGCTGGCCGCCGACGCACTGGCCGCCGAGGAGCCGTGGCGCGCCGAGGCCGTGCTGGCCGGGGAGAAGGCGCGCCAGGAGGTCGTCGACATCGCCCGCCGCCGCCTGGAACGGGCCCTGGCCGCGGACGCCCGCCTCCCCCTGTGGTTCCGCGTGGGTCTCGGCGAGATCACCAGCCCCGACCCGGCCCCGTGGGTGGAGGCCGCCGTGGCCCTGGTCGCCTACCGCCTGGAGTACGCCGTCACCGACCCGATCTCACCGCTGGGCGAGGTCCCGTCGGCCTCCTCCGGCTTCGCCGCCTGGGTCCGCCGGGCCGAAGCGCACACCGACATCGTCGACCAGCTGGAAACCCTCCGAGCCTGACCGGGAGCCCACCTCCCGAATCCCGAGAGTCCAACGCCCGGGTCGCGACCCGGGCGTTGGACTCTCGGGGTCAGCAGGTCTTGAGCATCGTGGCCAGGGCGTCGCGCTCCGCCTCGTCCACGGTCAGCGAGTACAGCGTCTTCACCGACACGACGGCACGCGCGTAGGTGCACCAGTACGACTCCGCCGGCGGCTTCCACTTCGCCGCGTCCTGGTCGCCCTTGGAGCGGTTGCTGCTCGCCGTCACCGCGATCAGCTGCAACCCGCCCAGGTCGTTGGCGAACTTCCCGCGCTCCTCGTCGGTCCACTTGTCCGCGCCCGACCGCCACGCCTCCGCCAGCGCCACCGTGTGGTCGATGTCGAGCTTGCCCGCGTCCTCCACCACGACCCCGTCGTACACGCTGGTCCACGTCCCCGACGTCGCCTTGCACGCCGAGTCGGTCCGCACGTCGGTGCCCTGCCGCTGGAGCACGACCTCGCGCGTGTCGCACGAGTCGCCCTGGCTGCTCCAGTGCGGGAACCGGTCGCGGCTGTAACCCGTCATCTTCCCCTCGGGCGCCACGGTGAGCGCGGCCAGCTGCGCGGCCGGGTCGTCACCGGGCGCGGCCGGTCCCGAGGTCGGCGCCCCCGTCGGCGAGGGCGGCTCGGAACCCTCCTCCCGGGTCAGGAAGTAGCCGATCACGATCAGGATGATCAGCACCACGACGCTGCCCACGGTGGTCGTCCGCTTGCCGCTCATGCACCCAATGATCAGTGATGAACGGCGTCACGGGAACACCGGGCAGGACACGTTCGTGACAACCGCGGGCCGCTGGGCGCGTTCGACGGCTGTTCGACAGGGCGGGCCCGGCTTCAGGGACGGCTCGTCAGGTAGCCGCCCATCGTCGTGAAGTACTCCGTCGCGCCCAGCTCGCGGCCGTCCTCGGTGCGGACCTTCTTCACCAGCAGCGCGCGGTTCTTCCCGCGCCGCGCGAGGGCGCCCGCCACGATCGCCACGCCGTCGCCCTCGCGGTAGAAGATGCGACCGGGGGTGCCGCCGTAGCACTCCGTCGACACCTCGGCCTCCACGATCTCCAGCCGCTCGCCCTTGTGGAAGCAGAACGCGCTCGGGTACGGCGCGCACTGGGCCCGCACGAGCCGGTCCAGCTCGTCGGCCTCCCACGTGAAGTCGATGCGCAGGTCCTCCTCGGCGCGCTTGTGGAAGAAGCTCGCCTTGGAGCGGTCCTGCTTCCGGAACTCCGTGCGGCCCCCGGCGATCTCGGCCAGGCCGTCCACGGTGATCGGCCCGAACAGCTCCAGCGTCTTGTGGAACAGGTCCGCCGTCGTGTCGCGGGGGCCGACGGGCACCGACCGCTGGAGGACGATGTCGCCGGCGTCCAGCGTCTCGTCCATCATGTGCGCGGTGACGCCGACCTCCTTCTCGTCGTTGATCAGGGCCCAGATCAGCGGCGAGAAACCCGCGTAGGCGGGCAGCAGCGAGTCGTGCACGTTCAGCGTGCCGTGCTTCGGGAGGGTGAAGATGTGCGGGGGGATCCAGGTGCGCCAGTTCGTGGCGACGATGACGTCCGGCGCGATCTCCTTGAGGCGCTGGAACAGCTCGTCGTCGTCCGGGCGGTTGCGGACGATCGTCTCCACGCCGTGCTCGGCGGCGAGGTCGGCGACGGAGTCGCTCCAGATGCGCTCGTAGGCGTGGTCGCTCTTCGGGTGGGTGACCACCGCGACCACCTCGTGCTCGGAGTCCAGCAGCGCCTGGAGCGTCCGGTGGCCCCAGGTCTGGTAGCCGAACATGACGACCCGCATGGGTTTCTCCTTAGTATCGCCTAAGTTATCCAACCCTAACCTAACTTGACGTGGGCTAGCCTCAGCGGGTGATCCTGGACCTGAAGTTCGTGCGCGGACGGGTCGTGACCATGGACCCGGCCCACCCGGTGGCATCCGTGATCGGCGTGTGGGCGGGTCGGATCGCGGGGTTGGACGACGACGTCGCGGACCTGCCCGCCCGGCGCGTGGTCGACCTCGGCGGCGCCACCGTGCTGCCCGGCTTCATCGACGCCCACAACCACCTCGCGTGGGCCGGCCGGGCGTCGCGCACCCTCGACATCTTCGCGTGCCGGACCGTCGCGCAGGTCGTCGACCTGCTGCGGGTCGCCACCCGGTCGTCGGACTGGCTGGAGGTCGCGGGCTACGACCACCGCGCGCTCGACCGCCCGCTCACCTCGCGCGACCTCGACCGGGTCGGGACGCGGGTCTACGTGCAGGACCTGTCCGGCCACGCGTGCGTCGTCAGCTCCGACGTCCTGCACGTGCTGCCCGGCCACGTGCTGCGGGACGCCCCGCGCGGCGACGACGGCGCGCCCACCGGGTTCCTCGCGGAGGGCGCGCAGACCGCCGTGCGCGCGTTGCGGCTGCCCTACTCGCTGGACGACATCGCCGCCGACGTCGAGCTCGGCGCACGCCAGTGCGCCCGCGAGGGCGTCGTGCTCGCCGCCGAGGCGGGCGTCGGCGGCGGCCTGATCGGCAGCAGTCCGCTGGAGGTCGAGGCGTACCAGCGGGCCGCGCTGCCGATCCGGGTCCAGCTGATGGTGTCCGCCGACCGCCTCGAACCGGTCGCCGCGCACGCCGACGACGGTGTTCGCCGCGCCGTGCCGCTCGGCCTGCGCACCGGGTTCGGCGGCGACTGGCTGTCCATCGGCCCGCTCAAGCTGTGGACCGACGGCGGCATGATCGCCCGCACCGCCGCCCTCACCTGGCCGTACGAGGGCATGGACACCGCCGGTCAGCTCCAGGACGACCCCGACCTGATGCGCGCGGCGATCCTCGACGGCCACACCGCCGGGTGGCAGCTCGCCGTGCACGCCATCGGCGACCGGGCCGTCGACTTCGCCCTCGACGCCCTGGCGGACGCCCAGGCCGCCCACCCCCGCCCCGATGCCCGCCACCGCATCGAGCACTGCGGCCTGGTGCGCCCGGAGCAGCTCGACCGCATCGCCGACCTGCGGGTGATCCCGGTGATCCAGCCGACCTTCCTGCACACCTACGGCGACGACTACTCACGCGTCATGGGCCCCGAGCGGGCCCCGTGGATGTACCGCGGCCGCACCTTCCTCGACCGCGGCATCACCGTCGCCGGCAGCTCGGACCGCCCGGTGGCCGACGGGGCCCCGCTGCGCGCCATCCAGTTCATGGTCGAACGCCTGTCCGGCAGCGGCCTCCCGGTGGGCCCGGACGAGGCCGTCACCGCCCGCGAAGCCGTCGCCGCCTACACCACGGGCGCCGCCCGCGCGTGCCGGGTCGAGGACCGCCTGGGCACGATCACGCCGGGCAAGCTCGCCGACCTGGTCGTGCTCGCCGACGACCCGCTGACGTGCGACCCGGCCCGGATCGCCGACATCGACGTCCTCGCCACCGTCGTGGGCGGCACCTTCCCCCACGACCGGGCGGCCCTCGCCCGCTGACGACCTGCCCGCCGACCCCCGCCCCGGGCAGGCCTGCCCGGGGCGGGGCGGCCTCAGGCGCTCATCCGCCAGTGCACCACGTACCCGGCGGCCTCGGCCGCGATCAACGCGTCCAGCTTCGCCAGGTTCGTCCGCCGCGACATCCGGAACGCCCGCCCGCGCCGCGCGTCCAGCACCAGCGGCGTCGCGCCGGGCAGCACGTCCGCGATCGTCTGCTGCATCACCCGCAGCGCCACGTTCGCCGCCTCCTGCGTCAGCGGCGCCTCCTTGACGTACACCATCACCGCGGCCCGCGACCCGTCCGGCGCGATCAGCCCCAGGTGCGGCCGGACCCGCAGCACCAGGTCGCCCGCCTGCCACCGCGCCGCGCCCGTCGGCACGCCCGTCGCCCGGGTCGAGCGCAGCCACGGCACGAACCCCTCCCGCACCTCCTCGAACGCCCGCGCCTGGCCGGACCGGCCGTGCTCGTGCGCCGCCACCACCGCCTTCTCCAGCTCCGCGGCCGGGTCGGGCGAGTTGGCCGCGCGCCGCATCGCGTCGCGCACGGGGTTGTAGAACCCGGCCACCCACTGCTCCGAGGACAGGTAGATGCGCCGCTGGTCGGACACGATGCTGATCCGGCCCCGCTGGCCGCTCATGGCGTACTCGGTGAAGGACAGTGCGGTCACGCTGATCGGCTCCACGACAGGCTCCCCTCGCACGGTCGAACTCGTGTTCGATTCTACCGGCGGGGTCCGACGAAAACGGCCTGCGAACGGGCTACCCCCGGACCCCCGCGACCTCGGCGAAGGTCGCGGCCGAGGCCTCCTCGTGCAACGGGGACGCGGTCCCGCACCCCACGCGCCCGGTCAGCCTCGACTGCTCCAAACGGGTGGTGGCCCGGCTCGCCGAACTCCGGTTGCCCCCGGCGCCCGGCCGGGGCGGACGGCGCGTCGAACTCCGACATCCCCAGGCGGGACCCGCACCGGAGAGCGCGCTCCAGGTCGGCGTCGACCGGTCGTGCAGCGCCCGGAGGCCCGACCAGGTGACGCGGACGGACGACTTCGACCCCTGGGCGGACAGGTGCAAGCCCCCAGCGCAGGTCGGCCCACCACCCCGCGGATCGCGGTCGGGCCCACGGCCTAAGCTGCGGCCGGGGAAGGGAGCCGAGCGTGCCCGAGCGACCGGACATCGACCTGACCAAGCCCAGCGCCGCCCGCGTCTACGACTACTACCTCGGCGGCGCGCACAACTTCGCGGTCGACCGCGAGATGGCCGAGCAGGCCATCCGCATGTGGCCCGAGCTGCCGCTGATCATGCAGGCGAACCGGGCCTTCCTGCGGCGGGCGGTGCAGCACTGCGTCGAGCGCGGCGCGACCCAGTTCCTCGACCTCGGCTCCGGCATCCCCACCGCGGGCAACGTGCACGAGATCGCCCGCGCCGCCGACCCGGGAGCGCGGGTCGTCTACGTCGACAACGACCCGATCGCGGTCACCTACAGCCGCACCATCCTCGGCGACGACCGGCAGACCGCCGTCGTCCACGAGGACCTGCGGCGACCCGCCGACGTGCTGTCCTCCCCGCAGGTGCGCGACCTGCTCGACCTCTCCCGCCCGGTCGTCGTGATGATGGTCGCGGTGCTGCACTTCGTGCCCGGCGACGCGACCGGGGTCGTCGCCGCCTACCGCGACGCCGTGCCGCCGGGCAGCCTGCTGGTCGTGTCGCACGCCACCCACGACGGGCAGGACCGGCAGGCCGACGAGCACACCGACCTGTACCGCCGCCGCACCGCCACCCCCATGACCATGCGCACCAAGACCGAGGTCGAGGAGCTGTTCACCGGCTTCGACCTGGTCGAACCGGGCGTGGTGCACCTGCCCCTGTGGCGGCCCGCGTCACCGGAGGACGTCGGCGAGCACCCCGAGCGCGTCGCCGGCCTGGCCGCCGTGGGCGTCAAACGCCGGACCAACGGCCCGGTTCCCACCTTCGAGTGATCGAACAGCCCGCCGACCTGTCGATGTCGTAGTTTCGTGACCTGGCAGGTGCGGCTGCCACCGAGGCTCCTCCTGACCCGGTTGGAGCGGGTGCCTCCAGAGCGCGTCCGACGGCGGCGTGCCCGCATCCCCACCGACTCCCGCGATCCGGCGTGCCCGGACCGCGGTGGCGCCGACCGGGCGGCGGCCGGAGGTCCCTCGTGCTGACAAGCTCCGATCTGCGCAAGCGCTGCCGGTGCACCGGCGAGACGCCCAACGAGGTCCGCAGACAGTGCGGCGGCGACGACCCGGGCCCGCTCGTGCCCGTCGCCGGTCCGGGTCAGCAGCGGTTCGAGGCCGGGATGCTCCAGGCGGTGGTCCGCGCCATGGCCCGCATGCGGCGGCGCGGCCACCCGCTGCGCCCGACGGCCATGGTCGACCGGGTCCGGCTGGACGCCGGCACGGTCGGCCTGCGCGTGCACGACACCGCGCTCGACCACCTGCTCGCCGAGGTGCTGCCGGTGTTGTCCGGCGACCGGCTGCGCGGCGTCCCCGGCGTGCGCGCCCACCCCGGCCGCGACCACCTCGACCTGCGCGGCCCCGACGGCGGGCTGCGCCTGCTCGGCGTCACGCGGAAGCGCTGGCGACAGGCCGTCGAGGCGGGCCTGCCCACCCGGTCACCCGACACCGGACCCGACCGGCGCACCCCGTCGCCCACCGCCGTGATGAGCGGCGTCCTGCGCAGGCTCCCGCTGTGGCGCGGCGCGGCGTGGCTGGACGGCGTGGTCGTCGGCGACGCCCTGGAGCTGTACTGGCGCAACGGCCCGCCCGCCGAGGCGGTCGCCGCGATCCTGACGCGTTCCGCCTGCGCGGTCCCCGGCACGGCCGCGCGACCCTACGCGTTCCGCGACGCCGTGCGCGGCGTCGCCCTGACCGAGTGCGCCGAACCGGCCGGGCGGGTCGACCACCCGGACCCGAAGTGGGCGTGGGACCTGTGGCTCGCCACCACCGCGCCGGGCGGCGCCGTGCACGAGCGGGCCGTCCGGCCGCTGCGCCCCGCGGCCGACCTGCCGGACGTGTGGGAGCAGCCCGAGATGCGCACCGCGCTGGCCCTGCGCCGCATGGACGCCGTCTACCGGCTGCTGCTGCGCCACGGCGTCACGCGCCACCGGCTCGCCACCCTGACCGGCCAGTCGCCGCGCGAGGTGGACGACGTCCTGGCGGGCGCCCGGGTCGAGTCCTACGACGCCCTGGCCGGCATCGCCGAAGCGCTCGGCGTGCCACCGGGCTACATGGGCCTGGCCCACGACGAACGCCCCGTCCACGACGAGCCGTGCGACTGCGAGCACCTCGACGAGCGCGCCAAGCGCGACCGCTTCCTCGCCCACGCGGCCCTGGTCACGGTCGGCGCCGACGCGCCGACGTGGGGCTGCCGCACCCCGGTGTGCCGCTCGAACCCGCCCCGGTGACCCGGTGCGGGCCGACCACCGGCCGGCCCGCACCGCGCGGACTAGCTCGCGGCCTTCTCCCCGTCGAACAGCCGCTCCCGCACCCGCTCCTCCTCGGTGACCTCGATCCGGCGCACCGCGTACCGCAGCATCGGCGGCGCCATCAGCGACGTGACCACGGCGACCAGCACGACGATCGTGTACCCGGCGGTGGTCAGCACCCCCAACCGCAGGCCCACCATCGCCACGACGACCTCGATGACGCCGCGGGCGTTCAACCCCGCCCCGAGCGCCAGGCCCTCCCAGTGGCTGAGCCGGCTCAACCGCGCGCCCAGGTAGGCCCCGACGAACTTGCCGAGGATCGCGATGACCAGCACCACCACCGCGGCCAGCAGGACCGGGGGCTTGGCCAGCTCCGTCAGGTCCATCCGCAGGCCGGCGGTGGCGAAGAAGATCGGCGCCAGCACGCCCATCACGAACGTCCGCAGCGGCGCGATCTTCTGCCGGTCCAGCAACCCGGAACTGCTCAGCAGCACGCCCATCACGAACGTCCCCAGGATCGGCTCCAGGCCGAGGGCGTGCGTGCCCGCCGCCGAGGCGAACAGCAGCAGCGCCACCACCGCGACCGTCACGGCCGGGTCGCTGGACCTGTTGGCCCGGGTGAGGCCGAACTTCACCACGGGGCGCCCCAGCAGCAGGGCGACCGCGAGCACGCCGACGAGGCTGCCGATGGTCAGCGCGACGTGCCCGGCCCGCATGCCGGTGGTGGCCATGGCCGACACGACCGACAGCAGCGACCAGCCGACGACGTCGTCCACCGCGGCGGCGCTGATGGTGAGCTGCCCGATGTTGCGGTGCAGCAGCTTCATCTCCAGCAGCGTCTTGGCGATGACCGGGATGGCGCTGACGCACATCGCGACGCCGAGGAACAGCGCGAACACCAGTCGCTCGCCGCCCTCGGCGACGAGGGACCCGGGCAGCACCATGCCCACCGCGACGCCCAGCCCGAGCGGGATGAACAGCCCGCCGGCGCTGACCCAAGCCGCGGTGCGCCCCTTGCGGCGCACCAACCCCATGTCGACGTGCATGCCGGTGAAGCCGACCAGCATCAGCACCCCGAGCTGCCCCACCGCGTCCAGCAGGTGGATCTGCGCGGCGTCGGACGGGAACAGCCAGTTCGACAGCGGGGGGATGGCGTGCGCCAGCAGGGAGGGCCCGAGGATCACGCCCGCGGCCAGCTCACCCACCACCGCGGGCATGTTGAACCGGGCCGCGAGCTTGCCCAGGGCGAAGGCGACGCCCAGCAGCACGGTCAGCTGGAGCAGGAAGACGAGCATCGGGTGCGCGGCGATGGGCGTGGGTGGTGCGGCGAGCACGATCATCCTGAGTCCTCCCCAGCGGACGAGACCTGCCCCACGACCTTTCGCGCACCCAGGGGCGTCGCGAAAGCCAAAAGGGAGCACTCGCATCGTCTTGCCGAACCGAGCGTCCGACGGGAGTTGACAGGCGGGAGGTGACAGGCGGCGGGGGAGACCGCGCCGCCGCGCAGGGGTGGACCGGACCGGGCGTGTGTGGGCCGATCCTGACCGGAGACCGGCCCCACCGCCATCAACAGCGCTTGCGCGCCCCCGGCAGGATTCGAACCTGCGACCTCGGGATTAGAAGTCCCTCGCTCTCTCCACTGAGCTACGGAGGCTTGAGGGGCTGGTGACCACGCGGTGTAGCAGCGTAGCCGCCCCACCGGACACATCGTCCGGAAGACGTCCGGTGTTTCCGTCCAGGCGCCGGAAGCGTGATCAAGATGGGTGTAAAGTGACTTAGATCACGGTTTGAAGGCTGTGGAAGCCCGCTGGACGAGTGAAACACCGAGTCTCGTCGGCTCGTCCGGTCTGCCCCCGTCGAGCAAGCGGAGCGCCAGTTCACCCGCCCGGCGGCCCTTCTCGGCCAGGGGTTGACGCACCGTGGTCAACGGCGGGTCGGCGTGCTCTGCCGCGGGGACGTCGTCGAAGCCGATCACCGACACGTCGTCGGGCACGCGCAGGCCCAGGTCGCGCACGGCCTGGAGGGCGCCGAACGCGAGTTCGTCCGACATGCACAGCAGCGCGGTCGGCCGGGTCGGCGACGAGAGCAGTTCGCGCGCCCCCTGCCGGCCGAGTTCGCGGCTGCTGCGGGCGCACTCCCACACCGGCGCGCCGTGCCCGACGACGTCGAGGTAGCCGTGCAGCCGCTCCGTGGTGACGCGGAACGGCGACGTCGCCGCGCGCTCCGGCGTCACGGGGCCGCTGTGGCCGTCGGGGTGCAGGGCGAACGTGACCACGCCGACGTGCCGGTGCCCGAGCGACCGCAGGGACGACGCGGCCAGCCGCGCGCCGCCGGCGTCGTCGACCTCGACCCGCGCCGTGCCGTCGAGGACGGGCTGGTCGATGACGACCAGCGGCAGCCCCCGGGCGCGCACGGCGTCGAACGCGGGCGCGTCGGAGGGCAGGGAGTAGGCCACCACGACGTCGGCCTGGGCGCGGGCCACGGTCTCCCGGCGCGGACCGCCGCGGTCGCGGCCGGGCATCAACACCAACGTGTGGTCGTGGCCGTCCACGGTCGAGGCCAGGCCGTCGAGCACGACCGACAGCGCCGGATCGGAGAACGAGGCGGACAGCTCCTGGCCGAGCATGAAGCCGACGGCGGCGCTGTGCCGGGTCGCGAGGCTGCGCGCCACCGGGTCGGGGCCCGCGTAGCCGAGGGTGGCCGCGGTCTCCATGATGCGCTCGCGCAACGCTGCCGACAGCTGGTCGGGCCGGTTGTAGGCGTTGGACACGGTCGCCCGCGACACGCCGACCACGCCGGCCACCGTGTCGAGCGTCGGCTTCCGAGGGCGGTCCACGCGCTGAGCGTAGCCAGGTAATCGAGTGGAAGTTCTGAAGCGCTTCAGAGACACTTGTCCGCATGCCCACGCCACGCCTCGCCGTCTTCGCGGTGTTCCTGTTCAACGGGGCGCTGTTCTTGTCCTGGGCGGCCCGCATGCCCGCCCTCGCCGCGCAGGTCGGCGCCACCGAGGCCACCCTCGGCCTCGCCCTGCTCGGCGCGAGCCTCGGCCTGGCGCTGACCGCGCCGTTCGCCGCGCGCGCCTGCGCCCGGGTCGGCGCGCGGAACCTGGTCGTCGTCGGCGCGGTGGTGACCGTGCTCGCCGTGCCCTCCCTCACGCTGGCCACGTCACCGCTGCACCTGGGGCTGGTCCTGTTCGTGCTCGGCTCGTGCAACGCGATGCTCGACGTCGGCATGAACGTCGCCGCGGTCGCCGTCACCCGCGCCCTGGACCGTCCGCTGATGCCCCAGTTCCACGCGGGGTTCAGCGTCGGCGGCCTGATCGGGTCACTGGGCGCGGCCGCCGCCGCGAGCGCCGGCTGGGGCCTCACCCGCCACCTGCTCACGGCCGCCGCCGTCGGCGCGGTCGTGGTGGCCTGGGTGATCAGGGCCGTCCCCGGCGCGACCGGCGAGCCGGCCGCGCGGCCGGCGGGCGACCGGCCCGTGCTCTCGCGCCCGCTGCTGTGGCTGCTGGCCGGCGTGACGCTGTGCTCGGCGATCGCGGAGGGCGCGGCGTCGGACTGGTCGGCCCTGTTCTTCGTCACCGAGCGCGGGCTGGACGAGGCCACCGCGGCGGCGGGGTACGCGGGCTTCTCGGTCGCCATGGCCGCCGCCCGCCTGCTCGGCGAGCCCGCGCAGCGCCGCCTCGGCCCGCACCGGCTGCTCGCGGCGGGCGCGATCGTGGCGTCGGCCGGGTTCGCGCTGACCGTGCTGGTGCCGGAGGCCGCGGCCGGCTTCGCCGGGTTCGGGCTCGCGGGCCTGGGCCTCGCCTTCGCGTTCCCGGTGGTCATGGACCTCGCGGGCGACGCGGGCAAGCGTGCCGACGGCACCGGCGGCGAGCGGGAGATCGGCCTGGTGACGACGGTCGCCTACACCGGTTTCCTGGCCGGTCCACCGCTCGTCGGCGGCATCGCGCACGCGAGCAGCCTGTCGGTGTCGCTGGGGTTCGTGGCGGTCGTGATCGCGCTGATCGTCCCGGTGGTGTGGCTCGCGCGCCGTTCCCGCGACCGCGAGCTCACGCGTTCGGGAGCCGGTTCAACCCTGCCCTGAGCAGCGGCTGCATGGTGGCGATCATCTGCTCGTCGACCCCGCCGGGCTGGGCCATCGCCACCAGGATGCTGCGGTTGGCGTTCACCGCCAGCGTCGCCGTGCACGTCATCTCCTGGCCGCTCAGGTCGCAGTACACCCAGGTGGAGTGCCCCTCGACGACGACCTCGTGTCCCCGCTCCTGCCGCTGCCGCACCTGCTCGTACTTCTGGTAGAGCGCGGCGACGACCGTGCGGCCGGCGGGCGTGCCGTCGTCCAGGACGTACTGGCACGACTCCTGGATCACGTCGTCCTTGCGCGCCGGCTCCTTCTTGAGCGGTCCGATGGCCTTGAGGTCGTCGGCGCTGAGCAGCGAGCACGGCTCGACCCCGGCGACGGTGCGCGGCCGGGCGATCCTCGGCGCGCCGCCCCCGCCCGCCGGCGTCGTGGTGCCCGCCACCGACGTCGTGGCGTCGACCTGCGGCAGCGCGTCGCCGTTGACGGTGTAGCTGCACCCGGCCGTCACGATCAGGGCGAGGGCCAACGCGGGCGCCGAGCGGGGGCTGGTCACGTCGCGCAACGGTAGCGGGTGTGATCCGCGCACGTCCGGTGGTTGGTCGAGTGCCACCCGGGCCGCCTAGGCTCGTGTCGTGCCCACTGAAGCGCCCACCAGAACCCAGCGCACCGGCCTGGTCCCCCTGCTGGCCGTCGGCGCGACGATCGCCGCGCTGATCGCGGCGGGACTGCTGGCGGTCACCGGCGACGACCGGCCGGGGCTGATCGTCGTGCGCGTGCTGACCGAGTCGGCCGCCGTCGTGACGATCGGGTCGCTGCTGCTCGCGGCGTTCCTCGTGCCGCCGCAGGGCAGCGGGACGCTCGCCGCCGACGGGTACGCGGCCCTGCGCACGGCCGGCTGGGCGGCGCTGGCGTGGACGGCGGGCGCGGTGGCGTCGGTGCCGTACACGGTGGCCGACGCGTTGGGCCAGCCCGTGTCGGTGCTGCTGGAGCCGTCCGTGCTGTTCCAGGTCGCGGGCCTGGTGGAGCAGGCGAAGGCGTGGATGATCACCGCCGTCCTGGTGGCGCTGCTCGCGCTCGGCTGCCGCCTGGTGCTGTCCTGGGGCTGGACGTCGGCGCTGTTCTTCCTGTCGGTGTTCGCCCTGGTGCCGGTCGCGGTGACGGGGCACTCGTCGGGCGGCGGCTCGCACGACGTGGCCACGAACAGCCTGCTGTACCACCTGGTCGCGGCGGCGCTGTGGGTCGGCGGCCTGATCGCGCTGCTCGCGCACGGCCGTCGCGGCGGCGACCACCTGGGCCTGGCCACGTCGCGGTTCTCGAAGCTCGCCCTGGTGTGCTGGATCGTGATGGCCGTCTCCGGCGTGGTCAACGCCTACGTGCGGCTGCCCCTGGACCAGCTGTTCGGCAGCGACTACGGGCTGCTGGTGCTGGGCAAGACGGTGGCGCTGGTGGTGCTCGGCGTCGTCGGGTACTTCCAGCGCGAGAAGGGCGTGAAGGAGGTCGTCGCCACGGGCTCCGGGCGGTCGCTGCTGCGGCTCGCGGGCATCGAGGTGCTGCTGATGTTCCTCACGCTCGGCCTGGCGTCGGCGTTGAGCCGCACGCCCCCGCCGGTGGAGGGGAGGGCGCTGCCCAGCTCGGTGGAGCTGAAGATCGGCTACGACCTGTTCGGCTCGCCCACGCTGGCCCGCACGCTGTTCGACTGGCGGTTCGACCTGGTCTTCGGCACGGTCTTCCTGGCGCTGGCCGCGGTCTACGTGCTGGGCGTGCTGCGGCTGCGCAAGCGCGGCGACGCGTGGCCGGTCGGCCGCACGGTGGCGTGGGTCGCGGGCTGCCTGACCGTGGTGTTCGCCACGTCGTCGGGTCTGGGCCGGTACGCGCCCGCCATGTTCAGCGTGCACATGGAAGCGCACATGCTGCTGTCCATGCTGGCGCCGATCCTGCTGGTGCTGGGCGGTCCGGTGACGCTGGCGCTGCGCGCGCTGCCGACCGCGGGCAGGGGCAACCCGCCGGGGCCGCGCGAGTGGCTGCTGGCGTTGACGCACTCGCCGGTGGCGAAGCTGCTGACCAACCCGTTCGTGGCGTTGGCGCTGTTCGTGGGCTCCTTCTACGGCCTGTACTTCTCGGGCCTGTTCGACGCGGCCCTGGACTACCACTGGGCGCACCTGGCGATGAACGCCCACTTCATCCTGGTCGGCTACGTCTTCTACTGGCCGGTGATCGGCATCGACCCGTCGCCGAACAGGCTGCCGCCGCTGGGCCGGCTGGGGCTGCTGTTCGCCTCGATGCCGTTCCACGCGTTCTTCGGCATCGTGCTGATGAGCTCCCAGACGGTGATCGGTGAGGACTTCTACCGCTCGCTGGCCCTGCCGTGGGTGCCGTCGCTGCTGGAGGACCAGCGGCTGGGCGGCGGCATCGCGTGGGCGGCGGGCGAGGTGCCGCTGGTCGTGGTGATGGTGGCGCTGCTGGTGCAGTGGGCCCGGTCGGACGGCCGCGAGGCCCGTCGGTCGGACCGGCGGGCGGACGCGGACGGTGACGCGGACCTCGCCGCGTACAACGCGATGCTGCGCAAGATGTCCGGGAAGAACGACTAGAGCGGCCTGGGGGTCCTCCTCCGCGGAGTTGTCCACAGGCCGCCGAGTTGTCCACAGTTCGCCGACTCGCCCTGTCGCACCGCCTCCACCAGCGGCAACCTGGTCTCGTCCGACCACTTCGGAGGAGGAGACATGGCCTACAACGAATCCCGCGTCACGGTCTGCGGCAACGTGGCGAGCGGCATCGCCCACAGCAAGGTCCGCACCGGCTTCAGCAGGGCGAGCTTCCGGCTGTTCACCGCCGAGCGCCGCTGGGACGGCGAGCAGCGGGCCTGGGTCGACGGCGACCAGATGTTCCTGTCGGTCACGTGCTGGCGGGCGCTGGCCGACAACGTGCACGCCTCCCTGGACAAGGGTGATCCGGTCGTGGTCAGCGGCCGGATGACCATCAAGGAGGTGGAGTGGGAGGGCACGCCGCGGCAGGTCCTCGACATCGAGGCCACCTCGGTCGGCCCCAACCTCGCCCTGTGCACGTCGATCACCACGCGCCCGCGGCGGACACCCGAAGTCGTCGGGGCACGGGCCGCGCCGGAGCCGGAGCGCCCGGAACCCGCACCCGTGGCCGCCGAGGCGCCCGCCCTGCCGAAGGCGCGCAGGTCGAGCGGGGTGGCGGCGGTCCGGAAGGGTGAGTCGGCGCTGGTGCGGGCGGGCGACACCGCACGCCCGAAGGAGGTGGCCGAAGCGCCGTCCTGAACCAATCGGGCCACGAAGCCTTCCCAAGACCCGATCGCGGCGGAGAATGCCCGGGCAGTCGTCGCCGTTGCGAGCGTGGAGGAGGGAGGTCGTGGGTCGGCGCCAGGGGCGTGATCCGCGCGCAGGCATCGGGGGTTGACACCGCTACGAGTTCGCGCATTAGACCGGACGTGCTGGTCGCAGGGCCGCGCCTGGGCGGCTGAAGGGCCGTGTGACAGGTGTGGGTGACCCACGTTCGCGTTAACTCTGCGTTGTCCCCGCGTCGTTGCCGGCGTCCGAGGTTAGGGCCCGATCGGCACCGCTCTACGATCGCGGGCATGGCCGAGTTCATCTACACCATGAAGAAGGTGCGCAAGGCGCACGGGGACAAGGTCATCCTTGATGACGTCACGATCATGTTCTACCCCGGTGCGAAGATCGGCTTGGTCGGCCCGAACGGCGCCGGCAAGTCGAGCGTGCTGAAGATCATGGCCGGCCTGGACACCCCGGGCAACGGCGAGGCCTACCTGTCGCCGGGCTACTCGGTGGGCATCCTCCAGCAGGAGCCGGCGCTCAACGAGGACAAGACCGTCCTGGGCAACGTCCAGGAGGGCCTGGGCGAGATCAAGGTGAAGCTCGACCGCTACAACGAGATCGCCGAGAAGATGGCCGTCGACTACTCCGACGAGCTGATGGAGGAGATGGGCCAGCTCCAGGAGGAGTTGGAGCACGCCGACGCGTGGGACCTCGACTCCCAGCTGGAGCAGGCGATGGACGCCCTCCGCTGCCCGCCGCCCGACGCCGACGTCAAGGTGCTGTCCGGTGGTGAGCGCCGCCGGGTGGCGCTGTGCAAGCTGCTGCTCAGCAAGCCCGACCTGCTGCTGCTCGACGAGCCCACCAACCACCTGGACGCGGAGAGCGTCCTGTGGCTGGAGCAGCACCTCGCGCAGTACCAGGGCGCCGTCCTGGCGGTCACCCACGACCGGTACTTCCTCGACAACCTGTCCCAGTGGATCCTGGAGCTCGAACGCGGTCGTGCCCACGTCTACGAGGGCAACTACTCCACGTACCTGGAGAAGAAGGCCGAGCGCCTGGCGGTCCAGGGCAAGAAGGACCAGAAGCTCCAGAAGCGGCTGAAGGACGAGCTGGACTGGGTCCGGTCGGGCGCCAAGGCCCGCCAGGCCAAGTCCAAGGCCCGCCTCGGCCGCTACGAGGAGATGGCCGCGGAGGCGGAGAAGACCCGCAAGCTCGACTTCGAGGAGATCCAGATCCCGCCGGGCCCGCGCCTGGGCAGCGTCGTGGTCGAGGTCAACAACCTCAAGAAGGGCTTCGGCGACCGGGTGCTGATCGACGGCCTGTCGTTCAGCCTGCCGCGCAACGGCATCGTCGGCGTGATCGGTCCGAACGGCGTGGGCAAGACGACGCTGTTCAAGACCATCGTCGGGCTGGAGGAGGCCGACGCGGGCGAGGTCAGGATCGGCGAGACGGTCAAGCTCTCCTACGTCGACCAGAGCCGCGGCGGGTTGGACCCGAAGAAGAACGTGTGGGAGGTCGTCTCCGACGGTCTCGACTACATCCACGTCGGCAGCGTCGAGATGCCGTCGCGGGCGTACGTCAGCGCGTTCGGCTTCAAGGGCCCCGACCAGCAGAAGCCGGCGGGCGTGCTCTCCGGTGGCGAGCGCAACCGGCTGAACCTGGCGCTGACCCTCAAGGAGGGCGGCAACCTGATCCTGCTGGACGAGCCGACGAACGACCTGGACGTCGAGACCCTCGGGTCGCTGGAGAACGCCCTGGAGCAGTTCCCCGGCTGCGCCGTGGTCATCTCGCACGACCGGTGGTTCCTCGACCGCGTCGCCACGCACATCCTCGCGTGGGAGGGCACGGACGAGAACCCGGCGAGCTGGTACTGGTTCGAGGGCAACTTCGAGGGGTACGAGAAGAACAAGATCGAGCGACTCGGTGCGGACGCGGCTCGTCCGCACCGCGTGACCTACCGCAAGCTCACGAGGGACTGAGGGCCGGGTACGACACGTGGCGGCGAGGGGCGAGGCGCAGGCGGACGTCGAGGTGAGCACGCTGGTCGTGCCCGCCTGGCGGCTGCGTTGGCGGGCACCGGAGCTCGCTCTGGTGCTGGGCGAACGCGCCGTCGCCCTCGCCTCCACCCGGCGCGACGAGGTCGACAGGTTGCGCGCGGAGGCCCTCGTGGTCTTCGCGAGCAACCGCATGGGCCGCGGCGTGAAGACCGCCGACCGGGCGCTCGACGCCCTGAAGGCGGCCGAGGCCGCGGCCCAGCACGAGACGGCCTGGCGGCTGCGGGTCGAGCTGGCGGACAGCGCCAGGTCGGTCGGCGCGCCGCTGACCGGTTTCGCGGCCGTGCGGCCCGTCCTGGAGGCGGACGGCGTTCCGGCGGGTCTGCGCGCCGGTGCGCTGGTGCAGGCCGCCGAATGCCTGGTCTCGGTCGGCAGGGGACCGGCGCTGGGCCGGGCGCTGGACGAGGCGGACCGCCTCTACCAGGCCGACCCGATGCTCGACCACGACACGACTTTGCTGCACCGCGGCCTGCTCCGGGCCGTCGCGGCGGGCCGCCACCGCCGCTGGGGCGACTTGGCGGCGGCTGTCGAGGCGTGCCGGGAGGGCCTGTCCTTCCTGGCGGGTCTCCAGGACCCCGAGTCCGACAACGGCCAGGTGAGCGGCAGGCTCAGCGTCGAGCTGGTCTGCGCCCTGCTCGACTCGGGCAAGCCGGGCGAGGCGTCCGAGGTCGGCACCCCGCTGCTGGAACGCCCGGTGCGCGCCCCGTCGGCCACCGCCGCGGGTTGGCTGAGGCTGGCGCTGGCGACCCGCGTCCACCTGCCCGCCGGCCGGGTCGCCCTGGCCCGCGACCTGCTGCGCGACGTGGCCGACAGCGCCGAGCGCCACCAGCTCGACACCCTGCTGGCGGAGAGCCTCCTGGCGCTGGCCCACGTCCACGAGGTCGCCGGCAACCTGACCGACGCCCTGACGGACCTGCGGTCCGCGCACGCCGCCGAACGCAGGCGCGCCCGAGCCGTCTACGCCGTGCGGGCCAGGCTCGCCGCGGAGTTCTCGGGCGTCCACCGCCATCCGGCCGGCGGACTGCACGACGACCTGATCGCCCTCCTCGACGCGGGCAGCACCGCCGCCACCACCGCACCGCCCGCGGCACCGGCGGACGCGAACCTGACCCCGGAGGCCAGGCAGCAGCTGCGCCAGTGGCGCCCGGTCCAGGTGCACCGCAACGAGGGCATGCGCGTGAAGCGCTCCCGCCGGGCCGCCGAGGACATGACGGTGGACGGCATCTCGGCGGCGAGGGCCCACGCCGCCGACCGCTGGCGCCTGATCCAGCCCTTCGGCACGGACGAGCCGGAGCGCACCCCGAGCCCCAGCGCCCCGACCACCGACGCCCCGGCCACCGGAACTCAGGCCGCCGACGGTCCGGCCGGCAGCGCTCCGGGCCCCGATGTCCCGGTTGCCAACGCTCCGGACACCAACGCTCCGGACACCAACGCTCCGGGCAGCGGCACCTCGGGCGGCGGCGGCTCACCGGCGGCGCCCCAGGACCACGTACACCAAGTTGCCGCGCCCCGGATCAACACACCTCAGACCGCCGCATCCCAGACCGGCGCGTTCCCGCCCGCCGCGCCGATTGGGGCCGCGCCGATCCCTGCCGCGCCGATCCCTGCCGCGCCGATCTCTGCCGGGCCGATCCCTGCCGCACAGGCTTCCGCCGCGCAGGCCTCGGCCGAGCAGCCGCCTGCCGGCCAGTCGCCTGCTGGCCAGCCGCCTGCCGAACGGTCGCCCTTCGGGCAGCAGTTCGTGAGCCGTCCGCCCGGCAACCCGCCGCAGTTCGGCAACGCACCGCAGGCCGAACAGCCGGGCGGCCGACGCCGGGCACCGGACCCACCCCCGCAGCAGTCGACGCAAGGCCGCCCCGAGCACGCCAGAAGCGGCCAAGCCAGGCCCATCGCACCAACCACCCTCTCCCAACCCCCCACCCCGCCAGGCGGCTTGGCACAAAGCCCCACCACTCCTCCCGGCGATCGGCTTCCGGGTGCTCTGCCCGGCATGCCCCTGCCGGTGTTCCCCACCCCGCCCGTTCCGCCGGCCTCGGCCGCCTCCCCCACGCCGCCCGTCTTCCCGTCCGCGCCGGAAGTGCCCGCCGGCCTCGACTCGTCCCCGATGCCGAGCGCCGAGAGCCGTCCGCGCGTCGAACCGGAATCCGTGGTCGAGAAGACCGCGTTGATCCCGCGCATCCCGGCTGGACCCGAGCCGACCTCCGAACCGACCTCTCAGCCGGTCGTCGAGGCCGGAGCCCTTGATGCGGCGGGCGAGGACGGGGAACAGGAGCGGAGCGTTCCCGCCGCCGGGTTGATCGCTGCCGCCGGTGCCATGCGCAGCGGGCGGCGGCGCGCTCGGGAAGCCTCCGAGGATGAGGAGGCCGAGCGGGACGCCGGGGAGTCGAACGTGCTCGACAACCTCAAGGCCGCCGGGCTGCTCGATCCGCAGCGTGCCGGCGGCCGACGCCGGGCTCCCGAAACCGGAGCCGCCGAAACCGGAGCCGCCGAAACCGGAGCCGCCGAGGCCGAAGCTGCGCAGGTCGAAGCGCCGGAGGCACCGGGAACCCCTGAAGTCGCCGAGGTGGTGCGAGCGGTCGGGGCCCCGGAGGGCGAGACGGTGAAGTGGAAGGTCGAGGCCCCCGCTCGGCTGCGCGCGGACGAGCCCGCCGCCGAGCCTGTTGCGGACGAGCCTGCTGCGGACGAGTCCGCCGCCGACGAGCCTGTCGTGGACGAACCGGTCTTCGACGCGCCCGTGGTGGACGTCGACATGTTCGACTCGCCGACGATGGTGCAGCCCGCGATCCGGGATGACGTCCCGCCTGTCGGACTCGGTGCCGCATTTGTGAAGGGGCCGCTCATCCCCACGGCACGGGTGCCGGACCCGCCTGATTTTCCGGCGTCCGCCATGGATGCGTTCCCAATGCCGCCGCTCGTCGCCGACCCGTCTCGGGATGACGTCTCGGTCGCACCGGTTCCGAGCAGTCACGAACCGGCTACCGGAACATTCCCGGCCGGTGGCGCAACTCACTCCGCCGCGCCGCAGAATTCGTGGAGCGGTGCGGTCGAGCGTGACGCGGTTGCGCCCTCCGCAACGCCTGACGAGCCGGTCGGGGCTGATGCGGTCGTGGAATCCGACCGATCCGTCGCCCTGGGACACCATCGGCCGCAGCCGGACCCAGTGCACGAGCCGGAGCCGGACCTGGAGCCGAACCCCGAGTCGGACCTGGAGCCGGTGCGGGAGCCGGAGCCCGTCACGCCGCCCGCGCCGGAACCCGACACGACGCCGTCCGTGCCCGAGCCGAGCCAGGTGCCACCGGTGCCCGAACCCGACCAGGTGCCGCCGGTACCGGTCCCGGAGCCCGTGCCCCCGAAGCCGTCGCCGTCCGGGTTCCTGGGCGCGGCCGACGTGGAGGACGAGGAACCGGAGCAGCCGTTCGTCACGTCCGTCGTGGTCGGCGGCCGCACGATCGACCTGCCCGCCGTGGTCCAGCCGCCCGTGCTCGAATCACCCAGCGCCACCCGGGCCGCCCGCGCCGCCCGCCGCCCCAAGAGCGACCTGACCCTCGCGGAGTTGCTGGCCGAGGCCCTGGTGGCCTACGAGGACGCGCGGCGCGAGGGCGACGGGTTCCCGGATGACGAGATGGACGAGGACACCGCTCCGGTCCGGACCCAGGCCACCCACTCCCCGCCGACCCACTCCCCGCCGGCCCACTCCCCGCCGGTCGAGCCGCCGCAGGCCGAACGGCTGCCGGTCGGACCTCCGCCGATCGCACCGCCCGGGGTCGAGCCCGTCCCGGACAACGAGACGACCGCACCCATCCGCCGCCTGGACGCACCCCCGTTCGACACCTGGACGCTTCCCGAATCTTGAAATGATTTGAGGTTCTAATAAGGTTTCCCACGGGTAACAAAGTGGGAAATACGCTGGGCTGCGGTAAAATTCTCACTTTCGCGCAAGTGGTTCGATTCAGTGCGAGGGTTGCGGGTAACGGGTTCGCGTGCGTCTGGTTAAGTGGTGCGCGGACCCGGTACACAGAGGTACCGGATAGCGTGGAGTCGCCTGAACATGACCTCGACTGGAGTCCCGTCCCGATCCGAGCACGCCACCGGCAACGGCGCCGTGGCCCGCACGGCCAGTCCTGAACAGGCCCGTGACGAATTGATCGAACGGGCCGCAGCCAACGCCCCCGAGCTCACCGACCTGATCCGCCTGTACTACCGGCACGTCCCGGCCGAGGAGGTCATCGACGACGACCCGGTGGACCTGGTGGGTGCGGTGCGCTCGAACTACCAGCTCGCCGAGTCACGCGTGCCCGGGCGCCCCGTGGTGCGGATCATCAACCCGACGCGCGCGCACGACGGCTGGGCGTGCCCCGCCACGGTCGTGCAGGTCGTCACCGACGACATGCCGTACCTGGTCGACTCGGTGGCCTCCGAGCTGACCCGCGGCGGCGTGCAGGTGCAGCGGGTCGTGCACCCCATCGTGGTGGTGCGCCGCGACCTGGTCACGGGCGCCCTGCTGGAGGTCCTGCCGACGGCGGACCCGGCCAAGCCGCCCGCCGACGCGATCGCCGAGTCGTGGATGTGCGTCGAGGTCGACCTGCTCACCGACCCGGACCGGGCGCGCGAGCTGGAGACCAGGCTGCACACCGTCCTCAACGACGTGCGCGAGGTCGTCGAGGACACCGACAAGATGGCCGGCACGGCGCTCCAGCTGGCCGACCAGCTGGAGGCCGACCCGCCGCCGCTGCCGAAGCACGAGGTGTCCGACGGCGCGAACCTGCTGCGCTGGCTGGCCGACGAGCACTTCACGTTCCTCGGCTACCGCCGGTACGAGTTGCTCCACGACGACCCGGCCACCGACGGCGAACCGGCCCTGCGTGCGGTCCTGGCCAGCGGGCTGGGCGTGCTCCGGCAGGACAGCCTCGCGGCGCGCAGCCTCACCGCCGGCCCCGACGCGGGCGCGCAGGCGCTGTCGCCCGAGCTGCTGGTCCTCACCCAGGCCAGCGCCCAGTCGAGCGTCCACCGCTCGGTCTACCCGTACTACGTCGGTGTGAAGACCTTCGACGAGAACGGCGCCGTGACCGGTGAGCACCGGTTCCTCGGCGTCTTCTCCACCACCGCCCTGCACGAGGACGTGCTGGACATCCCGGCCATCGAGCGCCGGGTCCGCGACGTCATCCACCGCGCCGGCTTCCCGCTGCACTCCTACTCGGGGCAGCGGATGCTGGAGGTGATCCAGAACTACCCGCGCACGGAGCTGTTCTCGGTCGACACGGACACGCTCTACCAGACCGTCACGGGCGTCATCGCGCTCGCCGAGCGCCGCAGGCTGCGCCTCTTCCTGCGCCGCGACCCGTACGGCCGCTTCTACTCCTGCCTGGTCTACCTGCCGCGCGACCGCTACACCACGACGTCTCGCCTGGCCATGCAGGAAGTCCTGATCGACCAGCTCGGCGGCCTGAACCTGGAGTACAGCGCCCGCGTCGGCGAGTCGGCGCTGGCCCGCGTGCACTTCACCGTGCACACCGACCCCAAGAGCCTGGTCGAGCCGGACACCGCGTACATCCAGCAGCTGCTGGCCGAGGCCGTGCGGTCCTGGGACGACCGCATGGTCGAGGCCGTGCTGGACGACCAGGGGCAGGGGCTGGGCGCCGAGTCGTCGTCGGAGCAGGGCCAGCGGTTCGCCGCGGCCTTCCCGGAGGCGTACAAGGAGGACTTCACCGCGGCCGAGGGCCTGGCGGACTTCCGGCGCATCGAGGCGCTCAAGCCGGGCGACCTGGACATGGTGTTCTACGTGCCGCGCGCCGCCGAGGCCGGTGAGCGGCGGTTCAAGCTGTTCCTGGTCGGCGCCCGGGTCACGCTGTCCGACGTGCTGCCGATGCTCCAGCGCATGGGCGTGGTCGTGGTCGACGAACGCCCCTACCAGTTGTCCCGCGAGGACGGCGCCGAGTGCTGGATCTACGACTTCGGCCTGCGCATCGACCAGGGCGTGCTGGACAAGCTGTCCGGTGACGACCTGGAGTCGGTGCAGACGCGGTTCCAGGAGGCGTTCGCGGCGGCGTGGCGCGGCGAGACCGAGGTGGACGGCTTCAACACCCTCGTGCTGAAGGCCGGCATCACCTGGCAGCAGGCCGCGATGCTGCGCGCCTACGCCAAGTACCTGCGCCAGGGGGGCACCCCGTACAGCCAGGACTACATCGAGGACGCCGTCCTCGCGCACACCGACGTCGCCAAGGCACTGGTGGGGCTGTTCGAGGCCCGGTTCGACCCGGGCCTGACCGAGGAGCAGCGCGACAGCCGCACCGAGCACCTGGCGTCGGGGATCACGGCGCTCATCGACGACGTGACCAGCCTGGACGCCGACCGCATCCTGCGCAGCCTGCTGACCCTGGTGCAGGCGACGCTGCGCACGAACTACTTCGTGCGCGACGCCGGTGGCAACCCCCGCGCGTACCTGGCGGTGAAGCTGGACCCGCGGGCCATCCCGGACCTGCCGCAGCCGCGTCCCCGCTTCGAGATCTTCGTGTACTCGCCGCGCGTCGAGGGCGTGCACCTGCGGTTCGGGCCGGTGGCCCGCGGCGGCCTGCGCTGGTCCGACCGGCGCGAGGACTTCCGCACCGAGATCCTGGGCCTGGTCAAGGCGCAGGCGGTGAAGAACGCGGTGATCGTGCCGGTCGGCGCGAAGGGCGGCTTCGTCGTGAAGCGCCCGCCCGCCGCGACCGGCGACCAGGGCCTGGACCGCGAGGCGTTCCTGGCCGAGGGCATCGCGTGCTACCGCATGTTCATCTCCGGCCTGCTCGACCTGACCGACAACCTGAACTCGGGCACCGTCGTCCCGGCGCCGCAGGTCGTCCGGCACGACGGTGACGACACCTACCTGGTGGTCGCCGCCGACAAGGGCACGGCGCAGTTCTCCGACATCGCGAACGAGGTGTCGGCGGCCTACGGCTTCTGGCTGGGCGACGCGTTCGCCTCCGGCGGCTCGGTCGGCTACGACCACAAGGCCATGGGCATCACCGCCCGGGGTGCGTGGGAGAGCGTGAAGCGGCACTTCCGCGAGCTGGACCTCGACACCCAGTCCGAGGACTTCACCGTCGTCGGCGTCGGCGACATGTCCGGTGACGTGTTCGGCAACGGCATGCTGCTGTCCGAGCACATCCGGCTCGTCGCGGCGTTCGACCACCGGCACGTGTTCATCGACCCGGACCCGGACGCCGCGACGTCGTACGCCGAGCGCAAGCGGTTGTTCGAGCTGCCGCGCTCGTCGTGGGACGACTACGACCGCTCGCTGGTCAGCGCGGGCGGCGGCGTGTGGCCGCGCACCGCGAAGTCGATCCCGGTCAGCGAGCAGGCCCGCGTCGCCCTGGGACTGCCCGACGAGGTGACGAAGCTGTCGCCGCAGGAGCTGATGAGGGCGATCCTGGTCGCCCCGGTCGACCTGTTGTGGAACGGCGGTATCGGCACCTACGTGAAGGCGGGCGTCGAGTCGCACGCCGAGGTCGGCGACAAGGCCAACGACGCGATCCGCGTCAACGGCGCCGACCTCCGCGTGAGGGTCGTCGGCGAGGGCGGCAACCTGGGCCTGACCCAGCGCGGCCGCATCGAGTTCGCCCGTTCCGGTGGACGTGACGGGCAGGGCGGCAAGGTCAACACCGACGCCCTGGACAACTCGGCGGGCGTGGACTGCTCCGACCACGAGGTCAACATCAAGATCCTGCTCGACGAGCTGGTGCGCGACGGCAGGCTGGACAACGGGCAGCGCAACGAGCTGCTGGGCCAGATGACCGACGAGGTCGGCGAACTGGTGCTGGCCGACAACTACTCGCAGAACTTCGTGCTGGGGGTGTCCCGGGCGCACGCCGCGCCGATGCTGCCGGTGCACGCGCGGCTCGTCGCGGACCTGGAGCAGCGGGGCGTGCTGGACCGCGCGCTGGAAGCGCTGCCCAGCGCGGCGGAGTTCAAGGCGCTGGAGAAGGCCGGCCAGGGCCTGACCTCGCCGGAGCTGGCCACGCTGCTCGCGCACGTGAAGCTGGCGCTGAAGGAGGAGGTGCTGGCCGGCGACCTGCCCACGGTGGACGTGCTGGCCCGCAAGCTGCCCGACTACTTCCCGAGCGAGCTGCGCGAGCGGTTCGGCGACGCCGTCGCCGGGCACCCGCTGTCCCGCGAGATCATCGCGACGGTGCTGGTCAACGAGGTCGTCGACGGCGGTGGCGTGTCCTACGCCTACCGGTTGGCCGAGGAGATCAGCGCGTCGGCGACGGACGCGGTGCGCGCCTACGCCGTGGTGACGTCGATCTTCGACCTGCCGTCGCTGTGGCGGGAGATCCACGCGCTGGACAACGTGATCGCCACGCACGTCCAGGACGACATGGTGCTGGAGACGCGCCGCCTGCTGGACCGGGCGTCGCGGTGGCTGCTCACCAACCGCCCGCAGCCGTTGCCGGTGGGCTCCACGATCGCCCGCTTCCAGCCGGTGGTGGCCGCGCTGGCGCCGCGCGTGCCGGACATGCTCCAGGGCAACGAGCGGGAGTCGCTGCTCGGGCAGGTCGAACGGCTGGTGTCGCACGGCGTGCCCGAGGACCTGGCCCGCCGGGTCGCCTCGTTGCTGTTCACCTACGGCCTGCTCGACGTGACCGAGGTGGCGGAGTTGGCCGAGCGCGACGAGCGCGAGGAGGGGCGGACCGCCGGGGCCGAGCGGACGCACGAGGAGACGGCCGAGCTGTACTTCGCGCTGTCGGACCACCTCGACGTGGACAAGATGCTCAGCTCGGTGTCCGGCCTGGAGCGCATCAACCGCTGGCACGCGCTGGCGCGGCTGGCGCTGCGGGACGACTTCTACTCGTCGCTGCGGTCGATCACGATCGACGTGCTGCGGTCGGGCGACCCGGGTGACGACCCGGTGCAGAAGATCGCCGAGTGGGAGCAGGCGAACGCGTCCCGCCTGAGCCGCGCGCGCGCCGCACTGGAGGAGATCAACCGGGTCAGCAAGCTCGACCTGGCGACGCTGTCGGTGGCCGCGAGGCAGGTCCGCGGCATGATCCGCTGACGAGCGGGGCGCCGCGGGACCTGCCCGCGGCGCCCCCGGCGGGTGTCAGCCCAGCAGCCACGGCCCGGTGTGGTTCAGGTCGTACGGCATGTCCGCGGGCGCGCCCGCGGCGTTGAAGCAGCGGACGTTGATCCCGGTCTCCCCGCTCCAGTGGCCCACCTTGCAGAACTGGCCGTCCCAGCCACCGGACGCCGCCGCGTGGACGTTGCCGGTGGCCAGGTCGGCGTGGGTGAAGCGCAGGGAGTAGGTGCCCGTGCCCAGTCGGGTGGCCGTCGCGCCGCCCGCCGGGACCTCGTGCAGGTAGGACGCGGCCGGCGGGTACGACGCCTCGGTGGGCCGGTGCGCGAGGGCGTAGCCGGACTGGTGGCCGTCGGTGTTGCAGCACCCGCTGAGGCCGAGGGTGTTGGTGCGGTCGGTGAAGGTCAGCGCGAACCGGCTGTCGACCGGCGTGCCCGCCGCCGCGTGGCACCGGACGGAGATCGAGATGACGCTGGCCGGTGTGGTCCAGCCGAAGCTGAAGACCGCGCACCGCTCGCTGCCCGAGCCGTAGGCCGTGACCTGGGCGTGCCCGCCGCGCACGAGGTGGCCGATGCCCGGCACCAGGACCTTGTAGGTGCCGACGCCCGTGCGGAGGACGGTGTTGGACTCGCCGACCGAGTTGTACTGGTACGTCGGGGTGGGCGTGTACGACGGGCTGGTCGGGTTGCCCGCGAACAGGTAGGCGCCCGGGTAGGTCTGCCCGTACTCCAGGCCGCGCCACTGCGTGACGTTGGTGAAGTTCGCGGTGAACCGGCTGTCGACCGGCGCGCCGGCGTGGGTGGAGCAGCGGACGGTGACGACCTGGTCGTCGCCCGACACGAACCAGTTCCCCACCTTGCACCGGTGCGTGCCGGGGCCGTACGCGGTGGCGTGGGCGACGCCGCCGACGACCCCGAGGCCGGGGAAGCGCACGGCGTAGACGCCTAAGCCCGATCTGGTGATGGTGTTGGTGGCGGTCAGGCCGGTGCTGTTCATCTGGTAGGTCGGGTCCGGTGTGTAGGACGCGGCCGTGGGGTTGTCCGCCCACACGTAGCCCGCGCCGCGCACCGGCCCGCCGCCTGCGCTCGCGGAGCCGCCGGTCACGACGGCGGTCAGCGCGACCACGACGACCACCGCCGAGTTGATGAGTGCCCGCATCTGGTCCCCTTCGTCCTGATCAAGTCCCGGGATCGTGCCGCACCGCGGCACCGGGCACCAGCGAAGCCGACGAATCAGGCGGACGGGACGTGTCCGGTGGGGACGTGGCCGGGGCGGGGACCTCGGGCACGTCCCCACCCCGGCGGGCGCGCTAGGTGCGCCAGGTGTCGTCGAGCGCGGCCGGCGCGGTCGCCGTGCGGTTGCCGCCCGACTCCCACGTGACGTTCCCCGACGCGTCCTTGCGGACGTACTTGTACTGGAACGCCGTGCCGCTCGGCAGCGACACCGACGCCCGCCACGTCGGGTAGGTCGCCGGGGACAGCGCCACCGCGTTCGCCGGGTTCCACGAGCCCAGGGACGGGTGGTCGCCGACCACGAAGACGTTCTGCCCGGTCACGGTCGTCGCGTTCACCGCGAACGACGACGCGCCGGTCGGCGGGGGCGTGGTGCCGCCGGTCGAACCGACGTGGATCGCCAGTGCCTCGCCCGCGCCCAGGGTGGCGGTGAACTGGCCGTTCGAGCCGACCACCACACCGGCGCAGCCCTCCCGCTGCACGTTGCAGTAGGTGCCGGCGGGCAGGGACGTCTGGAACGTCCGGGTCAGCGACGAGCCCTCCCGGTTGATCGCGACGAAGCCCTTGTTCCCGCGCCCGAAGGCGATGGCGTCACCGCCGTTGTCCCACCAGTTCACCACCGCCGTGCCGGCCACGGTGTTGCGGAACGGCACCATGTTCGCGATCTGCGTCCACCGGTGCTGGCACTTCCAGCCGCCGGTGTAGCACTCCGAGCCGCCGGGCGGGCCCGCGTCGTGGTCGGAGAACTCGTAGCCGGAGTACACGTTCGGGGCGCCGTAGGGCCAGGCCAGCATGAAGACGTTGGCCAGCGTGTAGGTGGACCCGTCCTTGTAGGTCAGGGTGGAGCCGTTGCGCTCGGTGTCCCAGTTGTCGACGAACGACCGCGCCCGGTTGCCGGGCAGGAAGCCCCACGACTGGCCGAACGTGCTCAGGTACGCCAGGTTCTCGTTGGCGAAGATCCGCTTGATGTCGTAGGCGTAGCGGAACTCGTCCACGTCGCCCGAGCCGGTGTACTCGCCCGGTTGCACGGCCTCGCCGGCGCCGTAGATGACCTCGTGCACCCAGAACACGTTCGGGTTGCTCAACCTCGACTTGATCGCCGACAGGTCGGCCGCCGCGATGTGCTTGGCCGCGTCGATCCGGAACCCGTCGACGCCCATCGCGATCAGCCGGTTCAGGTACTCGGCGATCTTGCCGCGCACGTAGTCGCTGCCCGTGTTCAGGTCGGACAGGCTGACCAGCTCGCAGTTCTGCACGTTGTCGCGGTTGCGGTAGTCGGTGATGTTCGTGCGGCAGGAGTGGAAGTCCTGGTCGGCGTAGTAGCCGGGGTAGTTGTACTTGGTGAACGACGAGCCGCCGGTGCCGGTGCCGCCGGAAATGCCCGCCATGTGGTTGACCACCGCGTCGGCGATGACCTTCACGCCGGCCGCGTGGCAGGTGTTGATCATGTTCCGGAACGCGGCCTCGTCGCCGAGGCGACCGGCGATGCGGTAGCTGACCGGCTGGTAGGAGGTCCACCACTGCGAGCCCTGGACGTGCTCGGTGGCGGGGGAGACCTCGACGAACCCGTAGCCCTTGGGGCCCAGGACGTTCGTGCACTCGGCGGCGACCCGGGAGAACGGCCACTGGAACAGGGTGGCGGTGACGTCCTTCGGGCCGGGCGGGGTTGCAAAGCTTTGCGGAGCCGACAGGAGGCTCAGCACGAGCACGGTTATCGCGAGCAGCGCTCGCCGGGATGCGGAAACCACGGTGTCTCCTCGATGGCAGGGTGTGCTCTAGGTCATACCAGCTGCCAGACTTGCTGAAAACACTTGCAAAGTATTTCATTGCCCTCCGGCCGCGGCCGAACCGATCCGGAAGGACTTCCCATGGCTCAGGACTGGTGGCGCGAGGCCGTCATCTACCAGGTGTACGTGCGCAGCTTCGCCGACTCGAACGGCGACGGCGTCGGCGACCTGCCCGGCATCCGCTCCCGGCTGCCCCACCTCGCCGACCTCGGCGTGGACGCGGTGTGGATCACCCCGTTCTACGCCTCCCCGATGGCCGATGGCGGCTACGACGTGGCGGACTACCGCGACGTCGACCCCTCGTTCGGCACCCTCGACGACGCCCGCGCGCTCATCGCCGACGCACACGACCTGGGCATCCGGGTCATCGTGGACCTCGTCCCCAACCACACCTCCGACCGGCACGCGTGGTTCCAGGAGGCGTTGCGGGCCGGCCCCGGTTCGCCCGAGCGCGCCCGCTACCACTTCCGCGACGGCCTCGGCGAGGGCGGCGCGACCCCGCCGAACGACTGGGAGTCGGTGTTCGGCGGCCCCGCGTGGACCAGGGTCCCGGACGGCCAGTGGTACCTGCACCTGTTCGCGCCCGAGCAGCCCGACCTGAACTGGGACCAGGCGGAGGTGCGCGACGAGTTCCTCGACGTGCTGCGGTTCTGGCTCGACCTCGGCGTGGACGGGTTCCGCATCGACGTCGCGCACGGGATGGTCAAGGCCGACGGCCTGCCCGACGTCGGCACCCCGAACCACCTCACGCTGCTGGGCACCGAGGCGCTGCCGTTCTTCGACCAGGACGGCGTGCACGAGATCTACCGCGACTGGCGCAAGGTGCTCGACTCCTACCCCGGTCGGCGGATCGGCGTGGCCGAGGCGTGGACGCCCACCCCCGAGCGCACGGCCCGCTACCTGAGGTCCGACGAGCTGCACCAGGCGTTCAACTTCCACTACCTGACCGCCGACTGGGCCGCCGCCGACCTGCGCGCGGTCATCGACGACTCGCTGGCCGCGATGGCGCCGGTGTCCGCGCCGACGACGTGGGTGCTGTCCAACCACGACGTGCGGCGGCACGTCACCCGGTACGGGAGCGTGGCGCGGGCGCGGGCCGCCGCGCTGCTGATGCTCGCGCTGCCCGGCAGCGCGTACGTCTACCAGGGCGAGGAACTGGGCCTGCCGGAGGTGCTGGACCTGCCCGAGGAGGTCCTCCAGGACCCGGTGTGGGAGCGGTCCGGGCACACCGACCGGGGCCGTGACGGCTGCCGCGTTCCCATCCCGTGGACGCCCGACGGCCCGTCGCTGGGCTTCGGCGACGGCGACCCGTGGCTGCCGCAGCCCGCGGACTGGGCGCGGCTGAGCGTGGCGGCCCAGACCGGCGACCCGAACTCGGTGCTGGAGCTGTACCGGTCGGCGCTGGCGGCGCGGCGGGCGCACCCGGACCTCGGCGCGGGCTCCGAAGTGGAGTGGCTGGACGCGCCGGCGGACGTGCTGTCGTTCCGCCGCAACGGTTTCACCTGCGTGGTCAACACCGGCGCGGGGACCGTGCGGCTGCCCGCCGACGGCGAGGTGCTGCTGTCCTCCGCGGGCGTCGCGACCGAAGGCCCGGACCTCCTCGTGCCGCCGGACACGACCGTGTGGCTCACGCGCCCGTAGAGTCACTGGGTGTGACAGCGCGCCTCAGTGACATCGCGAACCAGGCGGGCGTGAGCGAGGCGACCGTGAGCCGGGTGGTCAACGGCAAGCCGGGGGTCTCCTCCGCCACCCGGCAGGCCGTGGTCGCCGCGATGGACGTCCTCGGCTACGAGCGCCCGCCCAGGCTCCGCCAGCGAAGCGCGGGGTTGATCGGGTTGATCACCCCCGAGTTGAACAACCCGATTTTCCCGGCGTTCGCGCAGGTCATCGAACAGGTGTTGACGCGAGACGGCTACACGCCGGTGCTCTGCACGCAGACGCCCGGCGGGTCCACCGAGGACCAGTTGACCGAGATGCTGGTCGACCGGGGCGTCACCGGCATCGTGTTCGTCGCCGGCCTGCACGCCGACACCACGGCCGACATGGACCGGTACGTGAAGCTGGCCGGGCGCGGCGTGCCGTTCGTGATGATCAACGGGTTCACCGACCAGGTGTCCGCGCCGTTCGTGTCGGTCGACTACCGGACCGCCGTGCGACTCGCCGTGTCCCACCTGGTGGAACTCGGGCACGAGAAGGTCGGGCTCGCCGTCGGCCCGCCGCGGTTCGTGCCCGCGCAGCGCATGGTGGAGGGCTTCACCCTCGTCCGCCCGCACGCCTCCGACCTCGTGGAGCACTCCCTGTTCACGGTCGAGGGCGGCCAGGCGGCGGCCGGCGCGCTGCTCGACCGGGGCTGCACGGCGATCGTGTGCGGCAGCGACCTGATGGCGTTCGGCGCGATCCGCGCGGCCCGCCACCGCGGCCTGTCCGTGCCCCGCGACGTGTCCGTGGTCGGGTTCGACGACTCGCCGCTGATCGTGTTCGCCGACCCGCCGCTCACCACGATCCGGCAGCCGGTCGAGGCGATGGGGCAGGCCGCCGTGCACGCGCTGCTGGAGGAGATCGGCGGCACGCCCGCGCCGCACGCCGAGTTCGTGTTCCAGCCCGAGCTGGTGGTGCGCGGCTCCACGGGCGCGGCCCCCGGCCGGTGAGCGTCCCCGCCGCCCGGATGAGGGCGCAGCGGCTCTCGCACCCGGCCGCGGACCTGGACGACCTGCTGGACTCGGTCGTCGCCCTCCAGGCCCAGGACGTGCCCGCCGCGCGGCTGGCCGCCCGCGCGCGGGGCGTGCGGGCGCTGGACGGACCCGTCGTGCGCACGTGGGCCATGCGCGGCACCCTGCACCTGCTGCACGAGCGGGACCTGTGGGTGGTCGACCTGCTCGGCCCGGTGTTCGCCGCCGCGGGCCGCCGTCGGCGCGCGGCGCTCGGCCTGACCGACGAGCTGTGCGCCCGCGCCCTGCCCGCCCTGCGCGAGGTGCTCGCCGACCCGCTCGACCGGCCCGCCCTCGTCGCCCGCCTGGCGGAGGTCGGCATCCCGCTCGACCCGGCGTCGCAGGCCCCCGCGCACCTGCTCGCGTTCGCCGCGCACTCGGGTCTGCTGTGGCGGGGCCTGGACGACACCTACCGGCTGCTGCGCGCCGACCGCGAGCCGCGCCGCGCGGACGACGGCGTGCGCGAGCTGTGGCGGCGCTACCGCCGCGCGTACGGCCCGGCGACGCCGGACGACTTCGCCGCGTGGAGCGGCCTGCCCAAGAGGATGGCCAGGGACCTGCCCGAGGTGGTCGGCGAACCGGCCGCGCCCACCGGCGCGGTGCGGCTGCTCGGCCACTTCGACCCCTACCTGCTCGGCTACCGCGACCGCTCCGCCGTGCTCGACCCGGCGCACGCGCGGCTCGTGCAGACCGGCGGCGGGGTCCTCACCCCGCACGTCGTGGTCGACGGCCGGGTCGTGGCCGTGTGGCGGCGGGTACGCGGGCGCGTCGGGGTGACCCCGTTCGGCGACCGCCCGGACATCGCCGAGGAAATCGCGGAGGGGGTCGCGGAGGAGGTCGCTGACCTGGGGCGTTTCCTCGACGCGGACGCCGCATCAACCCGGCGGTAGCACCTGGATAGTGTTCCTGCCAGGCATCGACAGCGGGAGGCGCGTTCAAGTTGGGTGTGTTCGTCACGGGTGTGCGCCCGCGCTGGTCGGACATGGACGCCTACGGCCACGTCAACCACGCCAACACGGTGACGCTGCTGGAGGAGGCCCGGATCGACCTGCTGTTCACCGAGGCCGCCCGGCACGGCGTGCCGGACATGGCGCGGGGCGTGGTGGTGGCCAGGCTCGTGGTGGACTACCTCGCGCCGCTGGTGTTCACCGGTGACGAGGTCGTGGTGGAGATGTCGGTGCGGGAGTTGAAGGCCGCCTCGTTCACCCTCGACTACACCGTGCGGGACGGCAAGCAGGAGGGCAGCGCCGTCGTCACGACCGCTGAGACCCTGATGGTCCCGTACAACCTGACGGCCGGGCGCCCCCGCCGTCTCCTCGAAGCCGAGCGCGACTTCCTCGCGGGCTGGCGTGCCGGAGGTAATGGTGCCTGAACTGGTCTTCACCGATCCCGCCGAGCGGGACGACCTCGGCGCGTTCGTCGCGCGCGCCGTGCGCCTGGACCCCCAGTCCGTGGTGCGGCTGCGCAACCGGGAGTCCGGCGACCTGCTGGACGCCTGGGTGGCGACCCCGTTCGACGCGCTGGCCACCCGCACGGTGGCCGGCCGGGTGACCCCCGCCGACGTGACGGTGTCCGCGACCGACCTGCTCACCGGCCTGGCCGTGGTGCGCGACGCCACCGTCGACCCCGGTCCGGCCCGGGACATGATGTGGCGCTCCGCGCTGCCGCCCGCGTCCGGCTGGCTGGCCGTGGACCGGCTGCCCGGCAGCGTGGTGTCCGACCTCGCCGAGAAGGGCGTGGCGGTGGCGCGCGAGAACGCCGGGCCGCGCGGCAACCCGCCCGCGTCGCTGCTCGACCAGACCGTGCTCACGGTCAGCGGCTCCGGCCTGGACGTCAAGGTGCCCATGCGGTGCCTGTTCGCGCTGTCCGGCATGGGCTTCCTCGCCGGCGACGACGTGCGGATCACCGCCACCGACTCGTGGCTGCGCATCGACGCCCGCTTCGGCGCGGTGGTCCGCCGCCGCCACTCGATGCTTCCCCTGCTGGTCTGATCCCACTCACGTTCGAGTGCCCTTTCGGGGTCAGCCGACTACTTGGGTGGTCGAGCCGGCTACGGAGGGCACTGCGTGGAGTTCAGGGTGTCGGGGCCGGTCGAGGCCGTGGTGGACGGTGACCGGCCCCGGTCGGCGGGCCGGAGCCGAAGACGCTGCCGGCGCTGCCGGCCGTCCGCGCCGGCAGGGTCGTGTCGCTCGACCAGTCGGTCGACGCCGTGTGGGGGAGCACCCGCCGGAGCGGTCGCCACGTCCTGGACTCCTGATCCCCCCCGGGACGACCCGACCGGGGTACTCCCCCCGGGGGGAGTGGTGGAGGCGCGTCGAGGGGACCGCGCCCGCGCCACGTCCGCCCGGGGATCGGACCGGGGCGCCGTGTCACACGAGCCAGACCGCCGTGTCGGGGGGCAGCTGGTTGCCGTCCATCGGACCGCTGGCCAGCAGCACCCCGCCGGGCGGCAGCGGCACCGGGCCGCCGGAGGTGTTCAGGGCGCAGATCAGGCCGCCGCCCTTGCGCCGGAACGCGAAGCAGCCCGCCGGTGCGCCGTACCACTCCAGTTCCTCGCCGTCGAACGCCGCGTTCGACTTCCGCAGCTCCAGGGCGTGCCGGTAGAACGACAGCATCGAGCCGGGGTCCTCCAGCTGCGACTCGGCGGTCAGGCCCGCCCACTCGTTCGGCTGCGGCAGCCACGTGCCCGCGGCCCCCGAGAAGCCGAACGGCGGCGTGTCGCCCTCCCAGGGCAGCGGAACCCGGCAGCCGTCGCGGCCCCGGTCGGCGTGCCGCGAGCGGACCCAGATCGGGTCCTGGAGCGCCCAGTCGGGCAGCTCGACGTTCGGCAGGCCCAGTTCCTCGCCGTTGTAGAGGTAGACGACGCCGGGCAGCGCCAACTCCACCAGGACCATCGCCCGCGCCCGCTTCGCGCCGAGCGCGCCGCCGCCGTAGCGGGTGACGTGCCGGGGCACGTCGTGGTTGGACAGCGTCCAGGTCGGCGGGGTGCCGAGGCCGCGCACGGCGTTCAGCGAGTGGTCGACGGCCGCGCGGACGGCGTCGGCGTCGAACGGCGCCTCCAGCAGCCGGAAGTTGAAGCCCAGGTGCAGCTCGTCGGGCCGCACGTAGGCCGCCCACCGGGCGTCGTCCTTGACCCAGATCTCGCCGACGGCCATCCGGTTGGGGTACTCGTCGACGACCTTGCGGATCAGCCGGTGCACGTCGTGCACCGCGTCGTTGTCGAACCGGGGGTCCACGGCGTTGTCGTGCCGCACACCCGAGCCGAGTTCGGCCCTGGGGTCCACGTTCCGCAGGTCGCGGGGTTTGGCCATGCCGTGCGCCACGTCGATGCGGAACCCGTCCACGCCCCGGTCCAGCCAGAACCGCAGGGTGCGCGCCAGGTCGGCGGCCACCTCGGGGTTCTCCCAGTTCAGGTCGGGCTGCTCGGGCGCGAACAGGTGCAGGTACCACTGGCCGTCGGGCACCCGCGTCCACGCCGGGCCGCCGAACTGGCTGGGCCAGTTGTTGGGCGGCACGGAGCCGTCGAAGCCGCCGCCGTCGCGGAAGACGTAGCGCTCCCGCTCGGGCGAGCCGGGAGCCGACCGCAGGGCGGCCTGGAACCAGGCGTGCCGGTCGCTGGTGTGGTTGGGCACGACGTCGATCGTGATCTTGATGTTGTGCTCGTGGGCCTCGGCGACCAGCCGGTCGAAGGCCGCCAGGTCGCCGAACAGCGGGTCGACGTCACGGGGGTCGGCGACGTCGTAGCCGTGATCGGCCATCGGGGAGGTGAAGAACGGCGTGAGCCACAGCGCGTCGACACCCAGCAGTTCGAGGTAGCCGAGCCGGGACCGGATGCCGTCGAGGTCGCCCACGCCGTCACCGTTCGCATCGGCGAACGAGCGGACGTAGACCTGGTAGAAGACGGCGTCACGCCACCAGGCGGACTCGTCGGCGATCTCTTGGGGGAGGTCGGAGGATCGTCGCACGAGAGGTCATCCTGCCATTCGCAACCGACAAGCCGTCCCCGTTCGGGTGATCACCGGTTCACGACCAGGCGTTCATGAGGCTGTTCGCGGCCATGTCGAGGTACGCCCAGAGCTGCTCGCGGTGCTCGTCGGACATCTCCTCGGCGTCCACCGCGACCTTCATGCAGCGCAGCCAGGCGTCCCGCTCCACGGGCCCGATGACGAACGGCGCGTGCCTCATCCGCAACCGGGGGTGACCGCGCGTGTCCGAGTACGTGTGCGGGCCGCCCCAGTACTGCATCAGGAACAGCCGGAATCGCTCCTCGGCCGGGCCGAGGTCCTCTTCGGGGTAGAGGGGGCGCAGGACCGGATCGGTAGCCACCTCTTCGTAGAAGCGCTTGACGATCCGGTGGAAGGTGTCGTACCCGCCCACCGCGTCGTAGAAGTTCTCCGGAGGAGTGGTCACCCCTCCATCCTGCCACCCGCCCCCGACGAACCCCGATCGAGAGTCCAACCCCCGGACGTTGGACTCACGGGTCCTGGGCGTTGGACTCTCGGCGCGGCTAGGACTTGAGCGAGATCCCGGCGTCCTCCAGGGCCGGCATCAGCTTGGCCCGCAGGGCCCGCTGCACGGCCCACTGGCGGCCGGGGCGGACCTTCACGGTGACGCGCATCGTGATGCCCTCGGGCGTGACCTTCTCCACACCCAGGACCTGTGGCTTGTCGGTCACGTCCTTCGCCATCAGCTCCTCCGCGGCGGCCTTGTCGACCGCCGCGGTGAGGACCTCGGTCGCCGTGCTCAGGTTGGCGCCGTAGGCCAGCGGCAGGTCGACGACCGCCACCGCGAAGCCCTGGGACGAGTTGCCGACCCGCAGGATCTCGCCGTTGCGGACGTACCAGACCGTGCCGTTGGTGTCGCGGATCGTGGTGATCCGCAGCGCCACCGCCTCGACGGTGCCGGTCGCGGGCCCGAGGTCGACCACGTCGCCCACGCCGTACTGGTCCTCCAGCATCATGAACATGCCGGCCAGGAAGTCCTTGACCAGGTTCTGCGCGCCGAAGCCGATCGCGACGCCGAGGATGCCCGCCGACGTGAGGATCGGCGCGACGTTCATGCCCAGCTCCGTCAGGACCTGGATGAACGCCACGCCGAACACGATGATCGTGATGAACGACTTGAGCACCGAGCCGATGGTCTTGGCCCGCTGCTCGCGCCGCTCGGAGACGAACGTCCCGAGGGCCTGGGGCGCCCGCTCGCGCAGGGGCCTGAGCAGCTTGGGCTTCTTGCCGCCGTTGCCGCGGGTCATCCGGTCGATCAACCGCCGCAGCACCGCCCGGACCACCACGGCGATGATCACGATCAGCGCGATGCGCAGGGCGCCCTCGGCCATCTTCGGGCCGTTGGTCAACCACCACTCCACGGCGAGGGTCGACTCCACGTCCACGTTCACCCGCTCAGTCCTCCTAGCTAGCTCACAGCTCCAGGCCCGTCGCCCGGGCCAGGAAGGTCAACTGGTCCACGGCCAGCCCCACCGACCGGCTCACCGATCGTCCCGCGTGCCCCACCTCGGTCTCCCGGCGGATCAGCACCGGGTGCTTGGTCGGATCGCTCGCCGTCGCGCCCTGCAGCGCCGCGCACATCTTGCGGGCGTGGTTGGGGTCCACGCGGCTGTCCGACTCGAACACCGTGAACAGCACCGAAGGGTACTCAACACCCGGCCGCACCCGGTGGTACGGGGAGTAGGCCAGCAGCCACCCCAGCTCCTCCGGCACCGACGCCGAACCGTACTCCTCGGACCACAGCCGCCCCAGCAGGAAGTGCTCGTACCGCACCATGTCCAGCAGTGGCGCCGAGCACACCACGGCCGCGTACAGCTCCGGCCGCTGGGTCAGCGCGGCCCCGACGAGCAGGCCGCCGTTCGAGCCGCCCATGATCGACAGCTGCTGCGGCGTGGTCCACCCGTCGGCGATCAACCGCTCCGCGGCGGCGTGGAAGTCGTCGAACACGTTCTGCTTCGACTCCCGCATGCCGGCCCGGTGCCACTCCTCGCCCTCCTCGTCGCCGCCGCGCAGCGACGCGTGCGCCCACACCCCGCCCGCCTCAGCCCAGGCCAGGGTGGTGGCGCTGTAGCCGGGGCCGCGGCCGACCGCGAAGCCGCCGTAGCCGGTCAGCAGCGTCGGCCGGGGCAGGTCGGGGTGCCGGGACCCGGACACCACGAACATCCGCACGACCGTGCCGTCGGCCGACTCGTAGGCGACCTGCCGGGTGGACAGGTCCGGGATGTCGACCGCGCCCGGCGCGGCGGCGTGCAGCTCCACGGCCCCGGTCGCGACCGAGAACCGGTACACCGACGTCGGCGTGGTGAAGTCCGACCAGCCGAACCACAGCACGTCGCGGTCGCCCGGCGTGCGCACGTCCGCGGTGGACATGCCGTGCAGCGAGCCGGGGCCCGGCAGCGGCACCTCGCGCACCCACGTGCCGTCCGCGTCGTGCAGGTGCAGCTCGGACACCGCGTGCCGGGTGCGCGCCAGCACCAGCGAGCCGTCCAGCCACACGGCCCCCTCCAGCACCGAGTCCGGCTCCTCGGCCACCAGCTCGGTCCAGTCTCGGGGGGACGCCGGGTCGGCCGAGCACAGCCGGAACCGCGGCGCGTCGAGGCTGGTCAGCAGGTACAGGCGCCCGTCGGGCTCGATCCACGCGGTGCACTGCGCGCCCTCCTCGGTGAGGATCACGGGGTTCAGCGCGCCGTCGCCGTGCAGGTCCGCGATCCACACCGAGTCCTTGCGCACGGTCCCCGGGGCGCCGTTCACCACGAGCCACCGGCCGTCCTCGGACACCGACAGCCCGTAGTAGTACGTGTGGTCGAGGCCGTCGCCGTGCACGTTCACGTCCTCGGACGCCGGCGCGCCCACGCGGTGCCGCCACACGCGGCGGTGGAACTGCCGCTCGTCCTCGGGCACCAGCGCGGGGTCGACCCGCCGCACGTAGAAGAACTCCTCGCCGCCGGGCAGCCAGCCGACCGGCGAGTACCGGCAGCGGTCGACCGGGCCGTCCAGCAGCTCCCCGGTGTCGACGTCGAGGACGTGCAGCAGCGAGTGCTCGTCACCGCCCACGGACACCTGGTAGGCCAGCCGCGTGCCCTCCCGCGACGGCGACCAGCGGTCGAGCGTCGTCCGACCGGACGGGTCGAGCGCCGAGGGGTCCACCAGCGCCCGCTCCACGCCGTCGACCAGCACGTACAGCACGGCGTGGTCCTGATCGGGGTCGCGGCGCGCGTAGAACGCCCGCCCGGCCCGCCACACCGGCGTGCCCACCGAGCCGGTCCGCATCAGCTCGGCCAGCCGGGCGCCGAGCCGCTCGCGGCCCGGCATCGCGTCGAGCCACGAGCGCGCCAGGGCGTCCTGCGCCTCGGACCACGCGGCGGTGCGCGGGTCCGCCGGGTCCTCGAGCGCGCGGTAGGGGTCGGCCACCAGGTGCCCGTGCAGGTCCTCGACGAGGTCGAGCCGCTCGGCGGTGGGGTAGGTGATCGTCGCAGGCAGCGCTGCGCGGGAGTCCTCGGTCACCCGGGTCAGCGTAACGGCCCTGATGAAAACGATCACCAATTGGGGGTGTTCACCGAAGTTTCGGCCACGACTCCGTGACACGTCACATATCACAGGTGATTTTTGAGGGTGATCTGTGGTCTTCTGTAGTTGAACCGGTGGAGGTGGTCGCGTGCCAGACCGACAACCCACCCCGATCGGCGCCCTGGCGAACGCCGGGCTCGCGCCGTCGGTCCCGTCCGGCCAAAAACAGCCCGGTGTGCACGCTGTGGTCGGCGGGGAGGGAGCCGGTCAGGCACCCTTGGTACTGCCCTGGGGGAGGCGCAAGGTCCTCCTGCTCAACGCCACGTTCGAGCCGCTCACCGCCCTGCCGCTGCGGCGCGCGGTGGTGCTCGTCGTGTGCGGGAAGGCCGAGGTGGTGCACGGTGACCCGGCGGGCGCCGTGGTGCACTCCTCGACGTCCGAGGTCGTCGTGCCGTCGGTCATCAGGCTGTCGAGCTACGTGCGGGTGCCCTACCGCGGCCGGGTGCCGCTGACCCGCGCCGGGCTGATGCACCGCGACCGGTACCGCTGCGCCTACTGCGGCGGGCGTGCCGAGACGATCGACCACGTGGTGCCGCGCAGCCGGGGCGGGCCGCACACGTGGACCAACTGCGTGGCGTGCTGCGCGAAGTGCAACCACCGCAAGGCGGACAAGCTGCTGTCCGAGCTGGGCTGGCGGTTGCGCGTGGTCCCGAACGCGCCCCGCGGGCCGCACTGGCGGCTGCTGGCCGGCGTTACCGAGGCCGACCCGCTGTGGCTGCCCTACCTGGGCGAGCCCGCGGCCTGAGCCGATCCGGTGGTCACGCCGCGAGGGCGAGGTCCTCGCGGCGCGCCGTGATGCGCACCGAGTCCGAGGCCGTGATCCGGACCGAGTCATTCGCGGTGATGCGCACGGAGTCGGCGGCGGTGATCCGGACCGAGTCGTCCTTCGCGGTGATCCGGACCGAGTCCGAGGCCGTGATGCGCACGGAGTCCGACGCCGTGATGCGCACCGAGTCGTCCTTCGCGGTGATGCGCACCGAATCGTCCTTCGCGGTGATGCGCACCGAATCGGCCGTCGCCGAGAGGTGCCAACCGGCCGTAACCGCCTGGCCCGATTGGGTGTACGGCAAAAGAGTGAAGGCGGTGACCTGGGTGCGGTTTTCGGTGTACATGTCGTGTCCTCCGAGGCTCAACGGGTGCAAAGTAGAAACCAGTAGTCGATGCGCAAGACCCGTACAGGTGAAAAGCTAGAAGCCGAGTGGGCCCAGGACAAGACGCCAAACCGGCCGCCATGAACCCCCGTACGGCGGCAGACCGCCTGGGTGTACGCACTGCGACGATCGAGAGTCCGAACTAGTGCATCCGGCACTGATCGACACCGACCGTGACGTTCTCCCAGGTAGGACGTTGTCCACATCACACCGGCACGTGGCGTGCGACGGAGCCGCCGGGCGTGATCGACGGGGGCTCCGGCCCCAACCGGGCCGCGGTCACCGCCGATCACCGCGCGGAGCGTGATCGGCGATGCGCGCACGAGGGGCCCGTTCACAGTTGTGCGCCCGGCGCGACCCGCGCGAACGGTGCCCTCGCCCGGACTCGCGCGGGTCGATCGGTTACCGTAACCGCCGTGACCATCGTGGAGACCGTGCTCGTCTTCGCGCTGATCCCGCTGGCCATCTACGGCGTGATCACGCTACTGACGCTGAGGCCGAAGGCCACCCGCATCCAGCGGTACCGCCCGGGCCAGGAATGGGGCTACGCCCCCGTGTGGTGGACCGCGAACCCCGCCGGGCTGTCCGGTGGCGCGCACGCGCCCGCCGCGGTCCCGGGTGAGGGCCGCACCGCCAAGGGAGGCGCTCGTGGCAACTGGTGAGCTGAACCGGGTCGAGGTCGACCCGTCGACCCTGCCGGTCGGCGCGGCCGTCACCAACAGCGGCCGCGTGTCCGTCGCGAAGATGCACGAGCCGCACGCGCCGAGCCTGCCGTTCACGCCGGTGCAGCTGGCGACCCTGGACGAGGCCCTGACGCTGGCCAGCCGCACCACCGGGCTGGACTTCAGCGTCTACCTCGGCACCCTCGGCTCCGACTCCCGCGCCCGCGCCGAGGAGCTGCACGCCGCCACGCCCCGCCCCGCGCACGCCGTGCTGGTCGCGGTGTCGCCCGGTGAGCGGGTCGTCGAGGTCGTGACCGGCGAGGAGTCCCACCGGCGGCTCGCCGACCGGGGCGCCAAGCTCGCCGTCATGAGCATGGTCGCGTCCTTCAAGGAGGGCGACCTCGCCGGCGGTCTCATCAGCGGCCTGCGCATGCTGACCGACCAGGCCGGGCGCGCGCCCCGCTAGAACATCCGGAAGTGGAAGGCCCCGGTCACCCGACCGGGGCCTTTTTTCTCACGATTTCTTGGCCACCTGTACGAACGCCCGCAGTCGTCGGGGGCTGATCTCCAGCACCGCGGCGGGGTTCTTGCTGTCCCTGACCGCGCCCAGGTGGCTCGCCACCTCGACGCAGTCGTTGGCGCTACCGCTCCTGCTCGACTTCCTCCACCGAACCTCCATGCGCACCCTCCAGGCCGTCGAGGTGCCGCGTGATCAGGGAGGCCGACTCCTCCCGGCTCAGCGCGGCCTCCAGCAACCTTGGCACCCAGCCGCGGTAGCGGGCCACCACGTCCTCCTCCTGGACGAACAGGCAGCTGACGTTGTTCTCGAAGTGGACGTAGGAGACCGCCGCGTCGTCGACCAGCAGCGAGAACTGCCCGTCGTGACCGGGGTGCCAGTCGGTGGCGCACGGCATCACGCGCAGGTCGACGTGGGGTTCCGCACCCATCTTGAGCAGGTGCGACAGCTGTTCCCGCATGACCTCAGGGCCGCCGAACCGCTGGCTCAGCACCCCCTCGCCGATGACGGCGGTGTAGCGGACCGGGTCGTCGCGGGTCAGCACCTCGCTCCGCCCCATCCGCAGCGCGACCCGCGCGTCGATCTCGTTCCGGGGCTTCCGGGCGCGCTCCATGATCGACCGCGTGTAGCCGGGAACCTGGAGCAGGCCGGGCACGAGCTGTGGCGACCAGTTGACGATCTCCGCCGCCATGCCCTCGATGTCGATGAGGCAGGCCAGTTGGATGCGCTCCTGCGGAACGTCGATGACGTGCAACGGCGAGCCGCTCGTGTCGGCGGCCAAGTCCAGGATTTCGTCCCGCTCCGGACCCACCACCTCCAGGGCGTTCAGGATCAATTCCACTTCATCCCGGGCGAGGAATCGACTCCCCGTTTCGCTGCGCGAAAGCAACGAATCTGATACTCCTAGTTGTCGGGCGAGCTTGCGCTGGCTGAGCTTGCGACTTTCCCGGACGTTTCTGATACGCGCACCGAGCGCGATGGCCCGGGAGGTGCTTCGATGCATAACCCAAGCTTAAGGTGGGACCACCGGTACTGGCGGTCCCCCGATGAGGGTATTGACGAAAATCCCCACTCCGTACATCCTGCTGCGCAAATCTATTCCGTTGCGGGGGGAAATGTTGGAGCAAGAGGAAAAGGTCCCGACGCGCCTGAGCACGGCGCGGAGCAGGGAGTTGGGGGAGGAGTTGCGAAGGGTGCGGCACCGGTCGCGGATGTCCTCGGCGCAGGTCGCCGAGGCGCTCGGGTGGTCGTTGGGCAAGCTGTCGAAGTTGGAGACCGGCAGCCGGGGCACGAGCCCGTGGGAGATCGGCACGCTGCTGGGCCGCTGCGGCGCGGACAAGGCCACCCGGGACCGGGTGCTGGCCATCGCCGTCGAGGCGGACACGGGCAACTTCGTGCGCCGCAACACCCCGTCGGCCGACACGCTGCTGGCCCTGACGCTGCACGAGAACGCGGCGCGCACGGTGATGGCGTACGAGCCGCTGACCGTGCCGAGCCTGGCGCAGACGGAGGACTACGCGACCGTCCTGACCGGCGACCGGTCGGTCGCCCGCGCCCGTGCCGCCCGCCAGGACAACCTGCGCCGCCCGACCGGCCCGGAGACGGTGATCTTCGTGCACGAGGCGGCGCTGCGGCTGGTCGTGGGCGGGACGAAGGTGATGCGCGACCAGATGCTCAGGCTGACCCTGATGTGCGGCTGGTCGAACTTCAGCCTGCTGGTGGTCCCGATGGCGGCGAACTCGCACGGCGCGCTGAGGAACCCGGCGACCCTGCTCACGTTCGCCTCGCCCACCAAACCGCTGGCCTACACCGAGACCGACAGCGCCACCGTCTTCCACGACGACCCGGCCGTCATCACGGAGTACGAGGCGAAGATGCGCGCGCTGAACCACCTCGTGCTCTCGGCGGAACAATCCCGGGAAGTCTTCGCCCGCTGGGCCGACGCCTACGACAAAAGGGGCCGCTGATGTCCTTCCGCCCGTTCCGCTGGCTGCCGCACAACGGCAAGCGCCACGCCGTGAAAGAGGACGCCGTGGCCTGCGAGGAAACGACCACCCTGTGCGGCGAGGAAGTCACCATCCCGGCCGGCAGGCTCGGTAAGGAGGAATGGTCGTGGCCCACCTGCCGCGACTGCGACGCCGCGTGGCGCGCCGCGGAGGGAATCCTCCCGATCCCGCACCAACTCGGCGCGGCCGACGTTTCCGCGCGAACGCCGGGAGTTCCCGCCACACCCCGGTGACGGTGCCCGTTCCGCCCACCCGAGTGCCACCCACCGGCTCGGCCGCCGCCCCCGGTCCCGCCGACAGCGGTCCGGGAACGGCGGAGGGGCGGCACCCGTGGACGCCGCCCCTCACCTCGCCTGCCCGGCCGCTCAGGACCGGTCGAACTCCTGGGCCGCCAGGGCGCGCACGATGCCCGCACGCCCCTCCGACACCAGCCGCCGCAGGGCCGGCGGCCGCTCCTCGGCCAGCCACGCGTCAGCGGCCTTCACGGTCTCCTCCGCGATCGACCACGACGGGAACAGGCCCACCACCATCGACTGGGCGCGCTCGCTCGAACGGCGGTCCCAGACGTCGGCCACGTCGGCGAAGTAGCGCTCCACGAACGGCTGGAGCAGCGCCTTCTGACCGGGGTGCTGGATGCCCGCGATGACGGCCTCCGACACCGCGTTGGGCAGCTCGTCGTCGTTGACCGCGCGGTCCCACGCCTCGGTCTTCGCCTCGACCGTGGGGCGCAGGGCGCGCGCCGACTCGGCACGCCGGCGACCGGTGGCGGTGGGGTCGCGCTCCTCCTCGGCGGCGATGTCCTCCAGCGAGGCGGCGCCGTGCGCGACCAGCGCCTGCAACAGCCGCCACCGCAGGTCGGTGTCGACGTCGAGGCCGGGCAGCGAGGCGGTGCCGTCGAGCCAGCTCCGCAGCACCGCGACGGTCGCGTCGTCCAGCACGGACCCGGCCAGGGCGTTCACGAACGCCAGCTGGTGGTCGGAGCCGGGCTCCGCGGCGCGGGCCAGCTCCAGCGTCTTCGCGGTGAACCGCGCCCAGCCCTCGTCGCGCCACGAGGCGTCGGCGTACGACGACAGCGCGGTCTGGGCCTGGAGCAGCAGCCGCTGCACGACGCCGACCTCGGTCTCCGCGTGCAGGCCGCCCAGCACCAGGTTCACGAAGTCGCGCGCCTTCAGCTCGGCCTCGCGGGTCATCTCCCACGCGGCCGACCAGCACAGCGTGCGCGGCAGCGGCTCGGCGATGTCGGCGATGTGGTCGATCAGCGCCGCCAGCGAGTCGGGGTCGAGCCGCATCGTGCAATAGGTCAGGTCGTCGTCGTTGACCAGCACGATCTTGCCGCGGTGCACGCCGACCAGCTCGGGGACCTCGGTGCGCTCACCCGACACGTCCAGCTCGACGCGGTGGGTGCGCACCAGCTTGCCGGACTCGTCGGCGTCGTACACGCCGACCGCCAGCCGGTGGGTGCGCAGCTCGCCCGCACCCGGCCGAGCACCGCCCTGGAGCACCGCGAACTCGGTGAACCGGCCCTCGGCGTCGACCGAGTACTTCGGCCGCAGCAGGTTCAGGCCGGTCGTCTCCAGCCACTGCGCGCTCCACCACGACAGGTCGCGGCCGGACGCCTCCTCCAGCGCGCCGAGCAGGTCGGCGAGCGTGGCGTTGCCCCAGGCGTGCTTGCCGAAGTACACCTTCAGACCGGACAGGAAGTTCTCCAGCCCGACGTAGGCCACCAGCTGCTTGAGCACCGAGGCGCCCTTGGCGTAGGTGATGCCGTCGAAGTTGACCTCGACCGCCTGGAGGTCCGGGATGTCGGCGGCCACGGGGTGCGTGGACGGCAGCTGGTCCTGCCGGTAGGCCCACGACTTCTCGATCTTGGCGAACGTCGTCCACGCCTGCCGGTACTCGGTGGCCTCGGCCTGCGCCAGCACGGACGCCCACGTGGCGAACGACTCGTTCAGCCACAGGTCGTCCCACCAGCGCATGGTCACCAGGTCGCCGAACCACATGTGCGCCATCTCGTGCAGCACGGTCTCGGCGCGGCGCTCGTAGAGGTAGCGGGTGACGCGGCTGCGGAAGACGTAGTCCTCCAGGAACGTGACGCAGCCGGCGTTCTCCATCGCGCCCGCGTTGAACTCCGGCACGAAGCACTGGTCGTACTTGCCGAACGGGTATGGCACGCCGAACGCGCCGTGGTAGAAGCCGAAACCCTGCTTGGTCTCGGTGAACAGGCGCTCGGCGTCCATGTGCGGGGCCAGCGACGCGCGGCAGTAGATGCCCAGCGGGATCGTGGTGCCCCCGTCGGTGAACTCGTCGCGCCACTCCGCGTACGGGCCGGCGACCAGCGCGACCAGGTACGTCGACATGGGCTTGGTGGTCTCGAAGGTGTGCACGTCCGCGCCGCCCAGACCGTCCTCAGTGGACACGATCGGGGCGTTGGACACCACCTTCCAGTGGTGCGGCGCGGTGACCTTCAGGGAGTAGACCGACTTCAGGTCCGGCTGGTCGAAGCACGCGAACATGCGCTTGGCGTCCGCGGTCTCGAACTGCGAGTACAGGTACACCTCGCCGTCGACCGGGTCGACGAACCGGTGCAGGCCCTCGCCGGTGTTCATGTACCGGCAATCGGCCTCGACCGTCAGCTCGTTGACGTCGGCCAGGTCGGGCAGGTGCAGGCCGTCCTCCTCGCGGTAGGACGACACGTCGATCTCGCGGCCGTTGAGCACGGCGCGGTGCACGGTGGCGGCCACGACGTCGACCCACGATGACGCGCCCGGCGTCCGGCTGCGGAACGCCACCGTCGTCGTGGAGCGGAACGTGTCCGACCCGGGCTTTCCGCCGCCGTCGGTCAGGTCCAGCTCGATCCGGTAGGAGTCGACTTCCAGCAGCGCAGCCCGCTGCTGCGCCTGGTCGCGGGTGAGGTTGGGTGCCGCCATGGTCACCTCGTCTGCCGGCGCACGGGGCGCTGACCTCGTCGGAACGGGGGAAGGGTGTCGTGCGGGTGAACACGACTCCCGCATCCAATCACGTGGGACGCCCGGAAGTGGACTGGCGTCCGAGGGAAGACTGCGCGGGTCCGGTTGGTTGTGCAGGATCGGGGGACCGCACCGGCGGTCGGCCCGCCGGACGCACGGAGGAGAGCACCGCATGTCGACAGAGGGACGCACGAAGGTCGACTTCTACTTCGACCCGATCTGCCCGTTCGCGTGGATCTCGTCCCGATGGATTCTGGAGGTCGAGAAGCAGCGGGACGTCGACCTCGACTTCCGGGTGATGAGCCTGTCCGTGCTCAACGAGGGCCGAGACCTGGACGACCACTACCGCGACATGATGGACCGGGGCTGGGGGCCGGTGCGCGTGGCCATCGCGGCGGCGAAGCTCAAGGGCGACGGCGTGCTGCGCGACCTGTACACCGCGCTCGGCACCCGCATCCACAACCAGGGCAACAAGGACTGGGACGCGGTCGTGGTGGAGGCGCTGGCCGAGGTGGGCCTGCCCGCCGAGCTGGCCGGGGCCGCGCACACCGACGAGCACGACGCGGACCTGCGCGCGTCCCACCACCGCGGCATGGACCCGGTGGGCACGGACGTCGGCACGCCCACGATCCACATCGACGGCGTGGCGTTCTTCGGGCCGGTGCTGAGCAGCATCCCGCGCGGCGAGGCCGCGCTGAAGGTCTTCGACGGCGCGGTGGCGCTGGCGAGCTACCCGGAGTTCTACGAGCTGAAGCGCACCCGGACCGGCAAGCTGAACTTCTCCTGAGCCGCATGGTGTGACACTCTGAGGCTGTTTTCTTCGTGGAGTGTCACACCGTCGTCCGGGAGTCGCAGTGATCGAGGTCGTCAACCCGACCACCGAAGAAGTCGTCGGCACCGTCCGCGCGGGCACCGCCGGTGACGTCGACACCGCCGTGACCAGGGCGGTCGCCGCGTTCCCCAGGTGGGCGGCGACGTCCGTGGCCGACCGGCTCGCGGTCGTGCGGGCCGTGGCCGACGGGCTGGCGGCACGGGCGGACGAGCTGGCTTCCACGATGACCGCGGAGATGGGCACGCCCATCACGTTCGCCTCGAAGGTGCAGGTCCCGAATCCGATCGGCATCGTCCGCGGCATCGAGACGACACTTTCGAGTGGTTATTTCGACGGTGAGGAGATCGGCAACTCGCTCGTGCTGCGCGAGCCGGTCGGCGTCGTCGCGGCCATCACGCCGTGGAACTTCCCGTTGCAGCAGATGGTCGCCAAGGTCGTGCCCGCCCTCGCCGCGGGCAACACCGTCGTGCTCAAGCCGAGCGAGCTGGCGCCGTTCACCGCCGACCTGCTGAGCGAGGTGCTGCACGGCGCGGGCGTGCCCGAAGGCGTGTTCTCCCTCGTCCACGGGACGGGTCCGGTGGTCGGGGAGGCGCTCGCGGCGCACCCGATGGTGGACATGGTGTCGTTCACCGGGTCCACCCGCGCCGGCCGCCGGGTGTCCGCGCTGGCCGCCGAGACCGTCAAGCGGGTCGCCCTCGAACTGGGCGGCAAGTCCGCGAACGTCGTGCTGGACGACGCCGACCTGAGCCGCGCGGTGAAGATCGGCGTGGCCAACGCGTTCATGAACAACGGCCAGGCGTGCAGCGCGTGGACCAGGCTCCTGGTGCCCGCCGACCGGCACGACGAGGCCCTGGAGGTCGCCGCGGCCGCCGCCGCGAAGTACGAGCCGGGCGACCCCGCGCTCCCCGCCACCCGCCTGGGCCCGGCCGTCTCCGCCGCCCAGCGCGACCGCGTGGTCGCCCACATCCGCGCCGGCATCGCCGAGGGCGCGAAGCTCGCCCTGGGCGGCCCGGACCGCCCCACCGAACGGGGCCACCACGTCGCACCCACCGTCTTCGGCCACGTGGCACCCGACATGTCGATCGCCCAGGAGGAGATCTTCGGTCCGGTCCTGTCGGTCATGCCCTACCGCGACGAGGACGACGCCGTCCGCATCGCCAACTCCACCATCTACGGCCTGGGCGGCGCGGTCTTCTCCGCGGACCCCGACCGCGCCCTCGCCGTCGCCCGTCGCCTCCGCACCGGCCAGGTCGACATCAACGGCGCCGCGTTCAACACCAGCGCCCCGTTCGGCGGCTACCGCCAGTCCGGCAACGGCCGCGAGTTCGGCCCCCACGGCCTGGCCGAGTTCACCGAACTGAAGTCCATCCAACGCTGACCGCGAGTCGTCCCCCCAGCCCGCGCGAGTCGTCCCCCCAGGCCGCGCGAGTCGTACGTCCAGGCCGCGAGAGTCCAACGCTCGGACCCGGTGAGTTCTACACTCGCGAGTAGGTAAGCGGTCCTGAGCGTAGAACTCAGGGGTCCTGGACGTTGGACTCGCGCGCCCTCAACGTACGACTCGCGCGCCCTGGACGTTGGACTCCCGCGGCCTGGGGTTACGACTCGCGCGGGTCAGGTGGGGCGGAGGACGCCGTCGACCAGGCGGGGGACGGCGGTGCTCACGTCGACCTCGCAGGCCAGGGCCACGTCGGCGGCGTGCCCGGCGGCGATCAGCTCGCGCCCCGACACGCACCCCGCCACCGCGTCGGCCACGGACGTCCGCCGGTACGCCTCGGCCGCCATCCCCGCCTCGACCGACGCGGAGCCGTGGTCGAGCAGCGAGGACACCACCGCCCCCGCGCCCAGCAGGTCCTCGACGGCCGGGCGGAGCGGTCCGAACGCCGCCGTCCGGGGGCTGTTGACGTCGATCCCCCAGCGCTCACCGGCCGGCACCACGCCGATCGGCCCGCCGCCCGTCAACGACAACGCCGCCCCCGCGACCGCACGCGCGTTGCGCAGGCACGCCGCCAGCACGATCGACCCGGTGTCCGCCGCCATCGCGCACAGCGTGGCGCCGTTGGGCGACGGCAGCTCCAACTCCACCCCGGCCGGCACCCCCACCAGCGACGACGGCCGCAACGACCACGACGGGTCGACCGGTCGGACCGCCCGCTCCCGGTCCACCCACCGCACCGGCCGCACCGAACCGCCCCGCGCCACCACCACGTCCGTCGCCGTGGTGAACGACAGCACGTCCACCACGACCAGCACCGCGCACCGCCCTCCGAGCGCGGCGATCCCCTCGCCGCCCCACTCCAGCCGGAGCCGGCAACCCTCTTGACCGAACACCCCACCGAGGATGGCAGACTTCCTGACGTGCGCGTTTATCTGGGATCGGACCACGCGGGCTTCGAGTTGAAGACCGCCCTCGCCAAGCACCTCAGCGACGCAGGCCACGACGTCGTGGACGTCGGCCCGGCGGTGTACGACGCGGAGGACGACTACCCGCCGTTCTGCATCGAGGCGGCCACCAGGGTCGTCGCCGAACCCGGCAGCCTGGGCATCGTGATCGGCGGTTCCGGCAACGGCGAGCAGATCGCCGCCAACAAGGTGCCCGGCGCCCGCGCCGCGCTCGCCTACAGCGTGGAGACCGCGAAGCTCGCCCGCGAGCACAACGACGCCCAGCTGATGGGCATCGGGGCGCGGATGCACACCACCGAGGAGGCGTTCGCGATCGTCGAGGCGTTCCTGGCCACCCCGTTCTCCGGGCAGGAGCGGCACGCCCGCCGCATCGGCATCCTCGCCGACTACGAGCGGACCGGCGAAGCCCCCGCCCTGCCCTGATGATCCGCGAGCTGCTGTTCCGCGACCTCGGCGGCACCTACCTGACCGAGCCGCGGACCGTGATCGAGGCTGCGTTCGACGAACCCCGCTACCTCGAACGGGTACCGGGCCTGCGCGCCGTCGTCACCGACGACTCGGCGCGGCGCCACCACCGCTACCTGGCGGTGGTGGCGCTCGCGTCGTGGGGCCATGACCCGGTCTACCCGGTGGTGGAGGGCATCGCCGAGGCCGGTCGGCGCTCGCCGTGGTTCAACACCCTGGTCGCCGAGGACCGCGACGGCACGTTCCCGGAGCTGGCGGGCGCGGTCGCCGAGGGCCGCCGGTTCACCTCGTCGGCCGCGCGGCTCGCCGCCGTGAACGCCCTGATCGGCCTCGGTGACGAGGTGTTCTTCGGCTGGCCGCTGCGGTACGCCGCCGACGAGCCGGGCACCGCCGACGCGCTCGCCGCCGTGCTGGACCGAGGCCTCGACCGGACCGACGAACCGGACTTCGACCGGAACGCGCAGCTCGCCGCGCTGTGCTCGGTGCTGGCCGCGCACGCCCCCGAGCGCGCCGTCGAACCCGCCCGCCGCCTGCTGCGCCGCGACTCCCGGCAGCTCGTCCGCCTCTACCTGAACCCGGTGGTCCCGTTCCGTGCCTGAAGGCCACACCCTGCACCGCCTCGCCCGCCTGCACCGGCGCCGCTACGCCGGTTCGGTCGTGCGGGTGTCCAGCCCGCAGGGCAGGTTCGCCGCGTCCGCGGTCGACGGCAGGCTGTTCGAGCGCGCCGAGGCCCACGGCAAGCACCTGCTGCACGTCTACGGGCCGGACGCGACCGTGCACGTCCACCTCGGCCTGTACGGCGGGTTCACCGAGTCGCCGCACCCGGTGACCGAGCCCGTCGGCCAGGTGCGGATGCGGGTGGTCGGCCCCACGCACTGGACCGACCTGCGCGGGCCCACCCGGTGCGAGGTGCTGACCGACGACGAGGTCGCCGCCCTGCACGCCCGCCTCGGCCCCGACCCGCTGCGGCGCGACGCGAAGCCCGACCTGGCGTGGGCGAAGGTCTCCGGGTCCCGCCAGTCGATCGCCGTGCTGCTGATGGACCAGTCCGTGCTCGCGGGTGTGGGCAACGTCTACCGCGCCGAGGTGCTGTTCCGGCACGGCCTCAACCCCTACGTCCCAGGCCGCGGCCTGGACAAGGCGCTGTGGGACGACATGTGGCTCGACCTCGTCGTGCTCATGCGCGCCGGCGTGAAGGTCGGCCGGATCGACACCGTGCGGCCCGAGCACCTGCCCGAGGTCACCGGCCGCGCGCCGCGCGAGGACCGGCACGGCGGCGAGGTCTACGTGTACCGGCGCACCGGGCAGCCGTGCCTGCTGTGCGGCACGCCCGTGGCCGCCGCCGAACTCGCCGGCCGCAACCTCTACTGGTGCCCCCGCTGCCAGCCGGCGCGCTAACGGAATACCGTCCCCGCACGATCCTGTCACGCAGGAGATGGAGGGGGCGTGCGGTGACCGATCCCGTGTTCGGTGGCGACGAGGTGCGCACGGAGCAGGAGATCGCCCGCTGGGCGGCGGGCGTGACGGCCAAGGCCGAGAAGTACCAGGAGGTGAGCAGGCAGGTCGCCGGGGTGAGCATCACCGAGGTGTCCCGCGACGGCCTGGTGCGGCTCACCGTGGACGCCACCGGGGCCGTGCAGACCCTGGAGATCAGCGAACGGGCGTCCGGCGGCGCGCAGCTCGCCACGACCATCCTGACGACCATGCGCCGTGCGCAATCCCGAATCGCCGGCGCGGTCTCCGACGTGGTGAGCGCGGTCGGCATCCGGGAACCGGGAACCGCCGACGCGCTGGTCTCGTCGTACCGCCAACGCTTCCCCGAACCACCGTCGGACACCCCGCCCTGGGCGGACCAGGTCCGTCCGACCGCACCACCGCCGCCGTCCACGCGGCGACCCGTTCAGGACGACGACGACTGGGAAGGCCCCTCGGTCACCGAGTGAGGGGCATCGAGTGCTTGAGGGGCGGAACGTGAGCGGTTACGAGGTCCCGGTCGAGGAGCTGCGCGGGCACGCGGACCGGTTGCGCGGGGTGGAGGACCAGCTCAACCAGGCGCTGGACGCGGCCCGCCAGGTCAGCATGTCCGGTGAGGCGTACGGGAAGATCTGCACGATGTTCCCGCCGATCGTGTCGTTCGTGAGCGGCGCGGGCATCGAGTCGCTGAGCGAGTGCGTGACGTCCGTCGGCGACACCATCGCCTCCGTGCGCGGCGCGGCCGACGACTACGAGGACGTCGACCGGGGCAACGCCTCCGCGTTCGCGGGCGGTGCGGCGTGAACAACCCGCTGGTGGCGGAACGCCGCGACTCCACCACCGGTTACACCGGGATCGGCATCGCCGAGTCCGCGGCCGATCTCTACAACGGCGTGTCGTCCGGGTCCTGGGTCGAGGGCGGCCTCGGGTTCGCCGGCACCGGCCTGGAGATGCTCTCGCTCGCCCTCGACCCGCTGGGCACCCTGCTCCAGTACGCCGTCTCGTGGATCATCGAGCACGTCGGGCCGCTGCGCGACGCCCTGAACTGGCTGGCGGGCGACGCCGACCAGATCGCCGCGTACGCCACGACGTGGCAGAACGTGTCCCAGTCCGTCGGCCGGGCGCACGAGGTGCTGACCTCCGAGGTCGGCCGCGGCACGGCCGGCTGGACGGGCGCCGCGGCCGACGCTTACCGCCGGTCGGTCGCCGAGCAGGCCGAGCACATCACCGCGGCGGCCGGGTGCTCCGCCACCGTCGGCACGGTCGTGCAGGTCGTCGGCGTGCTGGTCGGGACGGTGCGCGGCATCGTGCGCGACCTCGTCGCCGAGTGCGTGGCCACGCTCGTCGCCCGCATCCCGCAGTGGCTGGCCGAGGAGGCCGTGACACTCGGCTTCGCCACGCCGCACGTGGTGGCCTCCGCCGTGGCGATCATCGCCAAGTGGGTCAACCGGATCTCCGACGTGATCACGAAACTGGTCCGGTCGGTCGGCAGGCTCCGGCCGCTGATGAACCGGCTCGGGGAGATCTGGGAGGCGATCAAGAAGGGCCTCCGGGCGCTGAAGCGGGCGGACGCGCCCGGTGCGCCGCGCACGCCCGACCCCGTGACGCTGCCCGGTTCGCCCGACGTGAAGCCGCGGGGTGGGACCACGCCGTCCGGGACGACCGCGCCGTCGAGCACGTCGGGACCGACCGTGTCCGCGCCGCCGCCGACGCACACCCCGCCCGCGACCACGACGCCCGCCGGCACGACCACGCCGTCCGGTGCCCCCGTGTCCGCGCCGCCCGTGACGCACGCGCCGCCCGGCGGCACGACCCCGTCCGGGACCACCTCGCCGTCGAGCGCGCCGGTGACCCCGCCCCCGGTGGCGCACGGACCGTCCGGCGGCACGACCACGCCGTCCTCCACGACCGCACCGCCCGCGACCCCGGTGCCGGGCGGTGGTGGCGGTGGTTCCGGGCCGAAGATCATCCGGCGTGACGACCACTTCCCGAACACCGTCAACAGCGGCGGCATCCGCAAGTCGCACCTCGACGCCGACGGCAACCTGGTGCCCGCCAACCCGCACGGCAAGACCGAGCCGTGGCAGCACGTGCTGGGCGGCAAGGACAAGGCCGCCAAGGCGGACAGCCCGTACACCTCGTTCAGCGTCGAGGGCGCGGACGCCAAGCTGTACGGCAACAAGGAGGTCCGCCTCGACCACGAGCGGCTCCAGGCCGACATCGACGCGGGCAAGGTCACCGACGTGGAGATCCTGCCGCCCGCCAAGGTGGAGGCGTCGCTCCAGGGCGAGGTGGACCGGCTCGCCGGGCGCGCCGTCGACGTGACCCTGCCGCACGACGCCACCCCCGACCAGGTGCGGAAGTTCGCCGAGGACCTGGGGTTGTCCAAGGGGAAGACCGAGTCGATCATCAGCCGCCTCCAGGGCCTGCTCAACACCCGTCGCGACGGCGAGTGGCTGATCAAGGGCACGGTCCCGGCCGAGTACATCCAGGGGCCATACGATGTCTGAGGTGGACAGCCGGGTCAGGGAACTGCTCTACACGGACTTCGACGGGCACCCGGTGGGCGACCCGGACGAGGTGATCAACGCCGCGTTCGACGACGACCGGTACACCGCGCGGGTCGAACCGCTGCGCCGGGTGCTGGCCACCGGCGCGCCCTACGAGCGGTTCCTGGCGTGCTGCGCGCTGGCCACGTGGGGCGAGCTCGACGGCTACCGGGCCGTGGTGGACGCGGCGGCCGACCCGGACGCCGCCCCGTGGCGCGGTGAGCTGGTCGACCGGCGCTATTCGGTGGACGAGACGTTCGCGCACCTGGCCCGCGCGGTCGGGCTGGGCGAGGACTTCGCCGGCCCCAAGGGCACCGAGGACGAACGGGTGGGCGCGCTGCGGGCGCTCGTGCGGATCGCCGACACCGAGTACTTCGACTGGCAGCTGGCGTTCGCGCTGGACAAGCGCGCGCTGCCGCGCGTCGTGGACGACGTGGCGGCCGTGGTGCGGCGCGGGACCGACCGGCTGGCGTCGGGCGAGCGGCCGTCGTTCGACCTGGGCGTGCAGCTCGCGGACCTGGCGGCGGCCGTGGCGCAGGTCGACGAACGCCTCGCCGTCGGCCTGGGCGGCGACCTCGTGCGCGTGGACAGCTCGCCGAAGGTGCTCGTGCACCTGGCGGCCGTCGTGTCGCGCGGCACCGGGGCCCCGAGCCTCAAGTTCGCCGACTACCTCGCGTCGGTCGGCGACGGCTCGGTGCGCAAGGCGCTGGCCGACGCCCTGACCCGCCGCAACGGGTAGGGCGCCGGCCGGGGTGCCCTAGAAGTCGAACCCGCCGAAGTCGCCGCCGAAGTCGCTGCCGCCGAAGTCACCGCCCGCGTCACCACCGGCGTCACCGCCGCCGTCGCCACCGTCACCGCCGTCGGCCGCCTGACCGTCGGCGAACCCGTCCGCGTAGGCGACGCCCGCCATGCCCGAGAACATCGCGCTGAACAGCAGCATCGAGCCCACGCCCCAGGCGCCCGCGACCAGCGCCGGCTTCCACCACGGCTCCGAGTACCAGCCCTGCGGCACCGGCCGACCGGCCACCATGCCACCGGGGTAGTAGTGCGGCGTGCGCGAACCGGGCTGCGGCGAGGCCACGTAGCGGTGGCCCTCCACCTCGACGTCGCGGTTCTCCGACACCTTGCCCGCGCGGCCCTGACCGGTGAGGTCGGGCAGTTCGGGACCCGGGTCGATGCCCATCGCGGTGCGCGCGGCCCGCACGTAGTACAGGCCCTCCATCGCGGTCTGCGTCACCAGCCGGCACTGCTCCACGGTGCGGGCCTGCTCCATCTGCGACCCGGCCGCGGTGAACCGCTCCGAGGCGTCCGCCATCGCCTGCTGCGAGGCCACGTCCGTGCCGGTCAGGTTCATCACCTGGCCGCCGAGCCGCTCCACCCAGCGCCGCGCGTCGGCCTGGGCGTCCTCCAACTCCCGCTGCCGCCTCGCGGCGGCCGTCTTCGCGTAGTACCAGCCGGCGCCCACGACGAGAACCAGCAGCACGAGCAGCACGATCCCGGTGCCCATCAACCCTCCCGGTGCCTGTGCCACGACAACGCACGGTGACCGGTGTGGGTTCCCGAAGGGCCTAGAAGACCTCGGGGCAGTGCGGCTCGTGATCACCCAGGAAGGCGTGCGACAGGGCGGTCACGGCACCCGGCACGACCTCGTGCACCTGCTGGGCGCGGGCGAGCGTGGCCAGCCTCGTGCCGCCGAGGTAGGCAGCGCCCAACGCCTGCGCGGTCAGCCGCACGTCCGGCTCGTCCGTCACCCGTTCGAGAGTGGCCTTCCCGCTCTTCACGGTGAACCTGACACGACCCGCGTTCCACGGGCAGAAGTCGTCCTCGACCTCCAGCACCACGTCGACGTCCGAGGAGTAGCGGCGGGCGGCGAGCGCGCGGTCCACGTCCACCAGGCGCACCCACAGCGAGTCCGACCGGCCGCGCAGCGCCGACCGGGGATCGGCCAGCAGGTGCGTGACCGGGTCGTCGGAGGCGGTGTAGAACTTCAGCTCACCCACCATGTCGAGGTCCAGCAGGTAGCGGTACAGGGAGGCGTACGCCTCGGTGGTGCGGGCGGCGATCTCGCGCACGTGCACCTCGTTGCGCGGGCCGCGCTCCTGCCAGTCGCCCTTGACCCGGTACACCGCGTACCCGTCGGGGTGCAGCACGTACCGGTAGGCGGTGAGGCCGCCGCGGTCGCGCTCCTCGTCGGCCAGTTGGTGCTCCCAGTTGGCGTCCACGCGGCTCAACCAGCCCGTGCGGCCGGGGCGCAGCTCCTCGTAGAGGGCCTTGAGCGCCGGCATCGCCTCGTCGCGCTCCACCTCGCGCACCCTGGCGTCCCCGGTGCGGACGTCCGCGCGGAACGCCGCGCCGCGCGGCACCGACAGCCGCGTGAACTCCGCCGCGAGCCCGTAGCCGAACCGGCCGTAGATGCCCGCCTCCGACGCCCACAGCGCCGCGACCGCCTCCCGGCCCTCCTCGTGCAGGCCGTGCAGCTGGGCCGTCATGACCCGGGTGAGGACCCCGCGCCTGCGGTGACCCGGCTTCACGCCCACCGCCGTCACCGCCGCCACCGGGACCGGCCCCGCACCCGGCACCGTGACCTCGCGGGACTGGATGCCACCGCCGCCGACCAGTTCCTCCCCGTCGAACACGGCGTGGTGGCGCTCGGGTTCGAAGAGGCGGCGCCACCGCTCCGCGTCGACGGTGTCGGACTGGAACGCCGAGTCGACCATGCGCTGGAAACGCGGCAGGTCGGCCGCGGTCAGGGTACGAACGGTGAGCGCCATGACCACGTTCATACGCCGGTCGTCGCCGACGCGCGAACCGATTGAGGGTCGCGGTGGGCGGTCGTGATCGGCGATGCTGCACCCGTGGACCGGCAGGAGTTGAACCCGCACGCGTTGGCCCTCGCACTCCGCGCCGAGGTGACGGCCCTGGCCGACGCGGTCGACCCGACCCGCCTGGAGGACCCGGTGCCCGCGTGCCCCGGGATGACAGTGCGGGACCTGGTCGAGCACGTGACGACGGTCCACCGGCACGTGACGCGCTGGGTGACCGGCGGCGCGCGCCCGTCCACCGAGCCGGCGCCGGACGGTCCCGACCCGGCCGACGTCGACTCCGCCGACACCGCCCCGGCCGACGACCTGGTGGACCGCTACCGGACCGGCGCGGCGGCGCTGCTGGCCGTCCTCGACCCGGCACGTGCCACGGCGCCCGCGCCCACGTGGTGCCCGTGGGACCAGACCCTCGGCTTCTGGTTGCGCCGCATGGCCCACGAGACGGCAGTGCACCGGGTGGACGTGCAAGCCGCCAACGGCCGGGCCGCGCCGCTGGAACAGGCGTTGGCCGCGGACGGCGTGGACGAGGTGCTGAGGTTGTGGCTCGGCTGCCACCAACCACCCCGCGCGCACACGTCCGGCCGAGCCGTGGCGCTGCGCGTCCCCGGCCGCGAGTGGACCGTCGCCCTGCACCCCGGGATCGTCGACTTCTGCTCCGGTGCCACCCCGGACGCCGTGGTGAGCGGCGCGGCGTCCGACGTCGACCTGTGGCTGTGGGGACGCGGGGACGAGTCGGCGCTGTCGGTCGAGGGCGACGTGGCGGCGGTGCGCGCGCTGCGCGAGGCGGTAGCCGGCGTGACGGTGTAGCCCGGTCGGCCCCGTTCCGGCGCGGTTCACCGCAAACTGCGGTGAACGGGCACCTCGGGGAGGACACTGTCCGGGTGCGCAACCTGTCGCTGATCCTGAGATGCCTGGTGACCGTCGCTGTCGGCGTGCTCATGGTGTTCCTGGCGGTCAGGTTCGGCGAAGCCCTGTGGCGGGCGGTCACCGCCTACGGCAGGTGACGGCCCCGGCAGGTGACCGGCGAGGCCCGTGCCCTCATGCGGTCACGAAGCAGAACTCGTTCCCCTCGGGGTCGGTCAACACCTGGAAGCTGCCGGCCTCGTCGGTCTGCACATCCCCCTGGCGGGCCGCACCCAGTTCCACGGCACGGCGCGTGGCCTCGCCGATGTCGTCGACCGCGATGTCGAGGTGGAGCCGGTTCTTGACGACCTTGTCCTCGGGCACGGGCTGGAAGGCGATGCGCGGCCAACCGGGCGGCACGACGTGCGACCACCCGGAGGACCGGTCGACGGCGTCACCCCCGAGCAACGCCGCCCAGAACCGCACGAGCGCTCCGGGATGCCGGCAATCCACGACGAGCTGATCGAGTCGCATGGTTCCATCATGTGCGACCCGTAGGCCGTTCGGCACGTCGACGAGCGCTCCCCCGATCACCTGCCGCCAACCGGCGGCACGAGCACCGCGATGGTCCGATGTGGACTGACGGCGTGCCGTGCCGCCACAACCGCCTCCACCCTCGTCCGGTGGCTGAACGACGAGACGACGAGTTCCTGTCGGCGGAGGGAGGCGGGTGCGGCCGCATCCCCCGGCCCGTCGGCGGTCCGGCACGCGAGGGGCACGGAAGATCACCCGAAAGCACAAGACCGTCCACGTGGGACGGTCAGCAAGTCGTCTACCAGCAAGAAGAGGCTGGAGCGGGTGACGGGAATCGAACCCGCATGACCAGCTTGGAAGGCTGGGGCTCTACCATTGAGCTACACCCGCTTGCGCCTACCGGGGTGGGCGCGAGGCTAGTTTAGCCGGTCGCGATACGCTTGCGGTGACCGGGGCGTGGCGCAGTTTGGTAGCGCACCCGCTTTGGGAGCGGGGGGTCGCAGGTTCAAATCCTGTCGCCCCGACGGTCGCCCTGGCCGACCCGGGTTCGGGTTGGTCAGGGCACTTCCCCTCAGGCGGCGTACTCCCCCGGAGAACCGGCTCAGCCGCCCAGCTCGGTGACGGCCGTTTGGATCGCCGTCGCCTGCTGCTCCAGCTCCGCGTCGGTCGACTCGTCACCGACACCGCGGTCCAGCAGCTCGGTCTTCGTCACGAGCACGAGGGCGCCGCGGTAGGCGTCCGTGTCCAGGTCGTCCTGCTGCACGACCTCCACCCGTCCTTCCAGCAGGACGAGGGCCGAGTCCGGCAGCGGTGAGGCCAGCAGTTCGCGCAGGTGGGCTGCGGTGACGGTCATGCCCTCCCTGCTACCCGCGCACGGCGCCGCGAAACGTGGCCGTTCTTGAGCACACCCGCGCCATCGGGTGCTCAAGAACGGCTCCCCAGTCGCTACGCCGGAGTAGCCACCTGCTCGCTCACCACCTGGGCCGCGGCCGACACGAGTGCCGTCACCGACGGGTTGGTCGAGTTGTCCTGCCGCCACGCGAACTGGGTGTAGACCCGGAAGGGCGGGACCCACGGCAGTCGGCACAGCCGGCCGTCGTCCAGCTCGGTGGCGACCGTCACCTCGGGGACCAGCGAGATCCCCAGGCCGGACGTCACCGCGCGCTTGGCGGCGTCGATCGAGTCCAGGGCCAGCACCGGTGACCTCGACTCGGCGTCGTGCAGGCCCAGGGCCTGCTCGAACTGCTCGTAGTAGCTCGCGCCGTTCTCGGCCCGGATGAGCGTGCTGCCGCGCAGCTCGTCCTCCGTGATCACCGAACGGCGGGTGAGGGCGTGCGTGGGACCGGCGACCATGACCAGCGGCTCCGGGCACAGCACGGTCGTCTCCAGGCCCTCGCGCGGTTCCACCGAGCCGATGAAGAACGTGCAGTCCAGCCGCCCCTCCCGCACCGCGGACAGGTTCGCCTGGGTGTTGCGGGAGTGCAGGGAGATCTGGACGCTCGGGTAGCGCCAGCACATGTACTCGATCAGTGGTAGCAGCCGGTAGTCGGTCAGGCTCTGCGCGCTACCGATGACCAGCTTGCCGTGCGGCTCGCCGTTCATCGTGATCGCTTTCCGCGCTTTGTCGGTCAACGTGATGATGTTGCGCGCGAACGGCAACAGTTCGACTCCGGCGGAAGTCATCTGGATGCCCCGCGGGAGTCGACGGAACAAAGGCACGCCAAGGGTTTCTTCGAGCGCCTTTATCCGGGTGGTGATGGTGGGCTGCGAGCAATTCAGCGTGGCGGCTGCCTTGGTGAAACTGCCCGTTTGAACCACAGTTGTGAACGCCAAAAGCTGACGCGTCTCCATGGAGCTCCCCAACGGTGCGTTAATGTGGTCCACGAGAGGCCGGTGTAGGACGGCGTCGTGGTCTCCTGTGCGTGGCGGCAGTCGATCCGGCCGCGCCGACGTGCCGACGCTGCCTGGGATCGATCACCATCGCCGCTCGACCGCGAGGGGTGTTGCCCGTTGGACGGGTGGTGTTCCCGGCACGTCGCGGGCACCGGACCTGCGTGCACCCGCGAGCGGCACCGGGGAGGTGTTCGGCAGCGGCGGAATGGATCTCATGGGGTCATCGGCACCTTGTCTGGTAGGTGGTTAAAGAGCTCGATGACATTGTCTCGCTCGTTCCTGTCGGTTCTCGGCGCCGGTTGCGTCCGCTGCTGACCCCCCAGAACGTCCGGCAACGAGAATTATTCCTGGTCCAGCGCGCGGGTCCGGGCGTCACGCTACCTGAAACCCACACTAATGGACTACGGCGAGTGGAGTCATCTCGACAAGTGAAAGTTTTCTGTCGCGCGTTGCTCCGAACGGCCTCAATTCACCCTTCGTGACGAACGTCCCTTCGGTCGAGGTTGCGGACAGTTGGTCGGCACTACGGCATCCGTGTTACACGAGCCGCGGAAGGCTGCGTTCGGTGATGACGCGCGGACCGGTGCTCCCGGCTCCCGCAGTCGCTCGAACGGCCTAGTCGAAGGACCTTCGGAGCCGCCGAACGGCCCAACGCGGGCGTCCGAAGCGCCCAGGGGGAGACGCCGGTGCTCCGAACGCGGTGGCGACAACGCGCCGTGGTGGGCCGCCGAAGGGGCGTCCCCGCGCCACGACACGGGAGGGCGCCGGTGCGCTACCCCTGCGCGCGGCCCGCCGGACCGGCAGGTCGCGGCCCGCCCGCGGCCGCCCCGGGGACGGGTCCGCCGGCGCCGCCTGCTGAGACGGGGCCGAAGGTCCTCCGAAGAAGTCCCGAAGAACACCCGAAGCCGTTCGACGCGCTCGGCGTCGGGTGGAATTCGAACCGCGTCCGCGAATTCCGGTCGGCACGTCCACGCGCCTTTCCGGTGGCCGCGAGAATGCGGTCACAATGCGCGCGCGGCGCGCCGGGCGGCATGTAGGGCGCACCTTTGCGCCCCCGTGGACGGGGTGCGGCCGTCGCGCTCCCGGGCGGACCGCCTAGACTCAGGCGGAATCCCGGCGCGAACCACCGCGTCACCGGGATGTTCCGCACGTCCTGCCCCAACGAGGAGACCACGTTGAAGAGCACCGTCGAGCACCTGAGCCCGACGCGGGTCCGGATCAACGTCGAGGTGCCGTTCGACGAGCTCAAGTCGGACTTCGACCGCGCCTACCGCAAGCTGGCCAAGCAGGTCCGCATCCCCGGCTTCCGCCCCGGCAAGGCCCCGGCCCGCGTGCTGGAGAGCCGCATCGGCCGCGCGCCCGTCCTGGACGAGGTCGTCCAGGAGGCCATCCCGGCCAAGTACCTGGAGGCCGTGAACTCCGGTGAGCTGCGCACCCTGGGCCGCCCCGACTTCGAGGTGACCAAGATCGACGACGGCGACACCCTGGCGTTCACCGCCGAGGTCGACGTCCGCCCCGAGATCGCCGTCCCCGCCTTCGGCGAGCTGACCGTCAGCGTCGACGACCAGGAGGTCACCGACGAGGACGTGGACACCCAGCTCGACGAGCTGCGCGCCCGCTTCGCCACGCTGACCGGCGTCAAGCGCCCGGCCGAGAACGGCGACTTCGTCGTGGTCGACCTGTCGGCGACCGTGGACGGCGAGGAGGTCGAGGAGGCCAAGACCGCCGGCCTGTCCTACGAGATCGGCTCCGACCAGCTCGTCGAGGGCATCGACGACGCCCTCGTCGGCGCGTCCGAGGGCGAGTCGCGGACCTTCACCACCACCCTGGTCGCCGGCGACCACGCGGGTCGCGACGCCGAGGTCACCGTGGTGCTGAACTCCGTCAAGGAGCGCCAGCTGCCCGAGCTGGACGACGAGTTCGCCCAGCTCGCGAGCGAGTTCGACACCCTCGACGAGCTGAAGGCCGACCTGCGCACCCGCCTCGGCCGGGTGAAGAAGATGCAGCAGGGCGTCCAGGCCCGCGACAAGGTGCTGGACGCGCTGCTGGCCAGCGTCGAGGTGCCGCTGCCCGAGGCCGTCGTCAAGAGCGAGGTCGAGGCCCGCGAGCACGACGCCGTGCACGCCCTCGACCACGACGAGACCCGCTTCGCCCAGTGGCTGGCCGAGCAGGGCCAGACCAAGGAGCAATTCGACGCCGAGGTGCTGGAGGCGTCCGAGCAGGCCGTCAAGACGCAGCTGGTGCTGGACGCCATCGCCGACGCCGAGCAGCTGAGCGTGACCGACGCCGAGCTGACCGAGCGCATCATCTACCAGGCCCAGCGCTTCGGCATCAGCCCCGACGAGTACGTCAAGCGGGCCCAGCAGTCCGGCCAGCTCGGCGCGATCTTCGCCGACGTCCGCCGCGGCAAGGCGCTGGCCTCGGTCGTGCGCCAGGCAACCGTCACGGACTCCGCCGGCAACGCCCTCGACCTCGACGAGCTGTTCGGCGAGCCGAAGGCCGAGTCCACTGAGGAAACCGCTACCTCTGAGTGAAGCCCTGAGCGAACGCGGGCGGTGTCGGGAAGTCGACGCCGCCCGCCTTCGTTAAGGTCGTTGGCACGAGACTCTTTTTCGGCACAGCTAGTCGGCAAAGTTAGGCAGGCAGACGTGACGCAGCACTCTTTCCCGACGCCCGAGATGCGAGCGGCCTCGGGGATGAACCTCAACGACTCGGTCTACGAGCGCCTGCTCCGCGAGCGGATCATCGTGCTGGGCACGCAGGTCGAAGAGAACATCGCCAACCAGATCGTGGCCCAGCTCCTGCTCCTCGCCGCCGAGGACCCGGAGAAGGACATCACCTTCTACATCAACTCGCCCGGCGGCTCGGTCACCGCGGGCATGGCGATCTTCGACACGATGCAGCTCATCGAGCCGGACGTGGCCACCTACGCCATGGGGCTCGCGGCGTCGATGGGCCAGTTCCTGCTCTCGGCCGGCACCCCCGGCAAGCGGCACGCCCTCCCGCACGCCCGCATCCTCATGCACCAGCCCTCGGCGGGTGTCGGCGGCACGGCGGCGGACATCGCGATCCAGGCGGACATGCTCACCCGCACCAAGCACGAGATGGCCGAGCTGATCGCCCAGCACACCGGTCAGCCGGTCGAGCGCATCGTCGCAGACTCGGACCGCGACCGCTGGTTCACCGCCCAGGAGGCCCTCGAGTACGGCTTCGTGGACAAGGTGATCAGTCGCGCCAGCCAGGCGTCGACCAACTGACCAGCGAGCACACACCAGGAGACAGTGAAGTGAGCCAGTTCCACGCGCCGCAGTCCCGGTACGTGCTCCCGTCGTTCGTCGAGCGCACCAGCTACGGCATCAAGGAGTCCAACCCGTACAACAAGCTGTTCGAGGAGCGCATCATCTTCCTCGGCGTGCAGGTGGACGACGCGTCGGCCAACGACGTGATGGCCCAGCTGCTCGTGCTGGAGTCGGAGGACCCCGACCGCGACATCCTGATGTACATCAACTCGCCGGGTGGCTCGTTCACCTCGCTGATGGCCATCTACGACACCATGCAGTTCGTCCGCCCGGACATCCAGACCTACTGCCTGGGCCAGGCGGCCTCCGCCGCCGCGGTCCTGCTGGCCGCGGGCACGCCGGGCAAGCGCCACGCGCTGCCGAACTCCCGCATCCTGATCCACCAGCCGGCCACCGAGGGCGTGTACGGCCAGGTGTCGGACCTGGAGATCCAGTCGAACGAGATCCAGCGCGTTCGCCGCCTGCTGGAGTCGACGCTGGCCAGGCACACCTCCCGGACGCCGGAGCAGGTGCGCCTCGACATCGAGCGCGACAAGATCCTGACGGCCGAGGAGGCCCGGGAGTACGGCATCGTCGACAGCGTCCTGCCCTACCGGAAGCTCTCGGCGAAGTAGTCCGCGGCGAGGCCCCCGACACGCCGAGCCGACCGGGGTTCACCCCCGGTGCGGGGTGTCGGGGGCACGCTGGTCCTCCCGCACAGGCGGGTAGGCCAGGTACCGTCGAGGGGAACGGGCGGAACCCCGCACCCAGCGGGCACTCGCCACACCAGCAGTCAGGCGCACCTCACCAGGTCGTGCGCCGGAGGGGACAGAGGTCAGCGGTCATGGCACGTATCGGTGACGGCGGCGACCTGCTGAAGTGCTCTTTCTGCGGCAAGAGCCAGAAGCAGGTGAAAAAACTCATCGCCGGACCGGGTGTCTACATCTGCGATGAGTGCATCGACCTCTGCAACGAGATCATCGAGGAAGAGCTCGCGGAGGCCGGCGACGTCAAGCTCGACGAGCTGCCCAAGCCCGCCGAGATCCACGAGTTCCTCGACCAGTACGTGATCGGCCAGAACGAGGCCAAGCGCACGCTCTCGGTGGCGGTCTACAACCACTACAAGCGCATCCAGGCCGGTGACCGGGGCCGTGAGGGCCGCGACGACGGCGTGGAGCTCGCCAAGTCGAACATCCTCATGCTGGGACCGACCGGGTGCGGCAAGACCTACCTGGCCCAGACGCTCGCCAAGATGCTGAACGTGCCGTTCGCCATCGCGGACGCCACGGCGCTCACCGAGGCCGGCTACGTGGGCGAGGACGTCGAGAACATCCTGCTCAAGCTCATCCAGGCGGCGGACTACGACGTCAAGCGCGCCGAGACGGGCATCATCTACATCGACGAGGTCGACAAGATCGCTCGGAAGAGTGAAAACCCGTCGATCACGCGCGATGTGTCCGGTGAGGGTGTGCAGCAGGCGCTGCTGAAGATCCTGGAGGGCACGACCGCGTCGGTGCCCCCGCAGGGCGGGCGCAAGCACCCCCACCAGGAGTTCATCCAGATCGACACGACGAACGTGCTGTTCATCGTGGCGGGCGCGTTCGCGGGCCTGGAGAAGATCATCCAGGACCGGGTGGGCAAGCGCGGCCTGGGCTTCGGCGCCGAGGTGCGCACCAAGGCGGAGGTCGACGCGGCGGACTACTTCGCCGACTCGATGCCCGAGGACCTGATCAAGTTCGGCCTGATCCCCGAGTTCATCGGCCGCCTGCCGATGGTCGCGAGCGTCACCAACCTCGACAAGGAATCCCTGGTCAGGATTCTCACCGAGCCGAAGAACGCGCTGGTCAAGCAGTACCAGAAGCTGTTCGAGATGGACGGGGTCGAGCTGGAGTTCACCCGCACCGCCATGGAGGCCGTCGCCGACCAGGCGATCCTGCGCGGCACCGGTGCGCGTGGCCTGCGGGCGATCATGGAGGAGGTCCTGCTGCCGGTGATGTACGACATCCCGAGCCGCACGGACGTCGCCAAGGTCGTCATCACGGAGCAGACCGTGAAGGAGAACGTGAACCCGACGATCGTGGCCCGGCAGCCCTCGCGCCGGGAGCGCCGCGAGAAGTCGGCGTGAGTTGTCCCTCCCGCACGCGCTGATCCTGCACGGACTGGGTGGTTCCGGGCCGGCGCACTGGCAGAACTGGCTGGCGGGCGAGTTGGCCCACCACGGTGGGACGGTCGACCTGCCGCAGTTCACCGGCCCGGACTCACCGCGCTTGGCGGTGTGGCTGGACGAGTTGGGCACGCACCTCGCGGCCATGCCCACGTCATCCGAACGGGTGGTCGTGGCGCACTCGCTGGCAGGGCTGCTGTGGCTGCACCACGCGGCGGGGGAGTTCGACGGGGCGCTGCGGGTCGACCGGGTCCTCCTGGTCGCCCCGCCCGCGCCCGACTACGCCGACGAGCCCCTGATCCACGAGTTCCTGCACCCCGTCACGGACCCGGCGGCGCTGCGCCGGGCCGCCGCGTCGACGCGGTTGGTGGTGGGCGGTGACGACCGGTACTGCCCGGTCGGGAAGGCGAAGCTGCTGGCCGAGGCGCTGCGGGTCGAGGTGGACGTCATCCTCGACGGTGGTCACCTGAACGTGGACTCCGGGTACGGCCCGTGGGCCGCGGTGCTGAAGTGGGTCCGCAGCGGCCGGACGCCCCTGACGCCGCGTTGAACCCCGCACCGCCGCCCCTCAGGGCGCGGTGACGACCACCCGGAACAGGGTGAACGCCGCCAGGAACGGTCCGGCTGCCAGGTCGGCGAGCCACGCGTCGGCCGCGGCCCGGGTGAGGTGGCCGGCGGTGACGGCGCGGTGCGCGTTGCGGGTCAGGCCCAGCAGGTGGTCGGCGGTGTCGAAGTCGCGCAGCACCGGGGCGGTGGTCCCGACCGACTCCACGCGCAGCCCCGCGCCGGACGCGAGCCGGGCCAACCGGCGTCCCACCACCGGGTGGCGGACGACGCGGTCGCACACGAACCGGTTGAACGCGAGGTTCACGCTGACCGCGCCCGGGTCGAGGACGAGGGTCTCCCAGTCGGGCTGCGCCAGCACGGCGCGCCCACCGGGCCGCAGGACCCGCGCGACCTCGGCGAGGACGGCCGCCGGGTCGCGCACGAGGTGCAGCACGCGGTCCACCCGGACCCGGCTCACCGAACCGGGGTCGAGCGGGAGGGCGTGGGCGTCGCCCAGGAGCACCTCGACGGGCAGACCCTCGGTGCGGCGGCGCGCCTCGGCGACCATGACCGGGTCGAGGTCGACGCCGATGACGGAACCGGCGCGCTCGGCCATGGCGGGCAGGTCGGTACAGGGGCCGCAGCCCAGGTCGAGGGCGGTGTCCTCGGGGCGCAGGTCCAGGGCGTCCAGCAGGCGCAGCTTGTAGCCGCGGCCCTCGCGCGCCGCGTGGTCGAGGTAGTCGATGGGGTCCGGGAGCGTCGTCGGCATGCGCCGAGGCAACCACGGCCGCGTGGAGGTCCCGGTGGGGAGGCGTGCGGGTCGTGTGAAGGGTTCAGCGCGGCACGCGGCGGCCCAGGAAGCGGACGACGTCGGGGACGATCCTGCGGTAGAACGCGTCGTCGTGGCCGCCGGGGGTGACGGACTCCACGGCCAGCTTCGCGTTCTTCAGCAGGGTCGTGGTGCCGTCGACGAACCGGTCGCGGTCGCCGACCCACACGCCGATCGGCGCGTCGCCGAGCTTGTCGAGGTTCCTGAGCGGGTCGAGGCGGGCCCACTGCTCGGGGCCGCGGAACGCGTCGCGCTTCGCCATCTCCTCCCACGTGGTGATGAGGGCGGGGGAGACGGCGGCGACGGCGGCGGTCCTCTCGCGGCGCTCGGTGCGGCGGCGGCCGTAGAGCAGGGCGCCGAAGCCGCCCATGGACACGCCGGTGCAGGCGAACGGCGCGCCGTAGCCGCGTTCGGCGAGCCAGGTGGGCACCTCCTCCAGGAGCATGGCCATGGGGTCGTCGCCGGGGTGGTTCTCGTGCCAGTAGTTGTCGCCGCCGTCGACCGCGACGAACCCGAACGGCGGGACCGAACCCCGGCCCACGGCCGCCACCAGCACCTCGGGCAGGCCGCCGAACGCGGCGAGGCGCGCCGTGCCGTAGCGGCCGTGCAGCAGGATCGACATGGGCAGGCCCCCGGTGGGCACGCCCGGCGGGACGAGCGTCAGCAGGTCGACCTCACGGCCGCGGTGCTCGGAGCGCACCCGTTCGACCCGCACGACGGCCCGCTTCACGGCGGGCACGGGTCCGGCCACGCCCACGGCGTGCCGCAGCGCCTCGCCGAACGGCGCGTCGCCGTGCACCGCCGCGATCCCGACCGCCGCCAGCGCGCTCCCGACCGACGCGGTGAGCACCGTGCGCCTGCTGACCATGTCGCCTCCAGCGAGTCCCTGCCCACCCATCGCGCGGGGCGGGTGCGACGTTTCCTCAGATCACGGATGCGGTCCGGAGGGCCTCCACCTGCTGCTCCGTGTAGCCGAGCCCGCGCAGCACGTGCTCGGTGTGCTCGCCCGGCGCGGGCACGGCGCCGGGGGTCCAGTCCCACGCGGAGGAGTCCACGGGCGGCCGCAGGACGGTGATCTCCCCGCCCGGCACGGTCGCGCGGGCGAGGCGGTCGCGGGCGGTGACCTGGGGGTGCGCGGGCAGGTCGGCGACGCCGCGGGTGCGGGCGGCGGGCACGTCGGCGGCGTCGAGCGCGGCGAGCAGCCCGGCCGCCGTCCACGCGCCGAAGTCGAGCGAGCGGTGCAGGTCGGCGCGGTGCTCGACGCGGGAGGCGACGGTGGCGAAGCGCGGGTCGTCGGCCAGCCCGGGCACGCCCAGCACGTCGCACAGCCGCCGCCACTGCGGGTCGTTCTGCACGGCGAGGTGCACGGCGCCGTCGGCGCACGGGAACGGCCCGTAGGGCGTGATGGTGGGGTGGTGGGCGCCGGTGCGCGGCGCGGCGGCGCCGGTGCCCACCGCGTACAGCATGGGCTGGTGCATCCACTCGGCCAGCGCCTCGAACAGCGACAGCCGCAGCGTGGCGCCCTCTCCGGTGCGGTGGCGGCGCAGCAGGGCGGCGAGCACCGCGGACTGGAGCTGCACACCCGCCGCGATGTCGGCCACCGAGATCCCGGCGCGGGCGGTGACCTCGCCGTCGCCGGTCAGCTCGACCAGCCCGGCCTCGGACTGCACGAGCGCGTCGAACGCCTTGCGCCCGGCGTAGGGGCCGTCCCAGCCGTAACCGGACAGCTCGCCGACCACGAGGTCCGGTCTCGTCGCGCGCAACGCCCCGGAGTCCACGCCCAGTCCACGCGCGGCGGCGGGCGAGAGATTGCACAGGACCACGTCGGCCCGGGCGACGAGCCGGTCGAGCACCTCGCGGCCGGCGGGCTGCTTGAGGTCGAGGGTGACGGACTCCTTGCCGAGGTTCGTCCAGGCGAAGTAGGAGGAGACCTCGCCGCACGCGCTGTCGTAGTCGCGCGCGAAGTCGCCGCCGCCGGGCCGCTCGACCTTGACGACGCGGGCGCCGAGGTCGGCGAGCAGCCGGGTGGCGTAGGGGACGGCGACGGCCTGTTCGAGGCTGACCACGAGCACGCCGTCCAAGGGCTTCACGGGACCACCCGCTCCGCGCCGGTGTAGACGTTCATCGAGTCGCCCCGCAGGAACCCGACGAGGGTGACGCCCTGTTCCTCGGCCAGGTCGGCGGCCAGCGACGACGGCGCGGACACCGCGGCCAGCACCGGCACGCCCGCCATCGCGGCCTTCTGGACCAGCTCGAACGACGCGCGCCCGGACACCATCAGCACAGTCCCGGCGAGTGGTACGCGGTCGTCGAGCACGGCCCGACCGAGGACCTTGTCGACGGCGTTGTGCCTGCCCACGTCCTCGCGCACCACCAGGGCGTCACCCGATGTGGTGAACAGCCCGGCGGCGTGCAGGCCGCCGGTGGAGGCGAACACCTTCTGCCGCTCGCGCAGCGCGTCGGGCAGGGCGGCCAGCACGTCCACGTCCACGGTGGAGGTGTCGGCGGCGGGGGAGAAGCGGGTCTTGAGCTTGACCGCGTCCAGCGCGGCCTTGCCGCACACCCCGCAGGACGACGTGGTGTAGAAGTTGCGCTCCACGCCCGCGTCGGGTGGCGCGACGCCGTCGGCGAGGGTGATGTCGAGCACGTTGTAGGTGTTCACGCCGTCGGGTCCGGCGCCCTCGCAGAACCGGGCCACGGCGATGTCGGACAGGCCGCCGATGACGCCCTCGCTGAGCAGGAACCCGTGCGCCAGCTCCACGTCCTTGCCCGGCGTGCGCATCGTGACGGCGAGGGCCTTGCCGTTCACGCGCAGTTCCAACGGCTCCTCGGCGGCGAGGGTGTCGATCTTCGAACGGCGTTCCCGTCGCGCGTACGCGACCACCGGGCGACGCACGGTGACCCGTCCCACGGCGCACCTCCTTCACCTGGTCGGGATTTTCGCGAGTCCACCGACCAGGCTACGGAGGTACCGGGCGGCGGGTGCGCCGCCGGCCGCGAGGTGACGGCCCCGTCGCCCGGCCGAGGACCGCGGCCGGGCGTTCCCGGCCCCTTAGGATCACCGGGTGGACTCCTACGACGTGGTGGTGGTCGGCGGCGGGCACAACGCGCTGGTGGCCGCGGCCTACCTGGCGCGGGCCGGCCGTTCGGTGCTGGTGCTGGAGAAGCTCGACCACGTCGGCGGCGCGGCGGTCAGCGAGCGGGCGTTCCCCGGTGTCGACGCGCGCCTGTCGCGCTACTCGTACCTGGTGAGCCTGCTGCCGGACCGGGTGGTGGCCGACCTCGGGCTGCGGCTGGAGCTGCGGTCGCGCTCGGCGTCGTCGTACACGCCCGCCGGCGACCTGCTCGTGGAGCGGCGGCCGGGGGAGGCGACGGCCGCGTCGTTCCGCGCGCTGACCGGGTCCGACGCGGAGTTCGAGCGCTGGCGGCGCTGGTACGACGACCTGGAGGCGCTGGCGCGGGCGCTGGCGCCGACCATGCTGGAACCGCTGGTGTCGCGCGAGCACGCCCGCCTGCGGGTGGACTCGGTGGCGCGCGCCCGGCTGTGGGACCAGGTGGTGGAACGGCCGCTCGCGGAGACCCTGGAGGAGCTGTTCACGCACGACCTGGTGCGCGGCGTCGTCGCCACGGACGGGCTGATCGGCACGCACGCGTCCCTGCGCGACCTGGCCGCGAACCGGTGCTTCCTCTACCACGTGGTCGGCAACGGCTCGGGCGAGTGGCGGGTGCCGGTGGGCGGCATGGGCGCGGTGACCGCGGAGCTGGAGCGGGTGGCGCGCGAGGCGGGCGCGGAGGTCGTGACCGGCGTCGAGGTGTCCCGGGTGGACGCCGACGGCCGCACGGCGGAGGTCGAGTTCGACGGGCGCGTGGTGGGGGCGCGGTTCGTGCTGTCCGGCGCCGCCCCGGCCACCCTGGACCGGCTGCGCGGCCGGGAGCCGAGGACGGTGGCCGAGGGCTGCCAGGTGAAGGTGAACATGCTGCTGGAGCGGCTGCCCCGGTTCCGCTCGGGGGTGGACCCGGGGGTGGCGTTCGCGGGCACGCTGCACCTGGACGAGTCCTACGCGCAGCTGGAGACCGCCTACCGGGAGAGCGCGGCCGGCGCGGTGCCGTCGGTGCTGCCGGCGGAGATGTACTGCCACACGTTGACCGACCCGTCGATCCTCGCGCCGGACCTGGTGGAGCGGGGCTTCCACACGTTGACGCTGTTCGGCCTGCACACTCCGGCGGCGCTGTTCGAGGCCGACAACGCGGGGCTGCGCGAGCAGCTCGTCGGCCGCTACCTGGCCGGCCTGGACGCCGTGCTGGAGGAGCCGATCGCGGCCTGCCTGGCGACCGACGCGGAGGGCCGGCCGTGCCTGGAGGCCCGCACGCCGCTCGACCTGGAGGCGGAGGTCGGCCTGCCCAGGGGGAACATCTTCCACGACGGGCTGGCGTGGCCGTTCGCCGAGGACGACGACGAGGTGGGCCGCTGGGGCGTGGAGACCGACGTGGCCAACCTGTTCGTGTGCGGGGCGGGCGCGCGGCGCGGCGGCGGGGTCAGCGGCATCGGCGGTCACAACGCCGCGATGGCCGTGCTGGAGGCCCGCTAGAGCCGGCGCGGGCGCGGGTCAGAGCCGGGCGAACAGGGTGTCGACCAGCCGCGTCGCCCGGTCGACGGTCGCGCCGGAGGTGACCGTGATCTCCACCGTGCCCCGCCGTGCCGCCACGACGGTCTGCACGACCTCGCCCCTGGTGGTCGTGGCCCGGTACGCCTCGTCGTGGAAGCCGGGCACGTCCTCGACGTGGTCCTGCGCCCCCCTCCCCTCGGCGAACGACGCCGCGTCCGCGCCGGTGCGGAACCGCACGACCGCGCCGCCCCCGTCGTAGGTGCAGGTCACCACGGTGTCGCGGATCGCCTGCCGGGAGTGCTGGAGGCGCAGCCCCAACGCCGTCGCGACCACGTCCTGCGGCGCGTCGTCGCAGTTCACGCCCGCCGAATCGGTCGCCGTGGTGGACGGCGCTGCCTGCGTGGCGGGCGCGGCGTCCTGCGCCGAGGTGCACGCCGCGAGGGCGAGCAGCGCGGCGGCGACGAGCGCGGTCCTTGCGGTCACACCCCTGTGTTCGCCCGAACGGCCGCAGGCGTTACCCCGTGCCCGGGACGCGCCGCAGGAGAGGTGCACGAGCCGGTCGACGTGGCCGCGCCGCCACGAGAACACCCCGGACGGTCCACCGGTGCCCCCGTGTCACGGGCGCACGGCAACCCGGCGGCCCGCGTCAGTCCGCGACTTCCGCCAACCGCACCACGATCGACTTCGACGTGGGCGTGCCGGACACGGTGGCCGTGGAGTCCAGCGGCACCAGGGAGTTCGCCTCGGGGAAGTACGCCGCCGCGCACCCGCGCGCCGTCGGGTAGGAGACCACCCGGAACCGCTCGGCCCGCCGCTCGACGACCCCCGTCGGGTCCTCCGGCCACTCGCTGACCAGGTCGACGTGCTGCCCGTCGGCCAGGCCCAGTCCGACGAGGTCGTCGGGGTTGACGAACACCACGCGCCGCCCGTCCTGCACGCCCCGGTAGCGGTCGTCCAGGCCGTAGATGGTGGTGTTGTACTGGTCGTGGCTGCGCAGGGTCTGCAACAGCAGCCTGCCCTCCGGCACCTCCAGCACGGTCAGCTCGTTCGCCGAGAACTGCGCCCTGCCGGTGCGGGTGCCGGTGAACTCGCGGGCGTCGCGCGGCGCGTGCGGCAGCACGAACCCGTCCGGCCGGCGCACCCGCTCGTTGTAGTCCCGGCAGCCCGGCACGACGCGCGCGATCCGGTCCCGGATCAGGTCGTAGTCCTTCTCGAACTCCTCCCACGGCACCGGGTGGTCCGCGCCCAGCACGGTCCGCGCCAGGCGGCACACGATCGACACCTCCGACAGCAGCCGGTCGCTCGCGGGCGCGAGCGCGCCGCGCGAGCGGTGCACCACCGACATCGAGTCCTCGACGGTGACGAACTGCTCGCCGGAGTGCTGGAGGTCGCTCTCCGTGCGGCCGAGGGTGGGCAGGACCAGCGCCGTGCGGCCGTGCACCACGTGCGAGCGGTTGAGCTTGGTCGACACGTGCACGGTCAGGTCCAGCCCGCGCATGGCCGCCTCGGTGACCGCGGTGTCGGGCGCGGCGGAGACGAAGTTGCCGCCCACGGCGAAGAACACCCTCGCCCGGCCGTCGCGCATGGCCCGGATCGACGCCACCGTGTCGAACCCGTGCTCGCGCGGCACCGCGACGCCGAACTCCGACTCCAGGGCCGACAGGAACTTCTCCGGCATCTTCTCCCAGATGCCCATGGTGCGGTCGCCCTGCACGTTGGAGTGACCGCGCACCGGGCACAGGCCCGCGCCGGGCTTGCCGATCATGCCGCGCAACAGCGCGACGTTCGCGATCTCGCGGATCGTCGGCACCGAGTGCCGGTGCTGGGTCAGCCCCATCGCCCAGCAGAAGATGGTGCGCTCCGAGTCGGCCAGCATCCGCGCCAGCAGCTCCACCTGCGCGCGCGGCAGGCCCGTCGCGGCGTCCACGGCGTCCCAGTCGAGGTCCCGCACGTGCTCGGCGTAGGCGTCGAAGCCGTCGGTGCGGCCCTCGACGAACTCCTCGTCGACGGCGCCCCAGGTCAGCAGGAGGTTGCCGACGGCCTGGAACAGCGCCTGGTCGCCGCCCAGCCTGATCTGGAGGAACTCGTCGGCGAGCTGCGTGCCCGCGCCGACGAGGCCGCGCGCGTTCTGCGGGTTCTTGAAGCGCAGCAGCCCCGCCTCGGGCAGCGGGTTCACCGCCACGATCCGCGCGCCGCCGCGCTTGGCGTCCTCCAGCGCGGAGAGCATCCGCGGGTGGTTCGTGCCGGGGTTCTGGCCCACCACCACGATCAGGTCCGCGCGCGCGAAGTCGTCGATGCCCACGGAGCCCTTGCCGATGCCCGTGGTCTCCGAGAGCGCCGCGCCCGACGACTCGTGGCACATGTTGGAGCAGTCCGGCAGGTTGTTCGTGCCGAACGAGCGCACCAGCAGCTGGTACAGGAACGCGGCCTCGTTGCTGGTGCGGCCCGAGGTGTAGAACACGGCCTCGTGCGGGCTCGCCAGGCCGTTCAGGTGCTCCGCGACCAGCGAGAACGCGTCCTGCCAGTCGATCGGCTCGTAGTGCGTCGCGCCCTCGCGCAGCACGAACGGCTCGGTGATCCGGCCCTGCTGCCCCAGCCAGTAGTCGGTCTTCCCGGCCAGTTCGGCCACCGGGTGCGCCGCGAAGAACTCCCGGCCGACGCGGCGGCGCGTCGCCTCCTCCGCCACCGCCTTGGCGCCGTTCTCGCAGAACTCGGCCAGCCTGCGGTGCCCCTGCGGCTCGGGCCACGCGCACCCCGGGCAGTCGAAGCCCTCGCGCTGGTTCAGCAGCCGCAACGTGGTCGCGGTGCGGGCCACCCCCATCTGCTCGACACCGCGCTTGAGCGCCACCGCCACGCCGGGGACGCCCGCCGCCCAGCGCTTCGGCTCGCTCACGTCGATCAGGGACTCGTCGATGTCCTGCTGAGGTGGCCTGCGCTCCATGACCCCATTGTGCGACCGGATGACGTGCGTGCCGCCGGCGCACCCCGCGCGAGCGCGCCGGCGGTCTCCCGATCGACCGCTCGCCGAAGGGCGACGCGGGACCGCTGTCACGGGTCGCAAGGGGTTTCACCGACCCGTGAATCCGGCGTCCTCACCTGCGCCGATCCGGTGATCAACGCCAATTGTGAGCGACGTCACACCTTAGTGAATCGGCCGAACGGGTGCCGCTGGTCCGGGGGTTCACCCCGGGCAGCCGTCCGACGCCGACGACGGCGAGCCCACGTCGAACGACAGCCCCGGCGGCAGCGACGGATCGGTGAACGCCGGCGCCAGGAAACCCCGCCTCGCCGCCGGGCACGCCACCGAGTCGAACAACCCCGCCGACTCGTCCGCCCACAGCCCCGCCACCCCCGGACCGCCCTCGCGCAGCGAGTACCGCACCTCGAACCGGGTCATCGCCACCAGGTCCTCCGGCCCTCGCAGCTCCTCCGGCCGGGCCGCCTCGAACGCGTACGCGAACGAGTAGTCGGTGCGCACCACCAGCTCGCCCGACGGCCCCACCGCCGCCTCCATGCCGCCCCGCACCTTCGGCTCCACGCCCGCCAACCGCACCCCGTCCGCCACCCGCGTCGCCACCAGCGCCGCCTCCCCGTCGTTGCGCCCGTCGAACAGCGTCCGCACCGACTCCCGGAGGTCCGGCGCGAACAACGACAGCAGCGGTTCCACGTCGCGGTCCTGCACCACCCGCCGGTCCAACCGGGCCACCACCACCGCCCGCCGCACCCGCTCGTAGGCCCCCGCCACCTCCTCGGCCGAGAACGACCCCACCGGGACGGCCGCCGGCGCCACCACACCCGCCTCGCCGTCCGCCCACGCCGCCGCAGACGTGCCCGCGAACGGGTCGTCCACGTCCACCGCCCGCCGTCCCGCCGCCGGGTCCCCGCCCTGCGTCGCGAACACCGCCCACGCCAGCAGCACCGCCGCCGCCGCGATCGCCGACCCCGCCCAGAACCGCCGCGACGGACGCCGCGACCGCCACCGCCGCCACCGCGCCTCCCGCTCGGCCCGCCGCACGGCCTGCCGCGACCACCCCGGGTCCCGCAGGTCCGGGTGGTCCTCGATCCGGTACTCGTCCACCAGGCCCCATTCCCCTAGGTCCCATTCCGCCCACACCAAGGCGTTAGCAGGAAATCGCCGCGAAGTCGACACGTCCCGGTGCCGGCGACCCCCGGCCGACCCGGTGCCGCCCCACCGGTGCCCCGGCCGCCCGCGCCGGCACGAGCCCCTGCTCAACCCGACCCGACGGGGGTGCGGCACCACACGTCGGTGGCGGTACCAGCTATCTGGTGAGAAGTCGATAGCCGGCCCTCCGTAGACTTCGACCGTGACTGAGACCCCCACCGCACCCCAGCGCACCGAACTCCCGCCGGCCTGGAACCCGGCCGAGGTAGAGGCCGGGCTGTACGAGCGGTGGGTCGAGCGCGGCTACTTCACGGCCGACGCCACCAGCGACAAGCCGCCGTTCTCCATCGTCCTGCCGCCGCCCAACGTCAACGGCAGCCTCCACATGGGCCACGCCCTCAACCACAGCATCATGGACGCCCTCAGCCGCCGCCGGCGCATGCAGGGCTACGAGGTCCTGTGGCTGCCCGGCACCGACCACGCGGGCATCGCCACCCAGACCGCCGTCGAGCGCGCCCTCGCCGGCGAGGGCAAGTCGCGCCACGACGTCGGCCGCGAGAAGTTCCTCGAACGCGTCTGGGAGTGGCGCGAGGAGGTCGGCGGCCGCATCCTCGGCCAGATGCGCCGCCTCGGCGACGGCGTCGACTGGAGCCGCACCCGCTTCACCATGGACGAGGGCCTGTCCCAGGCCGTCCAGACGATCTTCAAGAAGCTGTTCGACGACGGCCTCATCTACCGCGCCGAGCGCATCATCAACTGGTGCCCGCGCTGCCGGACCGCGCTGTCCGACATCGAGGTCGACCACTCCGAGGACGACGGCGAGCTCGTCTCCATCCGCTACGGCTCCGGCGACAGGTCCATCGTCGTCGCGACCACCCGCGCCGAGACCATGCTCGGCGACACCGCCGTGGCCGTGCACCCCGAGGACGAGCGCTACCGGCACCTCATCGGCACCGAGGTCGAGGTCCCCCTGACCGGCCGCCACGTGCCCGTCGTCGCCGACGAGCACGTCGACCCCCAGTTCGGCACCGGCGCCGTCAAGGTCACCCCCGCCCACGACCCCAACGACTTCGAGATCGGCCAGCGCCACGGCCTGCCCGCCCTCACCGTCATGGACGGCCTCGGCAACATCACCGCCAAGGGCCCCTTCGAGGGCCTCGACCGGTTCGAGGCGCGCCCCGCCGTCGTCGCCGCGCTGCGCGAGCAGGGCCGCATCGTCGCCGAGAAGCGCCCCTACAAGCACTCCGTGGGCCACTGCTCGCGCTGCGACACCGTCATCGAGCCCCGCCTGTCCATGCAGTGGTGGGTCAAGGTCGCGCCGCTCGCCGAGGCCGCCTCCGGCGCCGTGCGCGACGGCCGCACCACCATCCACCCGCCCGAGCTGGCCAAGCGCTACTTCGACTGGGTCGACAACCTCAACGACTGGTGCATCTCCCGCCAGCTGTGGTGGGGCCACCGCATCCCCGTCTGGTACGGCCCGAACGGCGAGGTCGTCTGCGTCGGCCCCGACGAGCAGCCCCCCGCCGGCGAGGGCTGGCGCCAGGACGAGGACGTCCTCGACACCTGGTTCTCCTCCGGCCTGTGGCCCTTCTCCACCCTCGGCTGGCCCGACTCCGCCGACGACCTGGCCAAGTTCTACCCGACCAGCGTCCTGTCCACCGGCTACGACATCCTGTTCTTCTGGGTCGTCCGGATGATGATGTTCGGCCTCTACGCCATGGACGGCGTCCAGCCGTTCGACCACGTCTTCCTGCACGGTCTCATCCGCGACCAGCACGGCAAGAAGATGTCCAAGTCGCGCGGCAACGGCATCGACCCGCTCGACTGGATGGACTCCTACGGCGCCGACGCCACCCGCTTCACCCTGCTCCGCGGCGCCAACCCCGGCTCCGACCTCGCCATCGCCGAGGAGTGGGCCGCCGGCTCCCGCAACTTCACCACCAAGCTGTGGAACGCCTCCCGGTTCGCCCTCAACAACGGCGCCACCGTCGCCCGCCCCGTGCCGGCCCGCGACCGGCTCACCGACGCCGACCGCTGGATCCTCGACCTCCTCGACCAGCTCGTCACCGACGTCGACGGCCAGTTCGAGTCCTTCCAGTTCGCCAAGCTCAGCGAAGCCCTCTACCACTTCACGTGGGACGAGTTCTGCGACTGGTACCTCGAACTCGCCAAGGTCCAGCTCGCCGAGGGCGGCGCCCGCGCCGAGGCCACCCAGGCGGTCCTCGGCCACGTGCTGGAGGTCGTGCTGCGGCTGCTCCACCCGCTCACGCCGTTCATCACCGAGACCCTGTGGACCACGCTCACCGGCCGCGAGTCCGTCGTCGTCGCCGAGTGGCCCGCGCCCAGCGGCGTCGAGCGGGACGAGGTGGCCGCCCAGCGCGTCGAGGGCCTGAAGAAGCTCGTCACCGAGATCCGCCGGTTCCGCTCCGACCAGGGCCTCAAGCCCGCCCAGAAGGTCGCCGGCAAGGTGCGCGGCGCCTGCTGCGTCGACCTCGCCGACCAGGTGCCGGCCGTCCGCGCCCTCACCCGCATGACCGAACCCGAGGACGGCTTCAACGCCTCCGCGTCCCTCGACGTCGGCCTGCCGCAGGGCACCGTCAAGGTCGAGCTGGACCTGTCCGGCACCATCGACGTCGCCGCCGAGCGCAAGCGCCTCGCCAAGGACCTCGGCGTCGCCGAGAAGGAACGCGCCCAGTGCGAGGGCAAGCTCGGCAACGAGGCGTTCCTCGCCAAGGCGCCCGCCGACGTGGTCGCCAAGATCCAGACCCGCCTGGCGGCGGCCAACGCCGAGATCGACCGCATCCACGCCCGCCTCGACACCCTCCCCCAGTCGTGAGCGGGCACGACGCGGCCGGCCTCGACGACCTCCGGCAGGTCGAGTCCGAGCTGAACACCCGCTGGCCCGAGACCAAGCTCGAACCCACCCTCACCCGCGTCCAGGCGCTCGCCGACCTCCTCGGCGACCCCCAGCGCGGCTACCCCGTCGTGCACATCGGCGGCACCAACGGCAAGACGTCCACCTCCCGGATGGTCGACGCGCTGTTCACGCGCATCGGCCTGCGCACCGGCCGGTACACCAGCCCGCACCTCCAGCTGGCCACCGAGCGGATCTCGATCGACGGCGCGCCCATCAGCCCCGAGCGCTACGTCGAGGTCTACCGCGACGTCGAGCCGTACCTCTCGATGGTCGACGCGCGCGGCGACGTGCCGATGAGCAAGTTCGAGGTGCTCACCGGCATGGCGTTCGCCGCGTTCGCCGACGCGCCCGTCGACGTCGCCGTCGTCGAGGTCGGCATGGGCGGGTCCTGGGACGCCACCAACATCGCCGACGGCCGCATCGCGGTCATCACCCCCATCGGCCTCGACCACGTCGAGTACCTGGGCAGTGACCTCGCCGGCATCGCCGAGGAGAAGGCCGGGATCATCAAGCCCGGCGCGGTGGCGCTGCTCGCCGAGCAGGACCCCGCCGTCGAGCAGGTGCTGCTGCGCAGGGTCGCCGAGGTCGACGCCAGCGTCGCCCGCGCCGGCTCCGAGTTCGGGGTGCTCCGCCGCGACATCGCCGTCGGCGGGCAGGTGCTGCGGCTCCAGGGCCTCGGCGGCGTCTACGAGGACGTGTTCCTGCCCCTGCACGGCGCGCACCAGGCCGCCAACGCCGCGCTCGCCCTGGCCGCCGTGGAAGCCTTCTTCGGCGCGGGCTCCGACCGGCAGCTCGACGTGGAGGCGGTGCGCGAGGCGTTCGCCACGGTCGCCTCCCCGGGCCGCCTCGAACGCGTCCGGGCGGCCCCGACGGTCCTCGTCGACGCCGCCCACAACCCGCACGGCGCCGAAGCGCTCGCCAAGGCGCTCGACGAGGAGTTCGGCTTCCGCAAGCTCGTCGCCGTGGTCGGCGTGATGGACGACAAGGACGCCGTGGGCATCCTGTCGGCCCTGGAACCGGTCGTGCAGGAGGTGGTCCTGACCGCCAACTCCTCGCCCCGCGCGATGGACCCGGACCTGCTGGCGGGCGTGGCCGTCTCGATCTTCGGCGAGGACCGCATGGTCGTCCAGCCGCACCTCGTGGACGCCGTCGAGGAAGCCGTGAGACTGGCCGAGGAGAACGACGACGGCGACACCGTCTCCGGCGGCGGCGTGATCGTCACCGGCTCGGTCGTCACCGCGGGCGAGGCCCGCGCCCTCTTCGGCAAGGAGCCCGCGTGACCACCCCGGCCGCCCCGTCCCCGCCCCCCGCGCCGAAGAAGGACCCCATGAAGTCCTTCCGGGGCATCATGGCGGGCACGCTCGTCCTGGAGGCGATCGTCGTCGCCCTGGCGCTGCCCGTGGTGGCCAAGCTGGGTGGCGGCATCGGCACGGGCACCGGCTACCTCGTGCTCGGTCTGATCGTCGCGTTCATCGCCACCTGCGCCGTCCTCAAGCGCGGGTGGGCGGTGTACGTGATCGTCGCGCTGCACGTGGTGATGATCGCGTCGTGGTTCGCGCTGACCGCCCTGGGCGCGATCGGCATCGTCTTCTCGCTGGTGTGGGTGTACCTGCTGTGGCTGCGGCGGGACGTGGCGAAGCGCATGGCGGAAGGCCGCCTGCCCAGCCAGCAGCCCTCGGAGAAGCAGTAGCCCGGCGGGGCGCGGACGCGGTCTCACGGCGCGAGGACGTGCTCCTCGACCAGCCGCATCGCCTCGTCGAACCGATCCCCGTCGGCCAGCCGCAGGACGGTCCGGCACACGGCGTCGGGCACGCAGCGGGCGGTGTGGTCGACGCCGTAGAAGGCATCCACCCCGTCGTCCTCGGAGGGGCCGCCGTCCGCGGCTCCGGCGATCTCGCCGCAGATCCGCCCCGGCGCGATCCTGATCCAGTCGTCCAGAGCCGTGCCCTGCCGGGTGCCCTGCCAGTGGTGGTGGTGCTCGCCGTCCGACTCGTCGACCGGCGCCGGTTCGACCCGGGCGGCCCCACCCGGCGTCGTGGACGCCATCTGCCGCAGCCGGTCCAGCACGGCCCGGCAGTCGCCCTCGGCGCGGTGGCCGCCCTCCAGCTTGTGGTTGCGATACCCGCTGCCCCGGCCGTTCGACTCGCCGACCCAGGCGGCGTGCCGGCGCATCGCGCACTCCCACGGCCGTGCCAACCACTCGGGCAGCGCGGCGGCGCCGACGACCCGCTGGTGCTCGTCGCGCAACCGCGCCTGGTCGAAGGGGGCGTTCCACGCGATCACCACCTTGTCCCGCAGGGCCTCCTCCAGCCGCGGCCACACCTGCGCCATCGTCGGCGCACCTGCCAGCACGGCCGGGGAGATGCCGTGCTTGCGCTGCGCGTGGGGGTTGATCGGCGCGCCCGCGGGATCGACCAGGGTGCTCAGCAGCACGGTGCCGTCGACGGACAGCACGGCGACCTCGATGACGCGGCCCGCGAAGTCGGTCAGCTCGGTGTCCAGCACCACCGCGTCACGGGCCCGCAGGACGTCACGGGCCCACGCGGCGGCCCCGGCCCGTGACGACGGGGCGGTGACCGACGCGGTCGACGGGGGTGCCGGGGGTCGGGCGGGAGCCGGCAACGGCCTGGCCGACCGCGCGTCGTAGAGCGGCGTGCGCCACACGTCGCCCTCGAACACCCGCTCCAGCCACCCACTGGCGACACCGGGGTCGCGCGGTCGCCTCCCCGACGACCGCAGTTGCGCCACCGTCATCAGGTGCGCGGGCACCTCTTCCCGGTACACCGTGCTCAACCGCTGTTCCTCCTCGATCCGCTTCGATTCCGATTCGACCGGAACGCTATCGCCGGCCGAGCGAGCGTGGACGCGGGCCGGCGGCCTCGGCACATGACGTGTGCATCGCGGCGGCGCGCCGTTCGTTTCACCGCGGAGGACCACGAGAGCGCCGGCCCTGCCGAGCCGAACTCGCAAGGTCCTGCAAGGAGTTGCAGCCGTCTGGGGCTTGTTCGACCGGGATTGTCGTGGTTTTGTGCAACCCGCCCCGCCGTCCGTGCCGGGGCGGGTTGCAAGAACTTGCGACAAGGAGGTCGCGATGCGTCGGGCCGTCGCCGCGCTCATCGCCCTGGCAGTTGTGCCGTTCACACCACCCCCGGCGGTCGCCGAACGGGCCGAGGCGGCCGGGCGGCTCGCCGTCGGTTCGGTCGTCGACGTCGCGCCCGGCACCCGCTCCGGGGACCGCTCGCTCGCCCGGGACGCCCTGCGCGAGGACCTGAGGGGAGAGCGGTTCTACTTCGTGATGCCCGACCGGTTCGCCAACGGCGACCCGCGCAACGACCGGGGCGGCACGTCGGCCGCCGATCGGCTCACCACCGGCTTCGACCCCGCTGACAAGGGCTTCTACCACGGCGGCGACCTCAAGGGCCTACGCGACAGGATCGACTACCTGGACGGCATGGGGATCACCGCGATCTGGCTGACCCCGATGTTCCGCAACCGGTGGGTGCAGGGCTCCGGCACCGACGTGTCCGCCGGCTACCACGGCTACTGGACCACCGACTTCACCCGGCTCGACCCGCACTTCGGCACCACCAACGACATGCGGCACCTCATCCGGGACGCGCACCGGCGCGGCATCAAGGTGTTCTTCGACATCGTCGCGAACCACACCGCCGACCTGATCGGGCACGCCGAGGGCGAGTACGACTACGTCAGCACGGGCGCCGAGCCCTACCTGGACGAGCGCGGCAACCCGGTCGACATCTCCGCCATCGCGGGGCGGGAGGACTTCCCGGAGATCACCGGGCCGTACACGCCGGTGGTGCGGGGGCAGAAGACCCCGGCGTGGCTGAACGACCCGTCGCTCTACCACAACCGGGGCGACTCGACGTTCAGCGGCGAGTCGGCCGAGTACGGCGACTTCCACGGCCTCGACGACCTGATGACCGAGCACCCGACGGTCGTCAGGGGCATGAAGCGGATCTTCACCAGCTGGATCGACACGCTCGGCATCGACGGCTACCGCGTCGACACCGTCAAGCACGTCAACATGGAGTTCTGGCAGGCGCTCGCGCCGCACGTGCAGCGGTACGCGGAGATGCGCGGCAAGCGGGACTTCTTCGTCTTCGGCGAGGTCTTCGACGCCGACCCCGCCTTCACCTCGCGCTACACCACCGAGGGCCGCATGCAGGCGACGCTGGACTTCCCGTTCCAGAGCGGAGCGGCGACGTTCCTGTCCGGCGGCGGCGCGGAGCGGCTCGCCGAGGTGCTCGTCGACGACGACCGCTACACCGACGCCGACTCGAACGCCTCCTCGCTGCCCACGTTCCTGGGCAACCACGACATGGGCCGCATCGCGTGGATGGTGGGGGAGAAGCGGCCCGGCGCGTCCGAGGCGGAGCTGCTGGACCGGCTGGAGCTGGGCAACGCCCTCATGTACCTGTGGCGCGGCAACCCGGTCGTCTACTACGGCGACGAGCAGGGCTTCGCGGGCGCGGGCGGCGACAAGGACGCCCGGCAGGACATGTTCGCCTCGAAGACCCCGGAGTACGCCGCCGAGCAGCTGATCGGCAGCGACCGGACCGGCGCGGTCGACAACTTCCGCACCGACCACCCGCTGTACCGGCAGCTCAAGGCGCTGGCCGGGTTCGTCGACGCCGACCCGGTGTGGCGCGACGGCAACCAGGCACTGCGCCTGGCCCGGGGTGACGTGCTCGCGTTCAGCCGCACCGCCCGGGACCGGCAGGTCGAGCACCTCGTGGTCGCCAACGCGGGCACCGCGCCCGCCACCGTCGAGGTCCCCGCGTCCGGCGCCGGCTACCGGCCCGTGTGGCCGTCGGCCGGGTCGCAGGTGAACGCGAAGGACGGCAAGGTCACCGTGACCGTGCCCGCGCTGTCCGCCCTCGTGCTGAAGGGCACGGGCAGGCTGCCGTCCGCCGCGCCCGCGCCGACGCTGGTCGTGCCGCCCGCCGGCACCGTGCTGGACGACCGGGTGGAGCTGCGCGCCGACGGCGTCACCTCCCCGTACGCGCAGGCCACGTTCGCCGCGCGGGTCGCGGGCGAGCGCGACTGGCAGGTCATCGGCACCGACGACGCCGCGCCGTACCGCGCGTTCGCCGACCTGGCGTCCCTGCCGGGCGCGGCGGTCGGCAAGGACGTCGAGGTCAGGGTCGTCGCGAAGGACGCGCGGGGCGCGCTGGGCGCGGACGGCGCGACGGTCGGGCTGGTCGCCGCGCCGCCGGTCGAACCGCCGGGCGCGACGTCCTCGGACTGGCTGGTCGTGCACTACAACCGCCCGGCGGGCGACTACGCGGGCTGGGGCCTGCACGTGTGGGGCGACGTGGAGAGCGCCCCCACGTGGGACGCGCCGCTGCCGTTCGCGGGGGAGACCCCGTACGGCCGGTTCGCCTGGGTGAAGCTGAAGCCGGGCGCGCGGTCGGTCGGCCTGATCGCGCACAAGGGCGACGAGAAGGACACCGACGGCGACCGGTTCGTCGACCCGGGCGCGACGCCGCAGGTGTGGCTCGCGCAGGGGCGGACCGCCGTGCACCCCACCGAGGTCGCGGCCACCGGTCGGGCCGTCGTCACGCACACCGGTGACGCGACGGGCCTCGTCGCGCGGGTCGGCACGACCGACCACCCGTTCACCGGGGGAGTCGCGACGATCCCGACGACGTCCCCGGTCGAGTTCTCCGTGGTGCGCGACGGCGTCGTCGAGGCCACCGGCCGCACCGCCGGTCACGCCTGGGTCGCCGGGGGCGAGGTGCACGCGAGCCTCGCCGCCGCCGAGAACCGCGCCGTCATCCACTACAACCGCCCGGACGGCGACTACGCCGGCTGGACGCTGTACCACTGGACGGGGTCGCTGGAACCGAGCCCCGGCTGGAACCAGTCGCGCGTGCCCGACGGCGCGGACGGCTTCGGCGCCTACTGGTCCGTCGCCCTCCAACCCGGTGCGCCGGGGCTGAGCAACATCATCCACAAGGGCGACGCCAAGGACCCGGGGCCCGACCAGTTCCTCGACGTCTCCGGCACCGGGCACGAGGTCTGGTACGTGTCCGGTTCCACCAAGGCCGACGGCTCGATCTCCTACGTGCTGCCCCCGTCCGGCGGCGAGGCCGTGGAGGACGACCTCACCAAGGCCAAGGCGATCTGGGTGACGAAGGACCTCGTCGTGTGGGACGTGCCGGTCGTCGCCTCCGACGGCTACCGCATCGAGTACGACGGCAAGGTGCTGCGGCTCGACCCGTCGACCGAGGCCGTGCCCGAGAAGTTCCCGCACCTGCGGGGCAAGCCGGTGTTCGAGGTCCGCGCCGCCGACACCGGCCGGGTGGACGAGGCGCTGCGCGGCAGGCTCTCCGCCGTGCACGTCGACTCCGGCGGCGGGCTGCGCCACCGCACGGGCGTGCAGGTCGCGGGCGTCCTGGACGACCGGTTCGCCGCCGCCGCGACCGGCCTGGCCTACGGGCCGACGTTCGCCGGTGCCGACGTCACCACGCGCCTGTGGGCGCCCACCGCGTCGTCGGTGAAGCTCAAGCTCTACGACCGGCCCGCCGGCGACCCCGTCCGCACCGTGGACCTCGTCCGGGACGACGCGTCCGGCTCGTGGTCGGCGTCCGGGAGGTGGAAGGACAAGTACTACCTCTACGAGGTCACGGTCGCCGGGCGCACGGTCAGCGTGACCGACCCGTACTCGGTGGCCCTCGCGGTGGACTCGACGCACTCGCAGTTCGCCGACCTGGGCGACGCCCGCACGATGCCCGAGGGCTGGGCGTCGGAGGTGGCGCGCGGCCTCGGCGACGACCCGACCGAGCACGGCGTCACCGAGCTGCACGTGCGGGACTTCTCCATCGGCGACGAGTCCGTGCCCGCCGCCGACCGGGGCACCTACAAGGCGTTCACGCACCGCTCGTCCACCGGCATGACGCACCTGCGGCAGCTCGCCGAGGCCGGGCTGGACACCGTGCACCTGCTACCCACCTTCGACATCGCCACCATCCCCGAGAAGCGCGCCGACCAGCGACGACCCGCCTGCGACCTGGGCTCGCTGCCCCCGGCGTCCGAGGCGCAGCAGGCGTGCGTCGCGGAGGCGGCGGCGGAGGACGGCTTCAACTGGGGCTACGACCCGTTCCACTACGACGTGCCCGAGGGCTCCTACGCCACGGACGACGCCCAGACCGGGTGGGCGCGCTCGAAGCAGTACCGCGAGATGGTGAAGTCGTTGCACGCCAACGGCAACCGCGTGGTGGTGGACGTGGTCTACAACCACACCGCCGCCTCCGGTGACGCCGCGACGTCGGTGCTCGACAAGGTGGTTCCGGGTTACTACCAGCGGCTGAACCTCGACGGCACCGTCGCCAACTCCACGTGCTGCGCGAACACCGCCACCGAGAACGCCATGATGGGCAAGCTCGTCGTGGACTCCGCGGTGCGCTGGGCGAAGCTGTACAAGGTCGACGGGTTCCGGTTCGACCTGATGGGCCACCACCCCAAGGCGAACGTCCTCGCCGTGCGGGCCGCCCTGGACGCCCTCACCGTCGAGCGCGACGGCGTGGACGGCCGCGACATCCGCATCTACGGCGAGGGCTGGGACTTCGGCGAGGTCGCCGGCAACGCCCGGTTCGAGCAGGCCACCCAGGCGAACATGGCGGGCACCGGCATCGGCACGTTCAGCGACCGGCTGCGCGACGCCGTGCGCGGCGGCGGGCCGTTCGACGAGGACCCGCGCGTGCAGGGCCTCGGGTCGGGCCTCGCGGGCGACCTCAACGACTCCCCGGCCAACGGCGACGTGGCCGCGCGCCTGGCCGACTACACCGACCTGGTGAAGCTGGGCATGGCGGGCAACATGGCGTCCTACCGGTTCGAGTCGACGTCGGGCGGCACGGTCGCCGGCCGTGACGTGACGTACAACGGCTCACCCGCCGGGTACGCGGGCGGGCCGGCCGACGTGATCACCTACGTCGACGCGCACGACAACGAGACGCTGCACGACTCTCAGACGTTCAAGCTGCCCGTCGGCACGTCGCCGGCGGACCGGGTGCGGATGCAGAAGGTGGCGCTCGCCCCCGTGCTGCTCGGGCAGGGCCAGCCGTTCCTGCACGCCGGGGCGGAGTTCCTGCGCTCCAAGTCGCTGGACCGCAACAGCTACGACTCCGGCGACTGGTTCAACCGCTACGACCCGTCGTTGCGGGACAACGGGTTCGGCCGCGGCCTCCCGCCGGCCCCCGACAACCGGGACAAGTGGCCCCACGCCGCGCCGCTGCTCGCGAACGCCGCGCTGAAGCCGTCGTCGGCGGACATGCGCACGGCCGTGGGCAACACCCTGGAACTGCTGCGCATCCGCAGGTCGTCGCCGCTGTTCAGCCTGAACGACGCGGCGCTCGTGCAGCGGAAGCTGTCGTTCCCGGCCGCCGAACCCGGTCTCGTCGTCGCGCACCTGGACGACACGGTCGGCCCGGACGTCGACCCGGCGCTGGACGGCGTGCTGGTCGTGGTCAACCCGTACCCGGTGGCGAAGTCCGCCGCCGTCGCGGGGGACTGGACCACCCACGCCCTGAGCACCGACAAGGCCACCGCGGCCGGCGGCGCGGTCACCGTCCCGCCCCGTTCGGTGGTGGTCCTGACCCGCTAGCGGTCGGCGCTCGTCGGCGCTCGGTGGTCGGTGCCCGTCAGTGGTCGGCGAGCTCGGTGCGCGACCGGACGTCCTCGGCGCGCAGGATGCGGAACTCCCGCTCCTGCGCGCCGAGGACTTTCAGGAACCCCGGGCTGGTCTCCATCACGTACCCCTCGAACGGCTCGTCGGTCCCGATGCGCTCCAGCGGCACCCACGGCGTGGCGACCAGCGCCGCGACGACCAGCGCCACCGCGCCCACCACGTACCCGAAGCGGCGCAGCACGAACGTCACCACCCCGGTCAGGCCGGGACGACGGCGCAGCCGTTCGACGACCACCACCAGCACCGTGAGCACCACCGCGCCCACCGGCACCCACCAGCGGTGGTAGGTCAGCACGTGCGCCACCAGGAACGCCACCAGCACCGCCGTCGCCAACGGCGCCGCGCGCGACCGCGTGCCCACCGCGTAGAACACCGTCAGCGGCACCATCAGCACGAGCAGCGCGCTGCTGATCCGCGAATCGGCCATGAACGTCCCCAGGAACAACCCCGGCGCGTCCTCCAGGTCCAGCGTGTGCAGCAGCGCGAACGCGGTGTGCCAGTCGTAGTGCGACACCGCCAGGAGTCGCAGCAGCACGAACAGCAGGGCGGCCCCGGTCAGCGCCGACCCCGCGCCACCCCCGCCGGTGTGGTCGTTCCCGGTGGTCACGGTGGGCAGTGTGCCGGCCACCGTTACCCTGGACCCCAGTTGCACAATCCCGTACGAAGGAGTACTGACCGCCGTGAGCGAGCGCACCCTGGTCCTGGTCAAGCCCGACGGCGTCAGCCGAGGCCTGGTCGGCGAGGTCATCTCCCGCATCGAGCGCAAGGGCCTGCACCTGGCCGCCCTCGAACTGCGCACCGTGGACCGCGCGACCGCCGAGCAGCACTACGCCGAGCACGACGGCAAGCCGTTCTTCGGCGACCTGGTCGAGTTCATCACCGGCGGCCCGCTGGTCGCGCTGGTGGTGGAGGGCACCCGTGCCATCCCCGCGTTCCGCCAGCTGGCCGGCGGCACCGACCCGGTCGAGAAGGCCACCCCCGGCACGATCCGCGGCGACTTCGGCCTGGAGGTCCAGTTCAACCTGGTCCACGGCTCGGACTCGCCGGAGTCGGCGGAGCGCGAGATCAAGCTCTGGTTCCCGAACCTCTGAGCGACGCCTCGAACGGCCCGGAACCCCCGCGGTTCCGGGCCGTTCGCGTGCCGACCGATCCCGACGCGGGTGCCCGCGCCGTCCCCCCCGGGACGGTGATCGCGGGAATGGCGCCCGCGCGGAGGAAAACCACCCCTGCGTCGTCGGACCCCACCGCTACCGTGATCGACGTGACGCCCCTCGTCGAAGCCAAGGCACTCACCAAGAGGTTCGGCGCGTTCGAGGCCGTGCGCGGCATCGACGTGGAGGTCAGGCCGGGGGAGGCGTTCGGCTTCCTGGGCCCCAACGGCGCGGGCAAGTCCTCCACCATGCGCATGGTCTCCTGCGTCTCCCCGCGCACCGGCGGCTACCTCACCGTCCTCGGCATGGACCCGGACGTGGACGGCCCGAAGATCCGCGCGAGGCTGGGCGTGGTGCCGCAGCAGGACAACCTCGACACCGAGCTGACCGTGCGGCAGAACCTGGAGGTCTACGGCCGCTACTTCGGGTTGTCGCGCGCCGCGGTGCGGGCCAAGGCGGTGGAGCTGATGGAGTTCGCCCAGCTCGCCGACCGCGCCGACGCCGAGGTCGAACCGCTGTCCGGCGGTATGAAGCGCCGGCTCACGATCGCCCGCTCCCTGGTCAACGACCCGGAGCTGCTGCTGCTCGACGAACCCACCACCGGCCTCGACCCGCAGGCCCGCCACCTGCTGTGGGACCGGCTGTTCCGGCTCAAGCAGTCCGGCGTCACGCTCATCATCACCACGCACTACATGGACGAGGCCGAGCAGCTGTGCGACCGGCTCGTGGTGATGGACGGAGGCCGGATCGCCGCCGAGGGGGCGCCCGGCGAGCTGATCCGCCGCCACTCGACCCGCGAGGTCCTCGAACTGCGCTTCCCGCCCGGCGAGCAGGACCCCGGACCGGTGCGCGACCTGGGGGAGCGGGTCGAGGTGCTGCCGGACCGGGTCCTGGTCTACGCCGACGACGGCGAGGCGGCCCTGTCCGCGGCCCACGCGCGGGGCGTGCGGCCGGTGTCGAGCCTCGTGCGCCGCTCCGGGCTGGAGGACGTGTTCCTGCGCCTCACCGGCCGGACGCTGGTCGACTGATGGCCGGGCACGTGACCGGCCCGCTGCGGGCCGCGTTCCTCACCGTGGAGGGCCACTGGGTGTGGTACCGCCGCAACTGGCGCGCCACGGTGATCTCCAACTTCCTCCAACCGGTGCTGATGCTGCTGGCCATGGGCCTCGGCTTCGGCTCGCAGGTGCAGGCCGGCCCGGCGACCGGCGGTCACCCGTACGTGGTGTTCCTGGCGCCGGCGCTGCTGGTGCTCACCGCCGTGCAGAACGCGATGTTCGAGTCGACGTGGGCGGTGTTCTCGGCGTTCAAGTGGCAGCAGACCTACGTCGGGATCGTCGCCACCCCCATCACGCCCGCGCAGGTCCTGCACGGCCGGCTGCTGTGGAACGCGCTGCGGCTGACCACGAGCACGCTGGTGTTCCTGGCCGTCGCCACCGCCCTGGGCGCCGTCACCACCCCCGCCGCGCTGTGGGCGGTGCCGTTCGCGGTGCTCGCCGGCATGGCGTTCAGCGCGCCCGTGATCGCCTTCACCGCCACCAGGCAGAAGCCGGACGCGTTCAACTCGCTCTACCGGTTCCTGCTGATGCCGATGACCCTGTTCACCGGCGCGTTCTTCCCGCTCGACCAACTGCCCGCCTGGCTGCACCCGCTGGCCTGGCTCACCCCCGTGTGGCACGGCATCGAGCTGGCCCGCGGCGCCGCGTTCGGCACCCTCAGTGTGCTCCCCGCCCTCGGCCACGTCGCCTACCTGGCCGCGATGGTGGCCGCGGGCGTCGTGCTGGGTCGCCGCCACTTCCACCGGAGGCTGACCCGATGACCCGCACCCTCGACCGCGCCGCGTCGGGGACGACCCGCGGCCTGCTGTTCCGGCTGGTCCCGCCCGGCCTGTACGCGGGCCGTTCGCACGCCCTGGTCGAACGCGCCTACGTGGTCAACCGGCGTGCCTGGCTCGCCGTGGTGTCCGGGTTCTTCGAGCCGCTGTTCTTCCTGCTCTCCCTCGGCTTCGGCTTCGGGCGGCTCGTCGGGACCGTCCAGGGGCCGGACGGGCCGATCGGCTACGCCGCGTTCGTCGCGCCCGCCCTGCTCGCCGCCTCGGCGATGAACGGCGCGGTGTTCGACGCGACGTTCAACCTGTTCTTCAAGTTCAAGTACGCGAAGGTCTACGACGCGGTGCTGGCCACCCCGATGGGACCGGTCGACATCGCGCTGGGCGAGGCCACGTGGTGCCTGATCCGCGGCGGCCTGTACTCGGGCGGGTTCCTCGTGGTGATGCTGTCGTTCGGCCTGGTCGACTCGCCGTGGGCGCTGCTGGCGCTGCCGGTGTGCCTGCTGGTCGCGGTGGCGTTCGCGGCGGTCGGCATGGCCGCGGCCACGTTCATGCGTTCGTGGCACGACTTCGACCTGGTGCAGCTGGCCGTGCTGCCGCTGTTCCTGTTCTCGACCACGTTCTACCCGCTGTCGGTGTACCCGGGCTGGTTGCAGGCGGTCGTGCGGTGCACCCCGCTGTACCACGCGATCGAGCTGACCAGGGGTCTGACCACCGGGAACGTCGCCTGGGCCGACCTCGGGCACGTCGCCTACTTCGCGGTGATGGCCGTCGTCGGGGTGGCCGTCGCGTCCCGGCGGCTCGGCAGGCTGCTGCTGACCTGAGGCGGACCCGCTGTTCGGACCGCCGCCGGCGGTGCCGTTACCCTGGGACGCGTGAGTGTCGAGTCGGTCTTCCCCGCCCTGGAACCCCTCCTGCCGAGGGTGTCCAAGCCGGTGCAGTACGTCGGCGGGGAGCTCAACGCGACCGTCAAGGACTGGGACGCCGCCGCCGTGCGGTGGGCCCTGATGTACCCGGACGCCTACGAGGTCGGGCTGCCCAACCAGGGCGTCATGATCCTGTACGAGGTCCTCAACGAGCAGCCGGACGTGCTGGCCGAGCGGACCTACGCCGTGTGGCCCGACCTGGAAGCGCTCATGCGCGAGCACGGCGTGCCGCAGTTCACCGTGGACGGCCACCGGCCCGTCGGCGCGTTCGACCTGTTCGGCGTCAGCTTCGCCACCGAGCTCGGCTACACGAACATGCTCAACGCGCTCGACCTGGCCGGCATCCCGGTCCACGCCGCCGACCGCACCGAGGCTCACCCGATCGTGGTGGCCGGTGGTCACGCGGCGTTCAACCCGGAACCGATCTCGGCGTTCGTCGACGCGGCGGTGCTGGGGGACGGCGAGGAAGCCGTCCTGGAGATCACCGACATCGTCCGCCGCTGGAAGGCCGAGGGCTGCCCCGGCGGCCGCGACGAGGTCCTGACCAGGCTCGCCGAGACCGGCGGCGTGTACGTGCCGCGGTTCTACGACGTCGAGTACCTGTCCGACGGCCGCATCCAGCGGGTCGTGCCCAACCGCGAGCGCGTGCCCTACCGGGTGTTCAAGCGGACCACGATGGACCTCGACGCGTGGCCGTACCCGAAGCAGCCGCTGGTGCCGCTCGCGGAGAGCGTCCACGAGCGGATGAGCGTCGAGATCTTCCGCGGCTGCACGCGCGGCTGCCGGTTCTGCCAGGCGGGCATGATCACCCGCCCGGTGCGCGAGCGCTCCATCGAGGGCATCGGCGCCATGGTGCAGCGCGGCCTGGAGGCCACCGGGTTCGAGGAGGTCGGCCTGCTGTCGCTGTCCAGCGCCGACCACTCCGAGATCGCCGAGGTCACCAAGGGCCTCGCCGACCGCTACGAGGGCACCAACACGAGCCTGTCGCTGCCGTCGACCCGGGTGGACGCGTTCAACATCGACCTGGCCAACGAGCTGTCCCGCAACGGCCGCCGCTCGGGCCTCACGTTCGCGCCCGAGGGCGGCAGCGAGCGCATCCGCCGCGTCATCAACAAGATGGTGTCGGAGGAGGACCTGATCCGCACCGTCAGCGCGGCGTTCGGCGCGGGCTGGCGGCAGGTGAAGCTGTACTTCATGTGCGGCCTGCCCACCGAGACCGACGACGACGTGCTCCAGATCGCGGAGATGGCCAAGAACGTCATCCGCGCCGGCCGCGAGGTGTCGGGCCGCAAGGACGTCCGCTGCACCATCTCCATCGGCGGGTTCGTGCCCAAGCCGCACACCCCGTTCCAGTGGGCCGCGCAGTGCGACCCGGAGACCGTGGACGACCGGCTGCGCAAGCTGCGCGACGCGGTCAACTCCGACCGCTCGCTGGGCCGCAACATCGGCATGCGCTACCACGACGGCAAGCCGTCCCTGATCGAGGGACTGCTGTCGCGCGGCGACCGGCGCATCGGCCTCGTCATCGAGCGGGTGTGGCGCGAGGGCGGCCGCTTCGACGGCTGGTCCGAGCACTTCTCCTACGACCGCTGGGTGAACGCCGCCGCGGCCGAGCTGGAGCCGCTGGGCGTGGACCTGGCGTGGTTCACCACCCGTGAGCGCGAGGAGCTGGAGGTCCTGCCCTGGGACCACCTCGACTCGGGGCTCGACAAGGAGTGGCTCTGGGCCGACTGGCAGGACGCGCTGGACGAGCGGGAGCAGGACGACTGCCGCTGGACGCCGTGCTTCGACTGCGGTGTGTGCCCCGCGATGGGCACGGACATCGAGGTCGGGCCGACGGGGCGGACGCTGCTGCCGATCGCACCGGTGGGCAAGGGCTCACCGGTGCGCAACCCGGCGCTGACCAAGCCCTGAACCCGTCGGGGGACCCACCCCTGGTGGGGTGACATTCATCACACACGTTCCGCGGGCCGGTGCGGGATCACTCCCGCACCGCGGCCAGCGCGTCGACCACGCCGTGGCCGTAGAAGCCGTTGTACTCCGAGTACCCCGTGCAGAACGCGTCCTGCACACCCGTGCCGTTGAGGTCGTAGTCGGCGGGGCACGGCAGCGTCTCCGCCTGCGCGTTGAGCATCCGCGACAGCTCCGGCGCCCCCGCCTGCGGGTGCGTGGACGCCAGCAGCGCCGCCACCCCGGCCACGTGCGGCGCGGCCATCGACGTGCCGCACGAGTAGTCGTACCCCGACGGCACGGTCGAGAGCACGCAGCCGTTCTGCGCGTCGTCCGGCACCTGCTTGCGATCGCCGCCGGGCGCCGTCACGTCGACCGCGCCCAGCCCGTAGGAGCTGTACCCGGCCTTCACCTTCTCCGAACCGATCGACGACACCGCCACGACGTTGCGCAGCTGCGCGGGCAGCACCAGGCACGTGCTGTCCACCGGCTGCGGCTTCACGTCCTCGGGTGCCGCGTTGGTCGGGCTCAGCGCGTCCAGGCCCGGCTTGGTCAGGTCGGCCGCCCCGTTGCCCGCCGCCGCCACCGTCAGCACGCCGCGCGCGGTCGCGTACTCCACCGCCCGGCGCACCGCCTCGTACACGACGGACTGTCCCACCTTGTTCTGGCAGGTGAACACCCACGGGTCGATGAAGTAGCTGTTGTTCGTGATGGTCATGCCCCGTTCGGCGGCCCACATGAACCCGCACACCGCGTACTCGGGGTAGATGAACCCGGCGTCGTCCACGACCTTCACCGAGGCGATCCGCACGCCCGGCGCGACGCCCGTGGTGCCCAGGCCGTCGTCGGCCGCCGCGATGGTGCCCGCCACGTGCGTGCCGTGCGCCGACGTCGTCGGCGACCACGCCGCCCGCGCCGGGTCGGCCACACCGGTCGTGCAGCCCGCCGACAGCTCCGGGTCGAGCGCGCCCACCAGGTCGGGGTGCGTCGGGTCGATGCCCGAGTCGAGGACGCCGACCACCACGTCCCGGCTGCCGGTGCTCACCGCGTGCGCCTCGGCGGCCCGGATGAGGTCCATGTCCCACTGCTCGGCGGTGCGGTCCACCGCGCCCGCGGTCCGGCGCGCTCCGCCCAGCTCGTCGTCCTTCGTCTTGCGCGCCGGCGCGCCCGTGCGCCTGGACAGGCCGTCCTGCTGGGCGCTGTAGGTGCGCTCCACGCCCATCCGGCGGGTGAAACCGGGATCGGCGGAGACCGCGACCGCGACCGCGATCTGCGGGTAGTAGCCCGTCGTGGTGCCGCACGCGCCCGCCACCCTGGCGTTCGCCAGCGGCTCGCTGGTGCCGCGCTCGAACACCACGAGGTAGCGCAGCGTCGGTCCCGGCTGCACGCACCCCGGCGAGGTCGGCGGGGCTTCCGGTTCGGCCGAGGCGCCCGCGGTGGCCGCGAAGCAGCCCGTCGCGAGCAGCACCGAGGTGACCGCGACCGCTCGGACGCGGCGTAGCAGAGGCACGGGGGACCTCCAGGGCTCGACCGGGTCGGTCGCCACGACGGCGATCCGTCACTACTCACTGCTGCCGACCGGACGGTAACCAGGTGAACGGGAGCAGACAAGCGCAACGGTGCCGAGCACGTCCACGGTACCGTTCTCCTGGAGTAGGAGCGTGGACCGTTGGGGTGCTCACCCCATCGGGGACCACCCGGGTAACCAGGGGAGCAGCACTGAGTCGCCAGCAGCAGCCCAACCCGTCGGCCGCACCGGTGCAGAAGCTCCGGCTGCGCTACGCCAAGCGCGGGCGGTTGCGGTTCACGTCACACCGCGACATCGCACGCACGTTCGAGCGCGCCCTGCGCCGGGCGGGCGTCCCGATGGCCTACTCCCAGGGCTTCAGTCCTCACCCGAAGGTGTCATGGGTGGGCGCGGCGCCGACCGGTGTGGCGAGCGAGGCCGAGTACGTCGAGGTCCAGGTCGTGGACCGGGTCGACCCGGAGGCCCTGCGCGTCGCGCTGGACGCCGTGCTGCCGCCCGGCCTCGACGTGCTGGAAGTGGTCCAGTCGAGCGGCGGCACGCTGCCCGAGCGGATCGAGGCCAGCGCGTGGCGGCTGGAACTGCCCGGCGTGTCGCCCGAAGACCTGACCGAAGCGGTCTCCGCGCTGATGGCCGCGGAGTCCGTCGAGGTCGAGCGGTTGACCAAGGACGGCAAGAAGGTGCTCGACGTGCGGCCGGCCGTCGTGTCGGCCCAGGTGGGCGTGCATTCGAGCGATGCGGGACACGATGCCGGGGATTTGTCACAACCGTGTGGGATACTCATGACGGTCGTACGGCAGACAACCCCTACCGTGAGACCCGACGACGTGCTGAGCGCGCTCCGAGTCGTCGCCGACCTGGTTCCGCCGGTGCCCGCGAAGGCGACCCGGATGGCACAGGGGCGGCTCGACGACGAAGGCGGCCTGGTCGACCCGCTGGCCCTTGACAGGGCGGCGGAGGTCTGACCGGACGGCTGGAGCGGCGCTGACGGCGTCGTCGAGGAGGAGTTATAGGACCTGCTGTGCCGCACGCCCCACGGGCGGGCGCCACAGCGCGAGGCAAGGATTCCCGCCGCCAGCCGCGGCGGTGAGTGGACAAGAGAGGCCCCTGCGCGGCCGCGTCGGTTGGGACGCGCCCGGGGGCGGAGGAGCTGCATTGTCGAACACGGAAAAGCCCGCCGGCTCCGCCGGCGGGGGTAACGCCACACCCGGACACCCGGACCTGGGCGACCTCCCCGCCAAGCTGCGGGTGCACGCGCTGGCCAAGCTGCTCGGCGCGAGCAGCAAGGACGTCGTGGCGGCGCTCGCCGACCTCGGCGAATCAGTGCGCAGCGCGCAGTCGAGCGTGAGCCGAGACCTCGCGCTCAAGGTCGCGGAAAGTCTGCTGAGCTGGGACGACATCGTCACCGGCGAGGTCGACGAGCAGACCGAGGCACCGGCTCCGGTCGCCCGCGACGTGGCGCCGCTGACGCCGCTGTTCGCGCCGCCGTCCGCGGTGTTCCTGCCGCCGACGCCGGTCGTGGTCGAGACCCCGGTGAGCCGGGACGACGACGACCAGCACGACGACGAGGACGAGGACCACGACGCCGACGATCGCGACGCGTCCGACGACGCCGGTGACGAGGGCGAGGGCCGCCGCCGCCGCCGCCGTGGCCGCCGCGGCCGCGGCCGCGGCAAGGGCGTGGGCGACGAGGCCGGTGTCGACGAGGACCAGGTCGACGAGCCCGCCGAGGCCGAAGCGGACACCGAAGTCGCGGACGACGCCTCCGCCGACGAGGACGGCGGCACCAGCCGTCGCCGTCGTCGCCGTCGCCGCCGCAAGGCCGGCGCCGACGACGAGGCCGCCCCGAGCGAGGACGACCCGCCGAACACGGTCGTGCACGTCCGCGAGGTCAGCCGCGACGCCCGCGACGACAAGGCCGACTCGGAGGCCGCGCAGAACGAAGTGCGCAGCGTCCGCGGCTCCACCCGGCTGGAGGCCAAGCGCCAGCGCCGCCGTGACGGCCGCGAGGCCGGCCGCCGCCGCGCCCCGGTGCTGTCCGAGGCCGAGTTCCTGGCCCGCCGAGAGGCGGTCGAGCGCACGATGGTGGTCCGCGAGCGCGGTGACCGCACCCAGATCGGTGTGCTGGAGGACGGCGTCCTGGTCGAGCACTTCGTCACCTCCTCCGGCTCGGGTTCGCTGGTCGGCAACGTCTACCTCGGCCGCGTGCAGAACGTGCTGCCCTCGATGGAGGCGGCGTTCATCGACATCGGGCGCGGCCGCAACGCGGTGCTCTACGCGGGCGAGGTCGACTGGGACGCGGCCGGCCTGGAGGGCAAGGCCCGCAAGATCGAGCAGGCCCTGTCGAGCGGCGACAGCGTCCTGGTGCAGGTCACCAAGGACCCCGTCGGCCACAAGGGCGCCCGCCTGACCACGCAGATCAGCCTGCCCGGTCGCTTCCTCGTGTACGTGCCGGGCGGCGGTGCGACGGGCATCAGCCGCAAGCTGCCCGACAACGAGCGCAAGCGCCTCAAGGACATCCTCAAGCGGGTCGTCCCCGAGGACGCGGGCGTCATCATCCGCACCGCCTCCGAGGGCATCGCCGAGGAGGAGCTGGGCCGCGACGTCACCCGCCTCCAGGCGCAGTGGCAGATCATCAAGGACAAGGCGGGCACGCCGAAGGCCCAGGCGCCGCAGCTGCTCTACGAAGAGCCCGACCTGCTGGTCAAGGTCGTGCGCGACCTGTTCACCGAGGACTTCGCGTCGCTCGTGGTCCAGGGCGCCGACGCCTGGGAGACCATCGACGGCTACGTCCGGCACGTGGCTCCCGACCTCCAGGAGAGGTTGCGGCGGCACGTGGGCAACAGCGACGCGTTCGTGGAGTACCGCATCGACGAGCAGCTGCTCAAGGCGCTGGACCGCAAGGTGTGGCTGCCCTCGGGCGGCTACCTGGTCATCGACCGCACCGAGGCGATGACGGTCATCGACGTCAACACGGGCAAGTTCACCGGATCGGGTGGAAACCTGGAAGAGACGGTGACGCGCAACAACCTGGAGGCGGCGGAGGAGATCGTCCGCCAGCTCCGGCTGCGCGACATCGGCGGCATCATCGTCATCGACTTCATCGACATGGTGCTGGAGTCGAACCGCGACCTGGTGCTGCGCCGGCTGACCGAGTGCCTCGGCCGCGACCGCACCCGCCACCAGGTGGCCGAGGTGACGTCGCTGGGCCTCGTGCAGATGACCCGCAAGCGGGTCGGCACGGGCCTGCTGGAGGCGTTCTCGACGACCTGCGAGCACTGCCGCGGGCGTGGCGTGGTCGTGTCCACCGAGCCGGTGCACGCGCACGGCAACGGCGGCGGTGGCGGCAACGGCGGCGGTGGCCAGGTCCAGCAGCAACAGCAGCAGGGCGGTGGCCGCAAGTCGCGCCGCGGCAAGGCGGTCGAGGCCCCCGAGCCGGTGGCCGAGCAGACCGTCGAGCCCGCCGAGGAGCCCGAGGCGATCGCCGAGCCCCCCGCGTCGACCGAACCCGTGGCCGCGGCCGCGGTGGTCGAGGAGGAGGCCGCGCCGGAACCCGCCAAGCGCGACCGCCGCCAGCGCCGCCGCGCCCGTCGGGACGCCGGCGCCGTGATCAAGCACGGTCCGGAGGACACCCCGGTCGACCAGTCGGCCCCCGCCGCGACCGACGACCAGGCCCCGTCGACCGACCCGGTCCAGCCGGTCGGGACGGAACCGGCCGCGTCCGAGCCGACGGGCCGGCCGACGTCCGCCCGGCCCGAAGCCCGGGCCGGCG